>CAMCXM010000011.1 GCA_945883425.1 Spirosoma fluviale
AGCAGGGGCTTCAACAACGGCTACTACTTCTTCAGCAGGAGCTTCAACAGCGGCTACTACTTCAGCAACAACTTCTTCAACTACCGGAGGAGCTGCAGCTGCAATTTCAGCAGCCTGTTTTGCAGCCTGGGCCGCAATTCGTGCTTCATTCACTTTCGTCTCAGCCTCGAGACGTGATTTAGTTGCATCAGCTTTCGCTTTGGCAAGATTGTCAACACGTCCAGAAATCTTGGAATCTTTTCCAGATTTCCATGCTTCGAATTTTGCATCGGCATCTTCCTGACTCAAAGCTCCTTTATTCACACCAATCTGAAGGTGTTTCTTGTAAAGGATACCTCTGTACGAAAGAATGGCACGTACAGTATCAGTTGGCTGAGCTCCGTTCATCAACCATGTCAGTGCTTTATCGTCCTGTAGAACGATGGTAGCTGGAATGGTGTTTGGGTTGTAGGTACCCAGTTTTTCGATAAATCGGCCATCTCGTGGCGCTGTGGCGTTTGCGACTACAAGGTCAAACATCGCCAGTTTTTTTCTGCCTCGGCGGGCAAGTCGTATTTTAACCATTTGGTTTTGAATTAGTGAGGAACACGTCCCCTGTTTATAAAATGGGCTGCAAAAGTAAACTATTATATGTAAAAAAACCAGAGTTGTTCCGGAAAAATTCGGCTCGCAATAATTAATGAAAAAGGGAAATCAAAATGCTGAATTTATGGAAGTTATGAATTCCGATCTGAGCATAATCCCAATCATCTGCCGCGGCAAATACCGAGCCAGTTGAAATCAAGACACGGCTAAAACCTTATTTGCAACCAATTCTGACCAATTCAAAAAAACATCCATGATTTCTATGCTCTTGCCACCAAAATCCAAATGACGAAAATTCACTAACCGAACTGTTCTGAATGGAAATGTCATCCAATTCAATCCAAATTCCGAAATAGGAATTTGAAATAGGCTAAGAGATTGAAAATCATAAATTCTCTTTATGATTTTCTTAATGCTACGCAATAGAAACTACTTGTTAGTCAGCCAATCAAAATGTTAGTTGATTCTATTGCAGTTTCCAGATGAAACCAGACTAAACTCTCTACTTAAAGTATTCATTCAGCTTTTTACCTCGCTGGAGATAATCAGGTCGGTCAAGCAAAGCATTTCGCTGTAAAATCTCTTTGTCGGTGAGTTTCCACTTACCAAACACATAGGCGTATGACTTCCAGGTCATGGCATCCATATGAATAATTTCTCTCTGGTATTGAAATGATTGAAAGATATTGAGCAAAAGGAAACTGCCGGCACAGGCGTAAACCAAAATTCTTGCACGAACCGCTTTCTCCAAAACCAGAGCTAAAGGAAAGGCCAGGAGACCAAAAACCGGTATGAATGCTCTTTGCCCAAAACAACCTCCATACCACCAGCAATACCAACTTAGGACAATGAAAATATTGAACGGCAGATACCACATGATGGCGGAAAAAATCCCCTTCATTCGTTGATCACGATGCAATAGCCACAGACCAGACATTGCCAACGCAGCCATTGGTGTATAAACAAACCAGCCTTTTCTAAAGCCAAATAAGCCATACCAAATCTGGGAAGGTCGGTCAAAATAAAATCCTTCCTGTTCATAGGTATATGCCACCCAACTACCAGTGGCAAACTTCCAGAATAAAAATATCGGAAATATGAAAATCAGAAATGCTACAACGCCACCAATAAACTCTTTTGCAAACTGCGATAGCTGACTCATCCCAAAACCTATGTTCTTCCATCTCTGAAACAAAAATCCAATGGGAACCAATCCTGTCAGGATTTCAGTTGGACGGATCAAGGCACTGAAGCCCACACAAGCACAGGCAAAGGCAAAATACTGCCATCCCTTTCCACGCCACCAATTGTCCAGAAATAGAAGCATCAGGCAGAAAACAAACAATAAGTAGTTGTGCGTAACACCAGCTTGTAATACGCCATAAAAAAAAATATTGGTACCCAGAAATAACAAAATGATGGTCGTCAGCACAATTATCTGACTGAAATACCGGGATAAGATTATGGCCAGAATCCAGAATGCCAGACAAGTAAAGAAGATGGTGGATATGGCGATGGCAAACCGATATGGCGGGGAGTACCCCGATTGTTGATAACCGAAAGAGGGTGCGAGGAAATGAGCTGCCAGAAAAAACGGAATTTCAAGTATGGCTATTCCGGGAGAGTATTTACTCAGATATCCGCCCCGACCATTTTTATAGAGAAAATACTTCCTGTCAAATTGTTCTGGCATCCCATCCACAAACCTGAGGTTTGCCATGTCGTCGTACACAAAAAAAGCAGGTAGGTAAATATAGTAACCGTTGGCATCCATTTGCAATGGATACCTTGTTTTCAGCCAGTTACCATTCAGAAAAACATAGGCAGACAGAATGAGAAACAAGGACATCAGCACTTTCCGGCTGGTGACCCAATGAGGTAAAAAGGATTTGTCGAATGCCATCCGGGCAAAGAAAGTGAGAAATTCATCGATTGAGAAAATGCGCTGATAATTTCGGGTTCCTTATTCGTAATTTTTGACAAACAATGACCCCTTCGAAGAGTTATAATTTTCATGAACGTCTTAATTGCTGGTGGATCAGGTTTGCTCGGAAGGCAAATCACCAAAGTCCTGATAGAACAAGGGCATAACGTGGGGTGGCTTACCCGAACCATCAAATCTGAAAGTGATAATATAAAACAGTACCAATGGAATCCATCTGAAAAACAAGTGGACCAAACCGCAATCGACTGGTCAGATGCCATCATCAATCTGGCGGGAGAAAGCATTGGAGAAATTTCCTGGACTACATCAGGAAAAGAGCGAATCCTTGAAAGTAGAATTGACTCAGTCCGGGTTCTTGCAGATGCCATTTATAAACGGACAACTCCACTTACAAGTTTTGTGGGAGTATCTGGTGCGGGTTATTATGGAAGTTCTTCTATTCCGAAAAAAGAATCGGATGGGGCAGGATCTGATTTCCAGGCGACCGTTGCTTTGAAATGGGAAACGGAATACCATAAAATTCAGGAATCAAAACCTGAACACTTTGCAATTCTTCGTCTGGCTGTTGTTTTATCAATGGAAGGTGGCGCATTGCCCAAAATTGTTCAACCCATCCGATGGGGCATTGGCTCCAGTCTTGGAACCGGCAACCAACCATTTAACTGGATACATTTAGAAGACGCTGCCCGGATTTTTACAGAAGCATTAAAATGGAATGGTGTTTTCAATGTTTCAGCGCCAGGTTCTATAAACAACCGTGAATTGACTGAAGTAATCGCCCACCAATTAAAAAAGCCATTGTTCCTGCCTCCTGTTCCTTCTTTTATCCTAAAATTGGCCCTGGGTGACAGATCAAGGCTTGTTCTGGAGGGCAATATTTCAGATCTTTCAAAACTTGAAAATACCGGTTACCAGTTTCGTTTCAGGACAATCAAAAGTGCAATTGAAAATCTCCTTTGACAAGGAGATCAAGGATAGGCGAAATTCCGCTCAAACGGAATCCATGAAGTAAGTGAACGATTATCCTGTGTAACAGCTCGTGTCCGCAGATAAAACTTCCTTCCTTTTCTATCCGGAAATGACAATAAGCGGTTCAATCTGGCCACACCTGAAACGGAACCAACATTTTGAATGATTGCGTTCTCAATGGATGTTGATTTCAATGAGTCAAACCATTGCAGCTCAATTCTTTCCATTCTGTCGGCAAATGATCGAATTTGAAAACGGAATTCTTTTTGGTTGGTGACCCAATTAGCCGAATCAATTCGATGATTGGCCGTCAATCCATTAAACGGTGTATCCAAAACCATTTCGGGGTAACGTGGATTGCGAATGAACAGAGTACGCTTCACGGAGTCAGATTTTTGACCTGCCATTTCCTGTGCCAGTCCAAAACAAACATAATTTCCTGCTCGTATATCAGCCGGAACCAATGTTCGGAAAAGGACGGATTCCAGAATTTTCCCTTCTGTTTGCTTTTCCTGATGATAAACGAAATCGGAGTCCGGACCGGCGAAATCAAAGGGCTGCTCCGGACTTCTGTAAACTCCAACGTGGATTGTATTCATTGAAACGCTACTCGCTAAAGATGCTGCATACAAAATGGAATCGCCCTCCTGAATGATTCCTTTTTGGGTTGTTACTGTATCGAATTTCAATAAGAAATATGGCTTTGATTGCTCCTCTGGAAAAGAGTGACAACCCGTGAATAACAAGCTGGCAATCAAGCCTACGAAAGAGATTAAATTAAGTAAAGAACGGATCATAAAAATATGCATCAACTTAAGAATCCGGGATTTTCAACAGACCGGCTGTAAACAAAAAAACTCCGGATTACTCCGGAGTTTTTTAGCCAGAATACTGGCAAATTAGTCTTTTTGACCTTTCAAAGCTCTTGGGATTTCAATCGTTACCACTGGAACAGCGGCAGGATTCAAGATCCGGTAATTGGCAGTTGAAATGGCGCTCACCTTTACTGTTTTACCAAGATCCAAATCTGAAACATCGATTGTCACAAAATCTGGAAGATTGGCAGGCAAAGCGGAAATTTTCACTTTGCGAAGTTTCTGAACCAACTTACCACCTTTCGCTACACCTACTGAGTTTCCGGTTACTTTAACCGGAACTTCCATCTTCACTTCCTTATCCTCATGAAGTTCGAGGAAATCGGCATGAAGAATAATATCATTTACAGGATGGAACTGAATGTCCTGAAGAATTGCTCTGAACATTTTACCCTCCACATTCAGGTCGACAATGTGCGCATCCGGAGTGTACACAATCGAGCGGAAAAGATACATTGGAACCGCGAAGTGAACCTGCTCAGTTCCACCGTAAAGTACACATGGAACTTCCGCACTTTCACGAAGTGCTTTTGATGCGGTTTTACCGAGATTCGCTCTTTTAAACCCTACAATCTCTACTGATTTCATTTTTGTAAATTGTTTTATGTATAAAAATTAAAGAAAAAGTGTGCTGATAGATTCCTGAGCATGTACCCTGCGAATTGCTTTTGCAAACAATGGGGCCACACTGATAACCTTAACTTTGGGATGATCCGGCCTCTTTTGCGGCAACGAATCGGTGACTACTACTTCAGTCAGACTGGATTGATCCAGAATATCATAAGCAGCGCCTGAAAAAATTCCATGCGTACAAAACGCCCGAACGCTCAAAGCTCCTTTGTCCATAAGAACAGATGCTGCCCGGCTCAATGTTCCTGCTGTATCAATGATATCATCGACGAGGATCACATTCATTCCGCTCACATCACCAATCACCTGCATGGTGGCTACCTCATTGGCCCGAACCCGATGTTTGTCACATACAGCCAGTTCAACTCCAAAATGTTTGGCGTAGGTCCTGGCCCGTCCAACTCCCCCAACATCGGCTGAAGCAAACATGAAGTTGCTTAACTTAAGCTCTTTGATGTAGGGAACAAAAATGGCGGTTGCATCAAGATGGTCAACCGGGAAATCGAAAAATCCCTGAATCTGACCGGCATGCAAATCAAGTGTCATCAAACGCTGAATTCCAGCAGCAGTCAACAGATTGGCAACCAGTTTTGCCCCAATGGCCACTCTGGGTTTGTCTTTCCTGTCTTGCCGTGCATATCCGAAATATGGAATCACAGCCGTGATGTTACAAGCAGATGCTCTACGGACGGCATCGGCCATCAGCAGAAGTTCCATAAGATTATCAGAAGGTGCACAGGTGGCGTTGATTAGAAAAACATCTTCTCCACGAATCGACTCATTGAATTCAGGAGCCATCTCCCCATCACTGAAACGATTGATCTTCAACGCACCCAGCGGAGCACCATAGTGTTCAGAAATTTGTTCTGACAAATACCGGGATACGGTCCCGGAAAATATTTTAACACTCGACATATTTGGAAGCTCCTATTCGGGCCGCAAAGGTAGTTTTTTACTGCTTATTTTGCACCTGAATCCGAAAAAAAACTGAACGGCAAATCACCTTACTCAAAATGTTGCGAACCTCTTTCTTCAAACATGTTGCCCAGACCTCCCCAGAACCCATGGCAATTGAGATTAGCCATGCAGATGGAAATTATCTATTTGATACCAAAGGCAATAAATACCTCGATCTGATTGCCGGAATCTCAGTGAGTAATGTGGGCCACCGGAATCCTGAAGTTCTCACTGCCATTAAAAATCAGGCAGATCAACATCTTCATACACTCGTCTATGGCGAACATATTCAGCAACCCCAGGTACTTCTGGCAGAAGCCCTGGCCAATTCACTTCCTGCACCTCTGACTCAGATTTGCTTTGTGAATTCCGGCTCTGAAGCGATTGAAGGAGCCATGAAACTGGTGAAAAGAGTTACGGGACGATTTGAGATTCTGGGTTGTAACAATGCCTATCATGGAAGTTCTCAAGGTGCGTTATCATTAAACGGCGATGAATACTACAAGCGGAATTTCAGGCCTCTCCTACCTGGAATCCGTCAGATTCGATTTGGCAACTTTGACGATCTGAAACGGATCAATGTAAAAACGGCAGGCGTTTTTGTTGAAACCGTCCAGGGCGAAGCCGGAGTGCGAACGGCAGAATCTTCGTATTTCAAAGCACTCCGTCAGAAATGCACAGAAACCGGAACTATGCTTGTGTTGGATGAAATTCAAACCGGGTTTGGAAGGACAGGTACATTCTGGGGATTTACCCAACATGGCATTGTTCCGGATATCATTGTGATGGCAAAAGGAATGGGAGGAGGAATGCCAATCGGGGCATTTGCAGCTTCAGAACAGCATTTATTACAGTTTACATTTGATCCGGTTCTCGGGCATATTTCCACTTTTGGAGGACATCCGGTAAGTTGTGCCGCGTCATTGGCCACAATGCGGTTTATTGAAAACAACCATCTGGCTGAGCAAGTGAAAGAAAAAGAAACACTATTCAGGAATCACCTGACTCACGACTCCATCCTTGAAATTAGAAGTGCCGGATTGTTAATGGCGGTAGAACTGGGGTCGTTTGATAAAGTACTTCAAACCATCCGCCATTGCCTCGAAATGGGTGTGATCACCGATTGGTTTCTTCATTGCAATACTGCACTTCGGATTGCTCCCCCTCTCACGATCCGTCCGGAAGAAATTCGGTCTGCCTGTGAGGTAATTACCGCCGCACTCAACAAATAAACCCAGATTCCGCATTAGGATGTTAATCGTCTGATTCACACCTATAATTTTCCCTTTCGGGGAAAAATGAAATGGGGCCATAAATGAATGTGAATCAGTCGATTTGGATTAATTGATTTTTTCTATTGCGGAATCTGGGATAAAAAATCCCGGCGTTTCCACCGGGATTCTGAAATTTCAAATTCGTCTGATTTAGTCTTTTCTAACAGTTAGCCATCCCTGGAATGTCAATCCTTTTGAAGGTACCATGAATTTGTAGAAATACACACCATCCTGCTGATCGTCTGCCGACCAGAGATCTGAATTGTTGTAATTATTTCGGCTGAAGATCTTTCTTCCCCAACGATCAAAAATCATCAGCTCATTTTCAGGATAGAGATGGAGATTTTTAATAGACCACTTGTCGTTTTTATCATCCCCGTTTGGCGTGATCAGATTGAAAAACCCTAGTGGATTATCGAATGTCACACAAACCGTATTGGAAAGTGATATGTTCTGTCCTGAATTATCGAAACTTTCAATTCGGTAACAATGTTTGAATCCGTCTGACGCATTCTGATATCCTCTGGCAGGTTTCTGAGATGCTGCAATTCCGGACTCATAGTCGACAAGAGAATTTTCATTGTCAAGCTTACGGAGGACAGAATAGCTCTTCACGTTATCCGGCCATCCGATGTAGGCATTCCAGTTAAGCTTCGTAGAATCAGAAACCTGCAGCGGAGTCACATTCAACAATATCGTATTGTGGACATCACTTTCGATTCCCTTAGCACACACGTTGGTTCCTGAAACTTTGTATTGATAGGCTTTCGTTGATGTGAAACCTGGCTCATCAATGTAGCTATTAATGTTTTTAGCGATTCCAGATTTGATGACGGACCAGGTAGAATTTGGTGCCCCCACTTCTTTCCTCCAAACTGATATTTCGCCCGGATTGGAAGCCTGACTGGTCATATCAAACTCAATTTTGACCTGATTTTCGTCTGCTTCAAACAAACTCACATTTTTCATCACCAGAGATGAAGGATCGGCAATGAGTGAAATGACGGTATCTTTTGAACATCCGGCAGTTGTGGTTTCAGTAAGAGTCAAGCCATAAGGACCGGCTTCAGACCAATTCACGCCCAGGAATTTATCATTCAATGGCGTACTTGGTGTTCCTCCAGATACCGTCCACTTGAAGGTGGAATTGTCAAAACCGGTTGCTGAAGTAGCAAAATATCCCTTCTGGAGATCATTCGGACAAATGGTAAGACTGGTAAGATTAACCAAACGAGGCGATGGAAGCGGATTCACGACAACGCTGGTTGCCCTCGATCTGCCAACGCAGCCCTTATCGGATGTTTCCACAACAGAGACTAGATAAGTACCGGAATCGACCCAGCTGATCTGAAGAGAGTCTGAACCTTGTCCAGCCACTATTCCGGCCTGAGGATTAACATTCCAGTTGTAAGATGATCCAGAAAATCCATTGAGGCTGTACCATTCATTTGTACCAGATGGCTGCCCGCAAACTGAATTTAATCCGTTTACAAGGAGAGTACTATCCGGACTTGGGTTTATTCTCACCAATAAAGTATCGGATTGGCCATAGCACTGTACCGGTGTACTGGTAACAGGATCTATCGTCGAACTTTGTTGATCAATCCAGATTTTGGTAAAGCCGTTGTTCACGGTCCAATCTATTGTGGCAGTTCCATCTGCACTTACAATTGAGTCAACAGAGGCACCGACTAATCTCCAGGTATAGTTTGAACCTGGGGTTGGAACTGTGGAATAGAATTTACTTGTTTTTGCAAACGAACAAAGGACACTGTCACCCAATGGTTTTTGCGGTTTCAGATTCTGGTTCAGAACCAGTTGTATGGAATCCTTCGGTCCTTCGCAGCCAAAAATATTGGTTGGAGTCACTACAATTTTGGCATTCGGATTTGGTCCGTTCCAATTCACTGAAATAGAATTCGTACCCGAGCCGGAAATAAGTGAACCTCCTGATACTGTCCATAAATACGTATTTCCTAAAATGGAGTTTGTAACTGAATAGTTCACATTTGGTGTAAACGGACAAACTGTACCACTATACAAGCCAAACGTCATTGGAACGGGTCTTGGATTCGTGGTCACCACGGCTGAGTCTTTCCTCTTACACTGCGTTTGAGAATTGGTCATTTGAACAACCAGTGTATCTTTTCTTGGTCCACCTGTGTTGGTCATTGTAAAGACAGGATCTGAAATATTGAGGAAATTCAAACCTGTGCCTGACACCCAGTTATACGCATTGCCCAGTTGAGAAGCATCTCCAACACTCACTGATTCTCCCGAACAAATCACTTTGTCAGAACCAGCATTTACAGCCGGTAGAGGATTGACGCGAACCTGAAGAGTGGAAGAATCCCGACAACCCGTTTGAGTGTTCGTTAATATTAGTTTATATGGATTAACCACCACAGTTGAACCAGTATTGACCAAAGTAAGTGGCTGACTGATTGGATTCGAACCAATAAATCCGGTGGTTGGTGTCCATACATACTGGAGAGGAACAAAACCTGTTCCTGGCCCAATATTGATGGTATCGTTGGAACAGAGGGAATCAAGGCTTCCTACATTGACAACCGGTAAAGGATTCACCAATATTTCAACTGAATCTTTCTTCTGACACGTATTCAATGTGTTGATCACGGTGACCACATATTGCAATGTGGCAGAACCCGTTGCTGTCGTGCTGTTAAACACTGGATTCGAAACATCACTCTGTGACAAATTCGCAGAAGGGCTCCATGAATACGAATAGCCTGTTTCTGGAGTAACTCCCAAATCTATGCCGTTGGTGGCACAAACTTTTGCAGTATCCAAGGCAAATGCCACTGCATTCGGAAGAGGCTTGATGGTAACAGTTACGGCATCACTGCTGTCGCACTGGGTGGGATTCAGGATATCAGTAACAGTTAGGACATAAGTAGCAGTGGTGTTTGTGGTCCCATTGTTAACCAAACTAAGCTTCGGATTGGCAACATCCGGATTTGATAAACCTGTGACAGGAGACCAGCTGTATTTCCGTCCGGCAACTGGAGGAAGACCTAATTGAACAGAATCCAGAGAACAAACTTCCTTGTCCGGACCTGCATCTGCATCTGGCAAAGGATTCACTTTTACATTCACAGACTTATTGTCTTTGCAACCAGTTCCGTCGTTGTTTACCAACAGATTAAAAGTATACGTAACAGGAGCATCTGTATTATTGACAGCTGTGAATGCTGTCAGTGAAATGGTGCTATCTGCCAATTGCGCTTTTGGAGACCATGTGTATGAATACCCGCCAACAGTGGATCCTCCAATTCGAATGGTGTCTTTGCTACAAACCGAAGTATCGGCATATGAAAGAGGAACAATTGGTAACGGATTCACTTGAACCATCACAGAATCAGCATTCTTACAGGTAGTTACGGTATTGGTAACCTTCACTTTATACGGAAGGTAACGAACGGTTTGTGTTGGATTCTGAATATTTACCAGAGGATTACTGATGGTAATTTGATTCAAGGCTGTATCAGGTACCCAACTGTACAAGTGGTCGGCAAGAGCATCTGATCCAATCTGAATAGCAGATTTCGAACAAACAGCGACGGTGTCAGAACCGGCAGCAATGGCAATTGGTAATGGCTTAACCGTCAGAATCAATGAATCGGCATTCCGGCAGGTGGTTTGATTGTTCAGCTTCACGAGTTTGTAAGGGAAACTGGTGCTTGCTCCTCCTGTATTTGGATTCACAAGACTCACATTTGGTCCGGAGGAAGATCCGGAACTCAAACCGGTTGAAGGAGACCAGGTGTAGGAATATCCATTCACGTTTACTTCTCCAATCCGGATGCTGTCGCCAGAACAAAATGCAGAATCAAGTCCGGCATTTACCACTGGAAGCGGATTTACCCGGATGTTGATATCTTTTGTCCGCTGACAGGTCGTATTTTGGTTTGTTACCAATAACGAATAAACGGTATCGCCCGGAGTCTGTGAAAGATTCACCAATGAGATACCCGTCTGTGACGAGTCGGTCTTTGTCAAACCTCTGGTCGGTGACCAAACATATTGAAATCCATCTTGATTATTGGTTCCGATCTGGGTAGCAAAACCGGAACAAATGGAATCTTTGGATGCCAGAGAAAAGAAAGGCAACGGATTGACTCTAAGAACAATGGAATCACTGTTTGAACAGGCAGGCTCTCCAGGGAGAACGATACCTTCCGTTTTCTTCACTGTGTATTTATAAAACTGTGGAGCAAGGCTATCTGGATTCAACGTCACCGTTGTCGTATCCTTTGTTGGATTTAACAACCCATTTAACGGGCTCCATTGATAAATAGCAGATACCGATTCTGCGAATCCTATCACCGTTTTCAGACCAGAACAAATCGTCGCAGTATCAGGACCAGCACTTACTGTTGGAAGAGCTTTGACTTTAACATTCAACGAATCTGCATTCACGCATTTCGTCTTATCATCCGTTTTTACCAGCTTGTATGGGAAAATCTGTGGAGCTCCTCCCACATTTGGGTTCACCAGGCTGATCAATGGATTCGGATTCACAGATGAATTAAGGCCGGATGTTGGAGTCCATAAATATGAAAATCCGGTTTGCTGAGATTCTCCTATTTTAATTGAGTCACCAGAACAAAGTGTTGTATCGCTACCAGCTCTAACAATCGGCAATGGATTGACCCGAATGTTGATGGTTTTCTCTCTTGAACAAGTAGTGGAACTATTGATTACCAACAGAGTATAAAGCGTATCTCCAGGGTTTTGAGTGAGATTGGTTAGCGAGATCTGCGTTTGTGCTGACGTGTTATTTGACAATCCTCTGTCTGGTGACCAGGCATATGCAAACCCATTTACACCGGTTGTTCCAATGGTGGTTGAAAGTCCGGAGCAAATGGAATCTTTGTCCGATAAATCAAAAAACGGAAGTGGGTTAATCCTGAGCAGAATAGAATCACTGTTTACACAAGACGGTTCGCCATCAAGAGGAGAGATCAATACTTCGGTTTTGGTAAGATAATAACGGATAAACTGTGGGTTCACACTATCTGGATTCAATGAAACAGTGGTGGTATCCTGATTTGGACTGAAAAGTCCATTGACTGGGAACCAACTATACGTAGCCGATTCTGACTCTTCTGTTCCAATGATGGTTTTAGCACCGGAACAAATAACGGCTGTATCCGGACCGGCATTTACAACTGGCAGAGGCTTAACAGAAAGACGGACAGTATCGGTTGACAAGCAGCCACTTTCTCTGTGGGTCGCTTTCTGAACAAATGTAAAGACCTGATTCGAAGACCCGTTATTGGTCAGGGTCGCAAGTGTTCTGAAGGAAGTATCGGACTGCAATCCTGCGGGAGGAGTCCATTGATATTGATAATATTTGTATCCGATTGGTTGATTCTGTCCGATAATTCGGGAACTGCTGGAACACAAAATAGAATCTGTCCCTGCATTGGCAATTCGTGGAATCCAACGGACGGTGACCGTATCTTTTGCAATACAACCACCCGGACCTGAGCTCGTGACAACGTAATCTGAAGTATCAGACACCGTAGCCTTTGGCGTTCGGATGGTAGCGGAACTCAAACCAGTGGTTGGCGTCCAGTTCACTTTTGTATAACCACCGACCGCATTCAGACTGATCGAACTGTCCTGGCAAACAAAAGGTGTTGCAGTTGTGGCCAAAATCGGCACAAGTTGAAAACGCTGGATCTTCTTGGAAGAGGAATCTTTACATCCCAACCCACTTGTCACCACAAGCCGGATGCGGGCTGTGTCTCCCGGGATGGTCACATTCACCGAACTATTGGTTGAGGAACCCACGATGTTTCCACCAAATAATTTCCATTGCCTTCCCGTTCCAGCCGGGGCATTGTAGGAAATGGTCTGGTCTGTGGAACAGATGGAGTCTCGCCCGGTAATGGTGGGCGCCTTAAATGGATTGACAATGATGGTGTAAATAACGGTACTTGTTTTCGGTGGACAGCCCTTGTCAGCGTACCTAACCACAACCGAATAATTCCGGACGATACCTCCAGTAATTCCGCAGTTGATTTTCCAACTGAATTTTGTTTTTACAGAGTCAACCCCTGTCACTGATGGACAAACAGCAAGAGAACCGGTATTTGTTGAAGAACTAAATAATTCAGATTCCGCTGTGATCGTTGTTGTGTCTACATCAAAAGACTTCACTTCAAAAACTACACTATCTCCTTCGCTGCGTATAAACGTAGTTCCATTTACTGTCCCACTAATTGGCTCAGGATCAGGAGGTGGGTTGTCTGCACATGCTTTTACCACGACCAGAAATTCTCTTCGGGTTGTGGAAAGAAGAATTTCAGAACCGTTTGATAAAGTCCGATACTCCTGAATATCAACCGCAACTGCATAGTTTCCATTGACATTACAGTAGTATTTTGTGAGTCCGGTTGATGGGTTGATATAGGCAATTCCACCAGGTCCAAATGGCTGTGATTGGGAAAATCCTGATGCGTAAGTCGCTACAGCAGGATCTGAATATGTTACGTTGGGATTCCCCCCATCGCCGGAATAAGGTGTGGCAAATGAATAAATCAGCCGGTCTCCGTCCGGGTCAAAAGCGTTATTTGAAATGGTAGCGGTATCTCCTTTGCAAAAGAATGGAACAGCATCCCCAATAAATTGTGGAGAGCTGTTGGCGAAAATGGGAGACGGAATTGTAGCCAGCCAGGTATTGCCCGGATTGTTGTTGCCTCCCGGAAATAAAATATTGGTGGTGTTTTCTGTTCGGCAGCAGTTTTCATATTTCACTTTGTACCCTGAGAATGATAAGGGCAACTGAACTTCGAACGTGGTGTCGGTGATGGCAATGTTGAGTTCAGTCAGGCCAGGAACAACGCATGATGCTGGTACCGGAATTACCAATGGGCGCATCCCACCAAAATAAGGATCAATGGCGCAAGGACCCTGAATCTGGTCGCCGTGACTTGGCAACCGCCAGTTAATCAAATCAAGTTGGAATGGCTGTGCGTTGGGATCCTTTTGGATTCTTTCGTTTGTTCCGGCATCATAAATAGCAAGAAAAGGGTCCTGAGCAAGGTTACCGCAGCCCCAGTTGCTCAACTGTCCAGGCGTACCTACCCTATCTACATATCCGACAAAGTGAATTAAATAGCGAAAGGGCCGGTCTGTCGGCCCATTGCTACCTAAATACTTGTATGTTAATTCTCCCCCTAAAATGTGAGTGCCAAAAGTCTGTAAGCCAAAGGCCATCAGAACCAGCAGAATGCCGGAAAATTTTTTCATGTTTTGTGTATTTCTTGGTAGTTGCAGTTGTTGAACTTATTTCTGAATGACAACCTTTTTATTGATTAAGCCATTATTTGTCATCACCTGAATCTGATATACACCAGACGCAAGTGCTGAAAAATCAAGTGAAATTGGTCCAGTTACACCTGTTTCAGAGTGCGAAACTAATTCTTTGCCCTGTATGTTCAGAATTTTCCAGCCTGTGATCATCTGGCCTTGTCCATCTAATGTAAACCTGCCGGTATTGGAAGGATTCGGATATAAGCTCACCAGATCTGATGAAATCAGTTTCTGGTTGCCCACTGCCCAAACAAGTCTCACTCTGTAGTCTTCGACCTGGCCTTGTTGAGAATTATAACAGGCAGAGGTAATGGCATTAAAGCGAATATCGGTTATCACACGCATCCGAACCGGCACTCCAACGCAACGTGCCTGCGTGAGAAGGATGTTTGCATTGTGTACGTTATTGTTCTGACTGTTCATAATGGACTCGTTGGCTGCAAGAATTCCATCGTTGTTAAAATCAATATACACCCGGCAGTTTTCACGGGTATTTCCAGCTGATGTATTAACAATTAATTGATTGGTCTGATTGGTGCTTGTAACCACGATAAGTGCCGAATCGGAACATGTTTTGTCAAGATACCCACCTTCCTCGAACGCAAGTCCACTGGTTACATCCAGATCTCCAAACCGTACTCTGGTGATTCCATTTGTTTGGCCTGGCGCTGCAACTGTATTCACACAGTTTGCTGGTTTGGGTCCTGTTAATCCGGAAACGGTCACATAATTTGGAATCTCGACCGAATCCACACCAAAGTTATTCTGAACCTTGAGTTTTACTGTATAGCTACCTGTTGATGAATATTGGTGCAATGGATTCTTGATCGTTGACGTTTGTCCATCCCCGAAAGACCAAAACCACGACAAAGGCAAAAATGCTGAACTGTCTGTAAACTGAACAAACCCGTTGCAGCTGTTTGTATTAATTGTTGAAATTTGGGCGATTGGAGGAGTTGTATTTTGCTGTACCAGTACCGCATAGTCTTCACATTGGCCAAAATTAGGATTGCTGCAAGGGAGAATATTGGCTCCCGGTCCACCACCACCGAAATCAGAAAGTATCCTCATACGAAGTGCCGTATCCACAACAGCTGTTACCGGAACCACAATATTTGCCGTGTGCGATTGAGAATTCTGGCCATTCAGAACCCGTTCGGCCGGATCTTCAAACTGGCCATTGTTATTCCAGTCAATCCAGGCTCTGCAGGATTCCGGGAAATTCGAGTTGGTTTGGACAGTAAGTGAATACGTTGATCCCATTACAACTGAAGTGCGGTTTACACAGGAAGCATCAACATAATTCTCTGCGGGTGCAATGGCACTTTGCCGGTTTATGGTATTGAAAACAACACTTTGAATACCTGCACCTTGATTATTAACCGTATTGACTGTCAGTGGCGTACAGTTAGCAGGTTTTAGATTTTTTCCATCCAGAATTGTGATGTAACTAATCTTCTCCAGAGTATCGGAACCATTTGCATTCGAAACAATCAGCTTCACAGTGTAAACACCGGTCGAAGTATAGTTGTGTGTCGGATTCCGTACAGAGGCAGAATCACCATCGCCAAAAAACCACTTCCATGTTGTAGGAGCATTGAAGGATGTATCCGTGAATGAAACTACTCCAGAACAGGTAAGAACTTCATTGGCAGTAAACAATGAAACCGGAGGCTGGTTATTTCCTTGCAGAATAATCTGATAATCTTCTATCTGCCCAAACTGAAGAGCATTACATGGTCCAGGAAGTGGTATATTAGAAAAATCAGAAACCACCCTCATCCGAAGTCCAACACCAGCCGGCGCGTTTCCCGGGATATTGATCGTTCCTCCATGGCTGGTAGCACCTGTAGAAGAAAATACAAGTTCTGCATCTGCAAATGAACCGTCATTGTTCCAATCAATCCAAACTCCTGCATTCTCTGTGTTTGTTCCAGAGTTCACGATGGTGATATTTTGAGTAGACCCAACCTGTGCCGATCCTATAGTACCACAGGTAAAATCTTTGTACCCTTCCGCAGCGCCAGATGAGGTTTGATTGATCCCTGCAAAAATCACCTTCTCAATTCCATACTGGCAACATGTTAAGTTTGCAGGCGGTATACATGCTGCGGCAACCATGCCTGTTGTATTGTTGACATTGACAAAATTTGGCTTCACCAAAGAATCTGTTCCAAATTCGTTTGTCACGATGAGTGTTACCGTAAATAAACCGATTGAGGAATAGGTATGCTGAGGGTTGGCCTCAGTTGATGTTTGACCATCTCCAAACTTCCAAAGCCAGGACGTTGGAAGATTCTGAGAACTGTCTGAAAACTGAACAATTCCGGTACAGGAAACCGATTTATCCACACTAAAAATTGTGGTTGGTTTCACTGTATTGGCAATGGCGATCACACCGTAATCTTCTGCCTGCCCAAGTTGAATGGTTCCGCAAGAATTTAATTGCCCGGCATTCTGAAAGTTGGAAGCGACTCTCATTCGCAGCGTACCATTCACCGATGCACTGGAAGGAACCGTAACCAGAGCTGTGTGAACAGTATCGGATTGCGAATCAATTACGATTTCAGATGTTTCGAATGTGCCATTCTTATTCCAGTCAATCCAAACCCTCACTTTTTCAACCTGAGTGCCGGAATTGCGGACTGTCAGAGGCACTTTCTGGCCAACGAGAACAGTTGTTTGTTTGGTACATGTGAAGTTTCGATACCCCTCCGTTGCATCACCTGTCCGGTTAAAGATACTGCCAAAACTAACCTCTGCTATTCCGGTGCCAAATTGAGGACCACCTGCCTGAGTTGTAATGTTGCAACTATTGATGGGGGCACCGTAATAAGTCACTGCATTACCAGCGAAAACTGAATCCTGACCGAACGGCCCAACCGCCACAAGAGAGACATTGAAAACACCCGTCTGCCCATAGGTATGCGAAACCGAACCACCAAGTGTTACTGTATCGGAACCATCACCAAAATACCAGTGATAAAATAAAATTACGTTTGTTGATGTACTGTTGAAAGTGAAAGTGGGCTGGCAAAAATTCTGAGAAACCACTTGAAAGGAAGCTACTGGTGGAAGGGTGTTTTCTTTCATATACACCGTGTAATCTTCAGTCTGACCTTTATCCAGATTGGAACAAGGATCCACTATTCCTCCCGTGAATTCACTCACAACGCGAAGACGCAACGCCTTGTTCTTTTTAACACTGGTATCATTGGATATCACGATGTTACCGATTGGATTTTTTGAATCAAGTGATTCGAAAACCAATTCTGACACCTCAAATGATCCATTGTTATTGTAGTCAATCCAAATTCTGGTATCCTGATTCTGGTTGGGGTTGGTACCAATCTGAACCGGATAACTTCGGCCTTGAAGCAAAGTAGTCCTTTGTGTGCAGGTGAAATTCTGGTAGGAACCCAGAGTTGAAGAGTTATCAATGGAATTCAGGACGAAGCGGCTGATTCCATAACCGCAACATTGATTAATGGTAACAGGTGCACAACTTGCAGCTACCGGCACGGTATCATTAAAACGCACATAATTTTGTCTGATCAATGAATCAACTCCATTTGCACTGGCGACTTTCAACTTAATCGTAAACAAACCAGGAGTTAAATATTGATGGACTGGGTTCTGAGAAGTAGAAACTTCCCCATCTCCAAAAGACCAGTTCCAGGAAGTTGGATTGTTAACAGACTGATCGGTAAAAGTCACCAATCCGCTGCATGTAAGTGTATCAGAGACATTGAACTGAGCCACCGGAGGATTCACATTCTGTTGCAGAATAATCGCATAATCTTCGACCTGAGAATATTCAGGAGTAGAGCAAGCACCGGGCAGGTTCGCCGAATTGATAAGATCAGAAGTTATCCGCAACTTTAGCTGTTGACCGGTTGCTCCGGATGGTATCGTGATGGTTCCGGTATGGATCTTCGAATTGGTGGATAAAAAGAACTGCTCACCGGGAACACTGAACGTTTGATCATTATTGACATCAATGAACACCTTCAGATTTTCTGCAATGTTGTTGCCGGTTTTTACATAAATGGCAAAAGGGGACCCTGGTGAAACATTAATGGCACCCAAAGAACAATAATCCTTGTAGCCATCTGTTGCTCCGCCTGAATTGTTCACAAAGGTATCGCCGATTTTAACCTGATAAATACCTCCTCCAAATATTCCAGCGGAGGGATTTGTGGCATTTCCCGGAGTACATGTATTAACGATGGGGCACTGAGCCTTTGATTGAAAGCTGCATGTAAACCCAAAACTTAGGGCAAGAAGCAGCAAATAAGTGTATTTCACTTGAATGTAAAGTTGAACCGATATTGCGAGGCAAGTAACAAAAAAGAAATATCAGGCTATCCAAATCTTCTGACCCTTGAGGGGGAAAATTTGCTAACCCGACATTTCTCTTGGTAGACAATTGGTTTTGATGAAAGGTTTAAATGAAGGACAAAAAAACTTTAATTTTATTTTCAACAGCGAATTCCCGAATTTCAAAAACCTTCTTAAAAAGGTCCTGATCGAACAAATTGTTGATGAATTCTTCGTCAATGATATCTCCGAAAGGACAGAAGAATGTTGGTCCCGGAACCGAATCCAAACTGAAATTTTCGTATTTCTGCCCCAGGCTATTTAGATCCAAAACTGCAATTTCATATTGCTCTGAAGATTAACCAACATGCCTTTTTTTATTCAGGTTCACACTGGATTCGCTTATTTTGGCACTGCGATGATAAAAGAAGAGGAAATCCTAAGGAAGTATTTGCCGGAAAAAAGCGTTGCCTATTGTCTGGATTTCTGGAAAACGCATAAAATTCAGCTGCTTATTTCTAAGCCCAGACAATCGGTTTATGGCAACTATATCTACAGGAACGGAATCCATCACATTTCTGTAAATGGCAATCTGAATCCTCAGGCATTTCTCATGACCTACCTCCATGAAGTAGCCCATCTTCTGGTCCGGGTACGGTATCCCAAAACAACCAAACCCCATGGACCAGAATGGAAAAAGGAGTTTCAGAAAGTGATGACGCCCGTGATGACAGAAGAAATTTTTGAGCCTCATATTCTTCTGGCGCTTAAGGAACATATGCAAAAACCAGGTGCCTCATCCTGTTCGGATCCGTTTCTGCATACGGTCCTGATGGCATCAGGAAAAGAGGATGAACCTTCTGGAATACCGGTTGGAAATCTGGAACAAGGCCAGATGTTTCTTTTCAGAAACCATCAATATGAGGTGCTGTTCCAAATGCGTACACGTATTTCCTGCCGCAAGATTTCAACCGGGCAGATGTACCGTTTTCAGCCAACTGCAAACGTGGAACTTCTTCAAAATCATGGATTAACAACTCCATCAAATACCCGAAAACTGGAAAATATCCCGACGGGTGAACGATTTATTTTCCAGTCGAAAAAGTTTCAGATCGTTGAGAAAAAACGAACCCGGACTTTATGCCTTGACATCAAAACCGGAAATCATTATCTGATTCATTCCGAAGTGATGGTGGAAGTTACGAGTTTACAGTAGACCCTTTCGCTCGAAAAGCTTTTCAGCAAATTTCAGATCGTTCTCTGTCTGAAAAATATGAAACGGAATGTGAATGTACTGAACCAGAGAGAGCTTTAAGATGAAGGCATCTTTTGTTTTGAAAACCTTTTTAATGTTCTCCCAGGGCATCATCATCCCTTCTTTTTGTGACTTCAGTATTTTGATTTGTTTCTGTTCAAATTCATAACTGAGCTTATCAAAAAGAACTTTACCCTGTGGTACATGACTAAGTCCGTAGAACTGAGCTCCCCAGAATACAATGTACAAAATCGTTGATACAACAGCGGTTATTCCAAGACCCCAGATCCAACCTCCTCCAATCAGAATTCCTGCTGCGATAAGGACAACCGGAATGATAAACACCCACCACCAATCCTTGATGACATTTTCAAGACCGATTTTAACATAGGTATTTACGGGAACCTGGTATTTTTTTGTTTTACTGCTTAGCATATTTTTACTTAACCAACTTAAAATCAGGAACCCTGACGTTTAATGTATCCAAAGAAGAGTTACTGACTTTAACTGGAAATGATCTCAGATTCCGGGAACAAACGATTCCAAGTCCATTGCTCACATTGGTATAAATGGGCAGGCTTTGGGTAATCACATTGTAATTACCATTTACGGTGCGGTAATTGTCGTATTCTTTGTTTCCTCCGTACACGTCCATCCGTCCCGTTATAAATTTACGGCTTACAACATTTGCATTGCCACGGCTGGTCACTTCGTTTTGAACATAAGGCCAGAATTGGCCCCGGCTGAAAAAACCCTGAGCCTCCGATCCTTGAATCGGAGCAATACCCGGAGAGTTCATAAACCAGTCTTCAAGTGTGGTGTCGAGAATTCCTCCAATGTTCCGTATAACCCTGATTTTCCATAAAATAGTAATCTGCGCTATTTCAACGTTGGGAGGTTGAGAAACCCGGATTTTAGAATCGGCCTTTGATCTAAAATTGAATGTGACCGGATCTGACGGAATATCACTGATGGGCTCCAGTATTCTGAAGTTACGAGCCGGAAGATTGGTGATCGCTTCTGAAATATTTCCGGTGGCCTTATTTGTAACCTTGAAGGTGTAATTAACCGAAGTGAAATTGGTCGTATCAAGCAATAGATTCGGTGTTTTGTAAACCAACTGGTCAGGTGAATAAAAAACACCATCGGGCTTGCCCGTATAAATAGTATCCCTACAAAGCCAGCGACGGATTTCAACGCCTGCCTTCTTCTCGATCAATTCAACCAACAAAACAGATGGATCGTACAAACTGGAATCCGGACTGTTCTTCGCAATATCCAGTGCACTTCGCCCGTCGCTCAGGAATCCCTTTGAAATCCTCACCGTCTGAAATGGCAGAGTCGGATCCAGAATGGAGTACAAAACCTTTGTTTCCCGATAAGGTGCATTCACTTCAAGTTCGGTAGAACAGGAAAAACCTGCTACTAACAAACTGAATAATAAGGAAATAATCGATATCTGTCTCAAAGAGTGTGCTTTTTCGAACCGGACGCAAAAGTATTTGTTTAACATTGCTTTCGCAATGAATCGTTCGTGTATATTTTTCAAAAGCAAAACCATTGGCTCTCGTTTGCGATATGTGGTTTCAGAGCTTTTTGAACGGCGAATGGGCCTCGATGTAAATTTCATTTCGGGTGATATGGCGTTGCCAGATGATGGATTTACGATAGGTTATGGCGTGGAGGACGGTCATCTTTTTTTTCCGGCATCCGGAATTCTGGACGAATCAGGAGAATTCCAGTATTCATTCGTTCCATCAGAAAACTGTGATGAGTCAGTAATTATCCATTCCAATGGAGCCACGACAAAAGGTGACCTTCCGGGAATGGCTTTCTGGTTGCTGAGCCGCTATGAAGAGTACCAAAATCCATCAATAACAGATCAGCACGGCCGATTTCCTTCTTCCGCCAATACCTTGGTAAAACATGACCTCCATTCCATTCCACTGATTGATAAATGGATTTCAGACCTGTCGCTGATTCTGTCTGATTCAGGAATTCAGGTACACTCATTGCCTCCAGAAAACACACTCAGCTTTGACCTGGATAACCCGACCGCTTTCCTGCATAAAAATCCGGCTCGCCAGTTTCTGGCAGCGGGTAAGGATTTACTGCAACTTCATTTCGGAAAACTACTTGAAAGATTTATGGTTATGGCGGGTCTGAAAAAAGATCCGTTTGATAACATGACCCAACTCGGAGAAATCGTATCAGGTAAAAACATGGTACCTGATCTGTTTGTTTGGATTGGCGACTATGGACCTCACGACAAAGGATTGCCCCACACATCGGAATATTTCAGGAAACTCATTTCGTCTCTTGCCAGACAGTTTTCAATCGGACTGCATCCCTCCTATGCTTCCTTTGGAAATGAAAAACAGATGCAGATTGAGAAATCCCGGCTGGAAGAAATAACGGGGTTCAAAATCAAAAAAAACCGGTTTCATTTTCTACGATTCCGCGTTCCGGAAAGCTATCGTATCCTTCTGAACCTGGGTTTTAATGAGGATCACAGCATGGGTTTTTCAGACAGGATGGGATTCAGGGCTGGAACAGGGCAGCCTTTTTACTGGTACGATCTCCAAAAGGAAGAAAAAACATCTCTCCTTATTTGTCCATTCAGCATGATGGACAGCACCGCTCATTTTCATATGAAGATTTCTTCCGGGGAATTCCTTGAAACATTGAGACATCAAATTCGGAATCAACCGTTTCAGGGATCAATTCATGCCATTTTCCACAACGAGCATCCGTCATGGAAAGGATGGGAAAACATGGTTTCCCGCTTTATTGACGCGACGAATAACCTTCCCTAAAACGAATAGAAGCAGCCAAAACCAACCAGTCTTGGAGACACCGAAACGCCTTTTGTGCCAGCAAAAATCCCGGATGGAAAGGACGACAAATAGGCTTCAATGAGAATATTCTTCCTGATTTCATGCTGATAACCCAATCGGTAACCCATTGAAAGGGAACTGGAAACAGGAATGAAAGGCGACGATCCAGGGACATCTGTTGAATGTTTTTCTGAGATGCGTGTCCACAATGTAACAGAAGCAAATGGTCCTGAATTCCGGGCAGGAAAAAACAGAGGCTTCAGACCTAATTCCGCATTGGCATAAAGAGCCTGCTGACTTCTGGTTTCCGACTTTTCGGTCCAGTGTGGTGTCATGGCATAATTCAGACTGTCATGAGCAACCATACTGTATGTTTCCGGAGATTTGCTTTTCGTTGAATACCGGATGTTTTGATTGATCATTCCAACCTGCAACCCTGTAAAAGCCTTTAGCCATGAAGAGAGTTGGTAGTGCATTCCACCGGATAACTGCATAAAATACGTTTGGATGGAATTGGCATTTGTGATCTTCATTTGTTCTTCCGCCATCGATTGCCGGAGTTCAATGGTATTCTGGCCTATTCCCGTTTGGATTCCGGCATAGAATTGAATTTTACGGGCAACATGAGGTTTTTCCATTGTCAGAAACGGAACTGGAGTAAGTTCCCGAATTGAAAGGACCGGCGTCGTTTCAAGAACCTTAACAGGTGGAAAGGCGGCATTTTTTATTTCGAGGTACGGAACATCAGTGGCCTGAGCGTATCCTTGATTGGCTGCGACTTTTGAATCTCCAGAATTTCCTTCTTCGTGCGTTTCACGAGTGCCTGATGTAATCGATTTAGCCCGAGAATTAGCCACTGCAACATGGTCCGATGCGATATTATTCTGTCCAAAACCCTGATTTTTTTCAAAACCTCTTGCCGCGTATTCCGGTCCATTTGACAGCCTGCTGTTTCGGGCAGATTTCCTTTTTGTACGTGCATTCGAAAAAACGATCAACGGACCTTTCACATTACTGGGATTGGGCTGAACATCTGACTGAGAATTATCACCAGAATGTCGGGTTTCTTCAGATGAAGAAATGGCAACAGCTCCAATTACAGATTGATCTTTATTTCCTCTCTGATTTTTTCCAAATTCTCTATCCTTATTTGTTCGGGAAGTGGGCAATACCTCACCAGACGACGAAGTCACTTCACTTTCCTGAATAGAATTTGGTCCGGAATTCTGGTCATTAGGGATGTTCGCTATGTTTGGATCCGCCTGGACATCGTTTCCCTGCAATTTATCTTTATCGATGTTGCTTTTTGCTTCAGCTGGTGAAACTGAATGAACCGAGCTCACAATTTTCTCTTCTGATTTTGAAGAAGAGTTGAGTTTATCTACGGCCAAATACGACAGTGCACCGACCAGAATGGCGGATGGAAATAACCACCAGAACAGTGGCCTCCGTTTCTTGTCCTTTCTTAGATTCTTTTCAATTTCTCCCCACCCGTTTGGAATCGGTTCGCCTGACCAATCGTCAAATTTATCGGAGAGAAACCCTTGTTCATTCATTTCTTTCATAGCAAAGAATGGCTTAATTGGTCCTTTAATAGTTGCCTTGCCCGCGAGTATTGAGACTTAGAAGTTCCCTCACTAATTCCCAGAATCTCTGCGATTTCAGCATGTCCATAGCCTTCAATGGCAAACAGATTAAAAACAATCCGGGAGCCTTCAGGAAGGGTTGATAGTAGTTTCATTATTTCTGCGGTTTGCAATTGAGAAATGGCATCTGCAAATCCATCCGACACGTTCAGGTATGTATGATCATCCCCTTCCGTAAAATCCAATAGTTTTCTTTTTCGGCTATGGTATTGATTGATGGACTCCCGAATAAAAATCCGTTTGATCCAACCCTGAAAATTACCGCCATTGTAAGAGTGAAGGGACTTGAACACTTTAATAAACCCCATTTGCATCACGTCTTCAGCCTCCATTCTATCTGCAGCATATCGAAGACAAATACCAAGCATAGCCTTTGCGAAGTGTTCATACAACGCACGTTGCTGTCTTGGGTCATTTTTCAGACAGCCTTCCAGAATATGTTGCAAACCTTCGGCCTTCATTTCATCTTTTAAAAAGAACGGGTAGGCCAAATCAGCCCACCCTTTCAACCTTGTTTAACCCTCGATCAATGTTCAACCTAATTCAACGTTCAATTCTTTAATATTTTCAAAACAATCTATTTCTATTGCAGTGTAATCAGGCATTGGCCTGTATCGGCCACCATCCGGATGTTTCTGTATATATAATAAACGACTAAAGGCCCTGTGTTTGATGAGCCCGGCTTTTTGGTGATTTTAAAATTCTTTCCAATCTTATGCTTCACAAGGTTGGTTGAAGTATACACATCGAAGAAATTTGGATCCAGATCATTGTAACAACTGACAACACGTTGAAAATGAGTGTTGGGAGAAATGATCACATAATCCTGTTGAGAATTAATGGCATTGCCATTCGACACGGAAAAAATATCATCACAATATGTGGTGGAAGTTTCCATCCTTATTTTGAGAATACGTGTTTTCTCCGGAGTCGTTGATGATGCTGTTTTGTAGTTTGAATACGTAACAATCAGATTCTTATTGTTTGTAAAAATCCGGTTCGTTTCCAGAATAATGGAATCCTCCTTGATGGTCACTTTACTGAAATCAGATGCGTGATTCTGAATTTTCTGAAGGTTATCCGGACAGTATTTGTCACCTGGAAAGAAAGTGGTTGCGTATCTTTTACTGCCAGCATTTAACGTAACATAAAAAGTATCCGATGCCGCCTGGATATATTGTGTCGTACAAGGAAGGGGTGGATTATTTTTGACCTGAATACCGATGCTTCCTTTCTTGCAAAGTCCGGTTCTGCAGATTTCATACCCAAGTGAATCCGTACCTTCAAATCCCGGATTGGCTTTGTAACGAAATGAACTGGTTCCAATAATTGGGGTTATGGCACCATGCTGAGGTTGATCAAATTTTAAGGAAACCTCATTCACGATTTTATTTTCAGAAACGACATCAAAGGTCGTTTGGCCACCATCAGCAGTAAGGATTAAGTTTATCAGATCAATTTGCAGGAAGTGGTCCGGCTCAGGAGTTTCCTTCACCTTGTTACAGGATCCGAAAACTCCAAGAATCAGTAGTAGTGTAAGTTGTATGGACTTAAATTTTATCATAATATCAGTCTCAATAAGACTTTCAATCTGTAATTGGGTAGACAGATGAAACAGTCAGATGGTTGTAAAAAAAGTAGATTTTTTTAAAAAATCTTCAAAGAAAGATTCTATTTCTCTGATATTCAGTTCATTTCAACTGGTGTGATCTGCAACTATTATCCACCTTCCTTTCAGCTTTCGAAAAAGAAACGTAAAATATCCTCCTTTGAATTTCTTCTCTACCTTCAAGAGCCACTTTCCTGTAACCAGTGCATCCGTCTCGCCGATAAGCTCAACATGAATCACATCATAATCGAGTTTTCCCATAAAAGTGGAATCAGGAAAGTTCTTTTTATAGGTAGAAGCTGTTTTGTCAAATCCATAGGTCACTCCCCGGTTGGTTACCATTCTGAGCGTATCTGATTTCCAGTATGCATCCAGAAAGCCATTCAGGTTACCCTTGTTCCAGTCGTCCTGCTGTTTTTCGAGGACGGCCAGAATCAGCTTTTTCTTATCATGAAGCGGATTGGGAATTGGTTTGGCCATTTCCTTCGGTTTGGAAGGTGGCAATTGTACAGGTTTCTGAGTTTGTGCCTGCACATTCAAACACAAAATCAGGGAAACTGCACCAAGGCAAACCGGTAAACTCCACTTCATCAGATTTCAAAGTAAAGGCATATACTTCAATTTTCTCCCATTAATCCAATCCTGAAATTACATGGATGAGCGCTTTAAAATTTCGGTAACGGTAATTCTATTTCTCAACCATATCTTGGTATCCTTCATCACAGTATCCAGATTAACTCAACTGTCACTTCTTTGAGATTATCAGCGGATTTGCTTTCCTGTCGGCCTCTTCCTGTATCACATCCAGAAAATAACGGGAATTGGCAAACTTCGGATCCGTCTTTTCCCATGCAGCGAATGTCAGGTATTCAACCGGCTGGCCACCGCGGATTTTCAGTTTTGCAAAGTAGCTGTCTGACAAGGTATCCAGCCCAGGATTTACCGGAAGCCTGGGTGCCTCTCCATATCCATTGAATACTGCGTTCGAGAAGAGTAGCCCAATTCCCAGCATATCCGCATTTTCACTTTGTCTTGCATGACCTGCCAATGAAGAAAATCCTGTATTGTTGGTTTGATAAATAGCAGGTGACGAATTCTTGGTGTTTGAAATTCCAACTGCAATTTCTTTGGCTCCGGTAAATCCGGTAATCACCACTTCCGTCTTAAACCAGTATTTTCCGGCCCAGATGGAAATTCGTTCCTTCACGTTCAGATTTTGATTTTCCACCTGCCATCCCTCATAGATCAATTCAATCACAGAACGAACTGGACCAACCGAAACCTCACGGTAAAACGCAGAAGTCGTGCTTCGAAGTGGGATGGGCAACCCATTGTGAATAAAAGCGATTCCGCCCAGTCCCATGGATGGTCCCGCATGAAGAATATTCATTACGGAAGGACCCATAGAATGAAAATCTGATCCACTTTGACCCAAAGTATCCACAACGATCTGGTTGGTCAACTTCCCAAAAACTTCATTGGTATTTCGGGCATCAAAAAAATTACGGAAAACCGCTTTGTCGTTTTCCCAACAAGGGCCTTCCATTTGATATCGGGCCGGTTGCTGCCGGGCAGTCCAGTTCTCAGGTCGGAACTCCTTGGTAACGGAAGAAAATTTCCCATCCTGATTTTCGCTCAATCCCAATCTTGCTGCCGTGCGTCTGGAGTAAACAGGTGCTTTTTCAGAAGATACCCATTTCACTTTGACTTCTTCCTTTGAGTTTCGTTCAATGTCGATCTGAAAGGAAAGTTCATCCCAGACACCATCGCCATTGAGATCGTCCAACTGTGACGGAACTTCTTTACCTGCAACTGTGACGACCGGAACCTTCTTCTCGGTTGGTAAATCCATAAATCCACTCAACGCATCCCGACCAATCACCATTGGATCTTCTTTCCTGGAAACACCAGACTGGTTGGATACAATAAATTTTCCGGATTGACCGAATGAAACAGAGAGTGGGCTAAATAAGTAAAGCAGTAAAAGGTATCGGTAGGTCATAAAAAATCAGTAAACAAAAACTGCCGACTCAATGGCAAGGCCCGGACCAATTCCAAGCATGAGACCATTTCCGGATGCCTGTTCATTTTTGGTCTCCAGAAACTGCCGAAGGGCAAATAAAACAGAAGCCGATGAAACATTTCCCACCAATCTCAGAACCTCCCGGGATGGATTCATTCCCAGATCCGGAATGTTGAGGGCCGTCTGCAACATGTCAAGAATCCGCTTTCCCCCCGGATGCAAAATCCAGGCGTTCAGCGAGTCCTTTTGAATGCCTGCATCCCAGAGCTTGTCAAGAGCTGACAGAATGTGCCGGGAAACAGACATTGGCAATTTGCGTGAAAGCCGCATATCAAAACCATGTTCTCCAATTTGCCAGGCCATCTGATCGGCAGAAGAATGAACATATTTCTGAACCTGCTTTCTGATTTCCAACGACGGCCCGGACGGACGGTCTCCGAGTATCAACGTGGCAGCGCCTCCATCTCCAAACAATGAATTGGCCAGAATCTGATCTTCTGTAGAATTGGTTTTAAAATGCAGAGTACAGAGTTCCACACATAGAACCAATACAACCGCTCCCGGCTCACTTTGTACCACCGAACTTCCATAACGGAGGGCATGAAAAAAGCCGTGGCATCCCAAAAAATTAAATGCTGTCGCCTGTATGGATTCATGGAATGGAAACCGTCTGAGAATTTCCGTTTCCAATCCAGGTGCTGTCATCCCTGTACAACTTACCCACACCAGATGGGTGATATGACCTATGTTGATTCCTTGTTCCGGAAGAGTTTCTGTCTGTAAGCTCTCCATTAACTGCAGCCCGGTATTCAACGCTTCCTGCGCATATATTTCCATCCTCTGCCGGGTGGACTCTGGAATTTCATTTTTTCTCAGGGCTTTGTCCCGAATCCTGAATCGGCTGAGCACTGAATGACGGTATCCAATTCCCGACTCCTTGTAAACCGCTTTCACTTTTCGCTCCTCCTCCTCAGAAAGAGAGGAATCTTCCAGCATAAACGCCATTATTTCACTCTGAGTGTATCGCTCAGTTGGAGTGGCTGTAACAGGTTTCGTTATAAATACTGGCATGTAGTTGAACAGAAAAACAAGGGTTTCCTAACCTAACCGGAATGATGATTGGTTGTTTGATGGCGGTTACGGATGGAATTTCTGTAACCTACTAAAAACTGCTTAGAAAGGCTTGACCAATGATTTCTGGACAGCCACTTTTCCCCATTCATCCAGTTCCTCTTCCTGCCAGAGTTGCGGAAAAAACACGACTTTCTGAAATCTTGGCGGCAGGTATCGTTGCCAGTTTGTTCCTCCGGTGGCCTTTATCTGAGCGGGTGGCTTGTTCAGGTATTTCATGGCAGAATGATAATGTGCCAGCGGCCAGAAAATATTGGCGTTCTCATCCAACTGACGGAGCGCTTTTTTCAACGACTGGTTCGATTCCAGACTCCAATCCAGATTCTGGGTCCTTTCAAACACATTTGAAAACTCATAATCCCCGGCAAAATGTAAAATCTGTTGATTGTATTTTTCTTCAAACCGTTGAAGAGTAAGCGTTTTTTTTCCTGATGAAAGTTCGGTCGCACCTCGCCGCCAATAAATACGGTCAAGTTTTTCAGAAAGAATCAGTCCCGCTGTCTGGTTACGGCTTTCCGAATCCACCAGATTCTGAACTGACGTGCACGCCAGTTCAATCAGCCTGTACTGAACGGACTGAAACCCCGATGCTGGCAACAAAGCCATACGGAATTTCATAAACTGGCCTGGTTCCATTCCCTCCATCATGACGGTGAACGACTGGGTGAGAACTTCAAAATACCGGTTTACCCGACCAATTCGGGACTCAAAAAATGCAGGATCAAACGTTTCCGTTTTGGCGAGCTGTTTCAACTCCAGAAGAATAAGCTTGAAATACAACTCTGTTATCTGGTGGTACATAATGAAGATTTCCTCATCCGGAAATGTAGTTCTCTTTATCTGAAGGCTCAGCAATGTATCCAGATGAATATAGTCCCAATAGTTGAGATAATCGGTTTCGTAAAGACCTTCTAAATAGGCGCCGATATCCTGGCCGGTAATCTGGTATTTAGACTCCAGCAATCGGAGTTGTTCCAGCAGTGACGAATCGTTCATTGATATTTCGGTAAATGAAACAGCGCTTGCTTCGAAATGAACCAATCGGGCTGTTTCAAAAAGAAAAAACAAAAGAAGGATATTTCTGGTAATACAAAATGAATTCCCGCAAGGTAAAACCAGCCTGCTTTTCGTGCCGGAAAATAGAATCGGGTTAAAAATTAAAAGCTCAAATTTTTACCTTGCGCCAAATTTTGAAACAAGATGCTCCAAATTGAAGAAGAAATCGTAAGAAAAACCCAGGCAGACGCCTTCGAAGGAACTGATTTCTACGATCTTAACGATTTACTGACTGAAGAACACCGGATGATCCGGGATGCGGTTCGGGAATTTGTTAAAAAGGAAATCAGCCCCATCATTGAGGACTGTTGCCAAAAAAATATTTTTCCATCTTACCTTCTGCCAAAGTTTGGTGATCTGGGAGCCTTTGGTCCGACTATCCCGCAGGAATATGGTGGAGGTGGGTTGGACTACATTTCCTATGGCCTGATTATGCAGGAAATTGAGCGAGGCGATTCCGGCATGCGGTCGACCGTTTCGGTACAAAGTTCACTGGTAATGTACCCGATTTATGCGTTTGGCAACGAAGCCCAGCGTCACAAATACCTTCCTGGTCTGGCCTCCGGTAAACTTCTGGGCTGCTTTGGACTGACAGAACCCGATTTCGGCTCGAACCCGTCCGGAATGGTGACCAATTATAAAGATATGGGCGACCACTATCTTTTGAATGGTGCCAAGATGTGGATATCCAACTCGCCTCAGGCTGATCTGGCGGTTGTCTGGGCCAAAAACGAAGCAGGAAGAATCCATGGTCTGATTGTAGAAAGAGGTATGGAAGGATTCTCCACACCTGAAACACACAATAAATGGTCGCTTCGGGCAAGCTGCACCGGAGAGCTTGTGTTTGACAATGTGAAAGTTCCAAAAGAAAACCTGCTTACAGGCAAAACTGGTTTGGGTGCTCCGATGCAATGTCTGGATTCTGCCCGTTTTGGTATTGCCTGGGGTGCAATTGGTGCCGCCATGGATTGCTATGAGTCTGCCAGACGATATTCAATAGAGCGTATTCAATTCGACAAGCCGATTGGTTCTTTCCAGCTCATTCAGAAAAAACTATCGGAAATGCTGACTGAAATCACCAAAGCTCAGTTTCTGACATACCGGTTAAGCCAATTGAAAAACGAAGGCAGAGCCACTACTGCCATGATATCCATGGCAAAGCGGAACAATGTGGATATGGCCTTGCAGATTGCCCGGGAAGCCCGTCAGATACATGGCGGTATGGGCATCACAGGTGAATATCCGATTATGAGACACATGATGAATCTGGAATCGGTGATCACATATGAAGGCACACACGATATTCATCTTCTCATTCTGGGTGCTGAGATAACCGGTATTCCGGCATTTAAGTAATTGAACGTAATTTGACTTGAAAAGCCGCCATCGAAGCGGCTTTTTTTGTGCCCTTTTCATTCGTAAACAAAAAGGGTTCAAAAGGAAAAAGCACAACCCAATCGAATGATTTCCCCCCAGAGTTGAATCTGAGCTCCAGATCAATCTTCTTTTTGACCAACTGAAAATAAACACATTTTATGCAATGGATGTGGAACTTTTTGATTTTCACATCTTTCGTTTCTCCTCAGGAGAAACAACGGAAGAGGTTGCAAGAAAAAGAAAATCAAAAAGTTAGCATCCGGTATAAATTTCCAATGCATAATCTGGGATAAAGATATCATCGGAAAGAAAACAGGACCTTTTAAAATCGTTGATTTGTGACTGCGAGCCTACCCTGACAGTCCGTAATGGGTCCCGTTCTTTCGCTACAGATTGAATGGAATCAATTTCAGGATTTCTTAATTGCCTTACAAAATCAGCGAATTCACCCGAATCAAACACGCATTCAAGGCAACATGGAGTCAGTTTAGATCGTTCTGAATTTGATTTCTGCTCAAAACTTACGGTTTACTTTTATGGATTTTCTAATGCCGGATTCGCCGATTGATTCGCTGTTGCAGATCATCATGCCATTTGAACTTTTCAGGGTATTTTTTTCATATTTCCAAGAATCAGATCAATAGATTTCTATTTAACAATCTGAAATTCTGAAGATTCCGTAAATATTCAATCGACAAAAATCTCAGGCGATCAATGAAGAAAAAACCGGAATTAAGTCAAATTTCTCACTTGCAAAACCAGTGGAAACGTAGCTTCGATGAAGCAAATCCGGTTTGTTTTGCCTTAAAATCTGTTTTGTAAGTTCATTGACCGGACCGCAACAATAATGAAAGCGGCAAGTCCAATATTTGAATGTTCATAAAAGAGAAACGCATACCCTGTTCTGCCAGTTGTATCCGTTTCTGCTCTTATGCCGATACCCTACTATTAGATTTTAACGATTTTCAGATGCTTACTTCGAAACAAAGACCGACCGGCTGGCATTTTCTTTTGTGTATTTCGTTTGCTGGATTCTTCATCTGGACAGCCCTATCCGCTGATGCACAATGCGTACGGATAAGAGACAGACGCCGAAACAACCGATGGACGTTTACTCCAAAGAAAGATTTTAGATGCTTAACAGCAGGTCAGTCCCCGGTTACGACGTTTGTAATGACATTCGAATCACCAGTAACCAACGTTACAATTAACTGGGGTGACACAACCGTTTTTATCCCAGGCCCGGTAACTACAGCCTCAAGAACCTACAGAAGTGCAGGTGTCTTTAATTATACTGTTACTCAGGATGGATGCTCTGAGCAAATCAAAGGAATATTTGTAAACGATTACAATACCACATGTCCAGGCGTTGGCTGGATTGCACCTCCAAACGATTCTGCACGATGTCTTCCGGATTCGATCATCCTAACCAACTTTTCACCCGGAATGAATGGCTTTACAGAGTGGATTGTCAATTGGGGTGACCTGACAAGAGACACTGTTGACTTTCCCAGCTTCGGAAAAAAAGTTGCTCATAAATACAAAGCCGGGACACGAATTTGTAACGCAGCTATTTCTATTGCTTATCGCAACAGTTGCAATATAGTTCCATGTGGACAGGCTTTGAGTTCTACATTCGGACCTTATCGGTTTATGGAAAGAGACTCTGCCCTGGTAGACCAGAATACAATTCTTATCTGTGGTCCAACCGATATCTTAATTAAAGATGTATCGAAATTAAATTGCAAAGATACCGCAAACCGGGAGGTAAGCTGGACCGCATTGGATGGTTTTAACCAGCCATTACCAAATCCAGGCAATGGTATCTGGCGTCCAAGGGGACCGAAGAAAAATCAACAGATATTGATACCTGCTGATATGTTCTCCGTTGTGCCTCCCGACAGCATCTTTAAAATTCGCATGCGAATCCGGAATAAATGCGGAATAGATACAGCTGAAACAGAAGTAAGGATGATCTCTCCAGCCAACCCTAACTTCACCATTGCCAATTCCAACCCTTGTATCGGAGCGGAAGTTACATTTAACAATCTAACAGCCAACCCATATGGAAACGTAGATTACATCTGGGATTATGGCGATGGAACTATTGACACGACCAACGTTCCAAATCCTGTTCACACTTATTTTATAAGCGGCAGTATCACAGTAAAACTCACCGCAAGAACCAAGAGTTTTGGAAATATTACCTGTGATAAAACACTTAGTATTCCTCTGACAATTAAACCAGCCGTTCTACCGAACATACAAATTCTTCCTGTAAAAGTTGGATGCGATTCGTTGACGGCGATTGTAAAGAACAAATCAACTTTCTCTGAAAATGTTAGCTGGAATGGTTGGGTACTTGGTGGAAATCCGGAAGTTTCTGGAGGAAACGCTCATTATCCTGGCCCGATTTCATCCGACCCAACGCAGGTTCAGGTGTTGAACTACAATTCAAATGACTCAAGTGCAGTATTGAATTTCAGACATTATGGATTGTTTAAGTTGTCACTGAAAGGAAAGAGCGAGGGTTGTGCCGAGAACATTGGGTACGACACCGTGAAAGTATTCCCATCCCCGGAAATTCGCTGGAAAGTAAATGCTACAACTATTTGCCTTGGAGAGCCATTAATAATCCGCGATAGCTCCAGAGTTATTCAGACAGATCCGCGTGGATTAGGTACCAACTTCAATCACTTGAAATGGACAATAAAGGCCGGAACCGATACAACGTTCTCTTCTGCCAGCCCGATCATTACAAATTTCGATTCGCCTTATCTCTCGAACCGGATTTCGGTGATTCATTTCAAATCAAGTGGTGTATATTGGGTTAAATTATCCGTTAAAACACTAAACGGTTGTGCCAGGACAGACAGTATTCAGGTGATCGTAAAACCGAGTGCCATTCCTGCATTCCGTTTCCAACGTCAAGAATGCAATAACTCTTATGGCATATTGAAAAACCTCACGGTCGCAAATGCGAACAATTACACTTACAAAGTATACAAGGGTAATGGAATACTTGAGGGTCAGGAACTAGCTATTTTCACCAAAACAGATAAAACTGACCAACCATTATTCTTGCCTTATGCTCCTCCGGGCGACTCCACGTTTTACTACATTGTGTTAACAACCGTTACGGTAACCAATGGCGACTCCTGTATCATCACCTCAAATCCAATTGTTGTCAAAATTGCACCAACACCAGTACCAGGATTGAACATTCTTCCTGCAGATGGTTGCAACCCTCTGAACAATGTTAGTGTAGTGAATACATCGTTGAATCTTCCTCAAATAGGAGTAACCACATTCAACTGGACATTGGGAAGTCTGGGAACATATTCGGGAACAACTCCACCTCCTCTGACATTTACGAATACGACCAATGTCAATAAAAAAGACACCATCCGGATCTGTGTTCAAACAGGCGATGGGTGCAGCTATTGCACTGAAAAGGTGGTCGTTACCTATCCTTCTCCAAAAGCAGAAGTCGTTTCCATTGACAGTATCTGTTCTGGGGAATCAATTGCCCTATCGGCCAATACAATCGGAGCTGTGACGCATAAATGGGATTTCACCGATTACGATGGTACTACCTCCAACCAGACTTCATTGAATAAGGTATTCACCAACAACACGAATCTGCCGAAATTCTTTACCATCAAACTGACGGTGCGTTCGTCCGCTGATTGCCCGTTTTTTGTGGAAAAAACGATTAAAGTAAATCCGAATCCGGACTTTTCGTTTCAGACCAGTACAATTCAGGATGCCAATTGCGGCCCATTAAACGCCACCATTACCTATCTGAATCCAATCAACTGCGCTCGCTATTCCTGGAAATTCGGGAATGGAGATACTCTGCAAACTACACTGACAGATACGATTTATAAAGTATATACAAACGAAACATCTTCACCTGTTCAAAATCCAATACGCGTGACGGCAACCTCCGCTTCCGGATGTACTACAGAGAAGCAGTCATTTATCACGATCAACCCGTTGGTTCGGGCAAGATTCAAAAACACATTGGATTCGGGTTGCACGCCACTGCGGGTTGTTTTTACAGACAGTTCTACAGTGGCCGCCAATGTCCGGAGATGGATCATCAATGGTGTTCCTGTTACAAATCAGTCTGAACAACTGGCTTATACATTTATCAATACCGGACTTACCGATACTGTTTTCACTGTAAAACTTGCCGTTCGTAATAACATTGGATCTAACTGCGTGGATACAATGTTCCGCCGGATCAAGGTCTGGCCAAAACCAAGAGCAAACGACCTGCTGATTACGCCTACCGAAGGATGTAGTCCTCTACCCGTTTCTTTTAAAGGAAATGTGGAAAGTGCAGTCCAGTATAAATGGGATTTTGGTGATGGCACCGATACAACTCTGAATGGCCAGGATTTCAGCCATACGTTCTATAACTCCCATCCGGTATCGAACATGACTTATCCGGTGGTACGATATTCCATTTCTGCCAAAGGCTGCCGTGATACAACACGTCGTCAGGTAGTGGTTCGCCCGAATACAATGGCTGTCATTTCTTCTCTGCAATCAAACGGTTGTACTCCATTTACCATCCAGCTGTCTGCGCTTAATTCGGTTAACGCCAATTCATTTGCCTGGAATTTTGGTGACGGAAGTCCGGTGAATACTTCTCCGAATCCGAATTACACATTTGTGAACAATTCTGATTCCATCCAGTCCTTTAAAGTCCGGCTGATTGCCAAAAAACTTCAGGCCAATACCTGTCCGGATACAACAGAAACCATGGTAAAGGTTTATCCGGCACCACAAGCCGATTTCTCGGTAAACAACAATACTGGCTGCGGGCCGCTTCCTATTTCTCTCACCAATACCTCTATCGGTGGTCAGTCATCGTACTGGGTTTTGAGTTCCGGAGGAATCAGTGATACACTGGTACCGAATGCACTTGGCAAACGCGATACCATTATCGACAATCCAAACTTTGCCGCCAAAACAATTCGTGTAGACCAGACGGTCATTACTAACATGGGTTGTATTGCGAAAAAGACTCAAAACATCCAGATTTATCCCAATCTGACCGCCAGTTTCATCCATGATTCAAGTGGTTGCCAACCTCAGATTGTGAAATTCCAGAATACAAGTGAAAACTATCTGGGAAGCTACACCTGGGATTTTGGAGATGGAAGTACCAGTAATGAAAAAAGCCCACTCCATATTTATGAAAATTTCACTTCGAAAGACACAACCTTTTATGTTCGGCTGACCTCAGTTTCACCCGTAGGAAACTGTGTTCGTCAGACGACAGGCCGGGTACATGTGCTGGCTACACCAAGGGCAGATTTCCGATTCCTTTCCGATTCTTCGATCCAGCTTCCGGTGAATACCATAACCATCGGCAACCAATCCAAATTCAGAAACAACTGGACCTACGACTGGACATTTGGTGACGGCACACTCGAACACAGCGGAGATGCCAGCTTTGTTCACACTTTCCAACTGAGCAATGAAGATTTCCTCGACACCAATTTTGTCGTGACGATGATCGCCCGCAGCCCTTCCGGTTGTACCGATACTGTCCGCAAATCCATGGTGGTTAAACCAGGAGTTCCAATAGCCGAATTTGAGGCAACTCCGCGGCAAGGATGCCGTCCTTTGGAAGTTCAGTTCACCAGCCTTTCTTCATTTGCCCGCAAATACGAATGGTCGTATGTAGACAAGGAAGGTTCTCCTGAAATTTTAATCAACGACCGCAATCCAGTGGTTTTCTTTGAAAGTGCTGGTCTGAAGACAGTCAAACTGAAAATCAAAGGACTTGGAGGAGTTGACTCTATCGAAAAAGTTGAATACATCAATGTCTTTGAAACACCAAGGGCAAGCTTTTATGTTGATCCCACACCGCCAAGCACTGTGATTGCTCCGGAAGAGCCTGCCTTCTTCATCCCAAATGATAACCGCACCGAATATCAGTACACCTGGACCTTTGGCGATGGGGATTCTTCCAACCAACGCTCAACTCAGCACAAATACGCAAAACCTGGAACATATGATGTGACCTTGAAAGTAGTTGGACCAAATGGATGCTGGGCAGCAGATACCATTATTGGAGGTGTCGTTGCTAGAGGAGGCCAGATTCTGGCAGTGCCGACAGCATTTACTCCGAACCCAGCCGGCTCCAATGGAGGAATTGTGGGAGGAGATGGTGAAAACGATGTGTTCTATCCATTTGTAAAAGGCTTATCAGGAATGACAATGCAGATCTATAACCGCTGGGGACAACTGATCTTCATGAGTAACAAGCTCAACTATGGTTGGGACGGATATTATCGGGGTAAACTGATGCCGTCCGATTCATATGTCTACCGCATCATAGCCGAATTTACTAATGGTGAATCTCAGACCTTCCTGGGAGATGTGACTTTATTACGCTAATAATGAGAACCTTAAACGTAATTTTATGAAAAAAATATTCTTACTTTTTGCAATGGCTGCAATGGCAGGAGAAGCATGGGCCCAAGATCCCCAGTTCTCCCAGTTCTATGCCGCACCCTTGTACCACAATCCTGCTTTCACAGGTGCTGCACACAAAGGTCGTCTGGTTGGAAACTACCGAAACCAATGGCCATCCATTCCGGGTGCCTTTGTAACGACTTCCTTTTCTTTCGACAACTATTTCAAATCCTATAATTCCGGATTTGGTTTGGTTGCCACCCGTGACCAGGCTGGATCTGGTGGATTGAGCACAACCTCACTTTCGCTGAATTATGCCTATGAAATCAACTTTTCGAGCCAGTGGAATGGCCGGGCCGGTCTTGCTTTTGGCTATTCAAACCGGAATGTAGATTTCTCCAAACTCACCTTCCGCGACCAACTGAATGCAAATTTTGTTCCGATCCCAACTTCGGACCCAGCGCAGGCAAGCTTTAACCGTGCACAGTTTTTCGATATCTCGTCCGGTTTCCTGTTGTACAGCCGGTACATTTGGGTTGGAACCAGTGTGATGCATATGAACCAACCGGATCAGTCGTTGCTGGGTCAAACGGCCAAACTTCCTATGCGCATCACATTAATGGCCGGTGCGAAAATTCCACTTCAAAAGCGAATGTATGGTTCGGACTACGGCAGCAAGGATGTTGAAAAAAGCATCAGCCCTTCTATTCTGTACAAACGTCAGGGCGATTTTCAGCAACTCGATCTGGGGGCTTACCTCACCGTTAAACCACTCATTGTTGGTATGTGGTACAGAGGCCTTCCGATTGCCAATTTCAAAAAAGGATTGTATAACCAGGATGCCCTCGTCTGGCTCTTAGGGTTTAAACATGATTTCTTTAGTGTTGGCTACAGCTACGATCTTACAATATCAAAACTTGGGCCTGGAACAGCGGGATCCCATGAAATTTCCATCTCATACGAATTCGACAACCCGAAAAGGAGAAAGAAAAAAGTATCTCCGATTCCGTGTCCGAAATTCTAACCATATCAAAGTAATCACCAACGGATTCTACGTCCGAGGTGAACCGATTTTAGTTCTCATAATAGTTTAGGGTTAAAGTGAAAAAGCCATTCTCTTATGAGGATGGTTTTTTTTATATTTTCCAGATGTCGATTTCCTTGTAAAAGCGAGGATTGAATTTCACTTTTCTCGCCTGGATATAGGCTCTGTACACATCAAGAAAAAACTTGGGTAGAACCCGTTTGATTAATCGTTTTGGAACAAAAGGATCGATTTCCTTATCGATAGTATCACGATCCTGCGCAAGCCTGGAGTAATAATTTTCCCTTCCTTCCCAGGCATCTTCATAGTCACTCTGCTGAGGAAACTGGGTAAGAACATCCACCACTTTTATTCTTTTCGCCCTGACGCATAAGTATGTGGCACTGCTGTTCATCAGTTCAACTCTCTGCTTGACAAGCTTGGGATCATCCACCGAATACCACTTCTCATCCGGAGAATATTCGAAAATGAGCATCTGCTCAATTTCAAATCCATTGCGGTTATTGAGAACCCGGTAAAAAACTTCAGGACTGAACTGGTAGAAACCATGGCCCATAATGTTATTCACCGGCGTGATGATCAGAAGATGACCACCCTCAGTCACCATTTCCATGCAATTCGCCATGGATACCGGGAAATTAAAAATATGCTCAAGTGACCCGCTTTCAAGGACCAGATCGTACTTCCGCTTTAAACCATCCGGAATCACAAGGTTCATGTCGTGGAGGAGATTGGCACCTTCATAATTACTGTAATCCAGACTGTCGATGGTTTCTGCACCGAGAGTTTTGAGAAATCCTTCAGCATACCCCCCATCCACTGTAAGCAGATTTTCAACCTGATCGTCAGACTTATACAGTGAGAAGCCTTTCAGATTTCTTTTAAATTCGTGAAAATCAAGATTCAGAATCTGTCTGCCAACCATCAATGTACGGCGCAGGGAAACGCCGTTCCTGTGACTTGATAAAAGAAACTTAATTCCGTTGGTGTCTAATCCCATATATAACTGACGATCAAATAGCTAAACCCTCGTTGAAGCATGAAATGAATACGAAAAGGGAGTAAACGTGCGCAGTAGCGATTGGTTTTGTTCGGGGTAAAAGTATAAAAAATTTCCAAGCCCGTGCTTCCTTATAGTTTGAACAAGGATTTTGATGTATATAAATTTACGTGGTTATCGAAAAAAGGAAATGAAAAAATGTCCGAACCATTTGCATTACAGCACCTGAAAGATCAAAATTGAAACCAGCTTGAAGTCATTTCAAGGAAAAACTTTTCATCATATCTCTTCCAACGATGAAGCTGGAACAGTCGCTGCTCTCATGGTTTAAACGCTCAATCCGGCAAATAAGCGTAAACCTGAAGGCAACAATCAGGATTGTTTTCCTTCCGGATTCAACAGAATTATATTCAAAGTCCTTGGTGTTTCATTTCTGAGCCGCCAATTTTGCTTCAAATCTAAAGTATGCTCACTACTCAAACATTTTGTTTCAATCCATTTCAGGAAAATACATATGTCCTGTCCGACGCCAATGGTGATTGCGTAATTATCGATCCGGGTTGCTATTCAAAAGATGAACAATCCGAACTGGTGGATTTTATTTCTTCTCATCGTCTCAAACCTATCGCAGTTTGGTTAACGCATTGCCATATTGATCATATTCTGGGACTCCGTTTCTGCGAAAAACAATGGGGCCTCCCCTACTTCCTGAGTGCCGGTGAAATTCCACAACTAAAAGCAGTGGAAGTGTATGCGCCGAATTATGGGTTTTATGATGTTGAATTACCAACTGCAGACAGTATCGTGATTCTTCAAAATGAAATAATGCTCGGTGAAAACAGATTTGAAGTTTTATCGGTTCCCGGACATTCACCCGATCATCTGGCTTTTTACCATCCGGCATCTCATCAGATCTGGTCTGGGGATGTGTTGTTTCATTTGAGCATAGGCCGGACTGATTTACCAGGAGGAGATTTTGAGACCCTGAAACATTCCATCCAAACGAAATTGTATTCGCTGCCAGAGCAAACCACCGTTTTTCCAGGTCACGGGCAAGAAACGACGATTGGATTTGAAAAAACAGCCAACTCATTTGTTCGGGTAAACTGAGATTCATCCAGACCGTTTCCCGATTTGATTTCCGGGCTATAAAAACGAAAACCCCTCCTGGTTGAGGAGGGGCTCATATCACGAAGTCTCCCAGACCCCGATCAGCTATCGCGTTGTTGCTTATTTGGTTGTTTCCGGTGCATTTACTTCACCTTTGAGGATGAGGTAAGTAGCGCCACCTTCTACGTTTGCATTCACTGTGATGCTCTTGTTGAAAACACCAACTGCACCTGCATTGAATGTAGCCTTAATCGTACCAGTTTTACCTGGTGCAATCGGCTCTTTTGAATAATCCGGAGTTGTACATCCGCAGGAAGCCTGAACCTGGCTCAATACCAGAGGAGCTTTTCCTGTATTGGTAAACTTGAATTCGTGAGTAACTGGCTTTCCTTGTGGGATTTTACCGAAATCATGGGTGGTTTCAACCCACTTAAATGCTGCCATATTACCAGGTTGCGCTGCTGGTGCCGGAGCTGGTTTGGCGGCTGGTTTGTCTTGTGCAGAAGCGCCGAATGCGAAAACAGCAAAAAGGGCGGCTGACATGATAATTTTCTTCATAATTGATTTCAATTTAGCGCTGTATGTTTTTTACTCTGCAAAGGTGCAGACTGAAAATGGAAAAGAAAACCTCCTTAACAATTATTAACCAGACAAAAGACGGATGTTTTCATTCTCCAGAAATTTAATCATAAACCACTCTTATTCAATAGATAACAACATGAAGCAAATTCGATTTCGAATTCTCATCTGTTAATTATCTCAACCATTACGCGAAGAGGAAATAATTTTTAATCTTTCCGGCCTGCCGCTAAAACCATTCAAAATGCAATCAGTCAAATCACACCGAATCGAATCCATTGACCTCCTCCGGGGATTTGTCATGGTTGTTATGCTTTTGGATCATGCTCGCGATTTCTTCCATTTCGGAAACATCACCGCCAATCTGAACCCTTTGAATCCGGTTGAAAGTTCTGTACCAGTGTACCTAACCCGCTGGATTACGCATTTATGTGCTCCCACTTTTGTTGCCCTTGCCGGAATTTCTATTTTTCTGCAATTGGAAAAAAGTAAGTCCAAACCAGGATTTAGCTTGTCTTCGTTTTTATTAACCCGGGGTATCTGGTTTATTTTTCTGGAGCTCACGATTATCCATTTTGGATGGAGCTTCAATCCTTTATTTCAGGTTTTTTATCTTCAGGTCATCTGGGCGATTGGAATCTCGATGGTTTGCATGGCTGCTTTGATTCACCTTCCATGGAAACTGGCATTTGGTTTGGGAGTTCTGATCACATTGCTGCATAATCTGTCCGATTCATTTGAACCCGAAGCCATCAACCTGACAGGAATTGTTTGGGCATTTTTGCATGAGGGTGGCAGAATCTTTTTGGGTGGTGAGCGTTTGATGTATGTTGCCTATCCCTTCATTCCATGGCTCGGCATAATGTTGCTGGGATTTGGTGCCGGTCCTTTGTTTCTGGCATCAACCAAGGCTGAATACCGTAACAGAATACTAAAAATTACAGGATTTTCTTTTCTACTTTCTTTTCTTGCAATACGAATTTTCAACCAGTTTGGAGACCCAAATCCCTGGAAATCAATACCAGGAAGCCGATCATTCTGGTTTGAGTTTTTTGATCTTGACAAATACCCGCCATCTCTTCTGTTCGCTCTGGCTACTCTGGGAATAGGTTGTTTTTTGCTGATCTTTTTTGAAAAATACCGAAGCCCTTTCCGAAGAGCTTTTCTGGTTTTCGGTCGGGTACCGTTCTTCTTTTATGTTCTTCACCTCTACCTGATTCATATAGTGGCATTGCTCGCCGTTTTCATTCGGGGAGGCACAATGCAGGAAATCAATTTTAACGACAATTTCGGAGGCATTCCTCCGGGTTATGATTTTGGAATCGCCGGTGTGTATGTATTCTGGCTAGTTTGCCTACTGCTTCTGTTTCCGGTTTGTTCCTGGTTTGAAAAAGTAAAAGCAGCGAGGAAAGATTCCTGGTGGATCAGTTATCTGTAGTGGTCATTTTGTACTGGGTTCAGCCTCTTCTTCATAATCGGCGATGTTCCATTCGGCTACCTCCTTCCAGGCATTGGCCGCTTCTACATGCGCCGGATGCGTGAGGTAATTCTGGAGATCCTTTTTCGAATCGAACACCACATGGAGTCCATAATCAAAGGCAATCGGACGGGTCGAAAAATTCTCTCCGGCCGACCAGTCCGCGATAAACGGGATTTTACGAGGTAACGCATTTAGTAACGTTACAGCTTCTTTGTATCGTGGATCCGATTTCAGAATTCCTGGTTTGAGCTTGAACAAAACAAGATGGGTAACCTGTCCCTGAGAAAAGCCCATGAAGGTGAAGGCAAACAGGAAAAGAAGCAGAACCGGTATTTTTTTCATTCTTGAACTGGAAAAGATTTGGCTAATAAAGGAGTTATCCGGATCATTTCCTCCCTAATTTTGATCCATTAAAACAAACCCCATTAAAAGCCAATGCATCCACTTTGGAAAAAAGTTCTGGGTTCCGGCATCTGGACAAAGGTCTCGTCGATCCAGGCGCTGAGATCACCTGCCCGGACCTTTTCGCATGGGAAAGGAATGAGGTCTTTGCAAATCCAGATTAAAAGACTGAGTCTGGATTTTTTCATGCTTTCACTGGGCATTCTTTCTGCCGGCTTCGGCCTCAAAGGCTTTCTCCTTCCAAACAACTTTATTGATGGCGGTACAGTTGGAATTTCCCTCCTTGTTTCAAAAGTGACCGGCTGGTCTTTTTCGAGCTTACTGATCATTATCAACCTCCCGTTTATTCTTCTTGGTTATCGGACGATTGGAAAGGAATTCGCATTTAAAACGGCTTTTGGCATTCTGGCATTATCTGTAGCCGTGGCAGTCCTCCCCTATCCACAGATCACTGCCGATAAATTACTGGTTTCGGTTTTTGGCGGATTCTTTCTTGGAGCAGGGATCGGACTTTCGGTCCGGGGTGGAGGTGTGATCGATGGAACAGAAGTAATGGCCATTAATGCATCCCGAAGCTTGGGCCTTACGATTGGCGATTTCATTCTGATCATCAACTTTTTTATCTTTTCAGTGGCCGCCTGGCTCTTGTCACTTGAAACCGCGATGTATTCCATCCTCACCTACCTGGCTGCCTCCAAAACAGTAAATTTCATCATTGAGGGAATTGAAGAATATACAGGTGTCACCATCATTTCTATTAAAACAGAAGAAATTCGTACGATGATTTTGTCTGGCCTTGGCCGTGGAGTAACCATTTACAAAGGCGAAAAGGGTTTTGGAAAAAAGGAGGACGGGAACAAGGAAATTGACATTCTGTACA
>CAMCXM010000012.1 GCA_945883425.1 Spirosoma fluviale
ATAAAGAATGATTTACATTTGGCGGACAGGGCCTCACCCCAGCCCTCTCCAAGGGAGAGGGAGGAATTCAACCTTTCTCAGTTATCTGCCTTGAAATTGGTGTGAAGCACCCCCTGACTTAACTCCCTCATTCTTCCTTCAAAATCTTGCCGCTCCAAACGGTCTTTCCATCTTCAGCTTTCCAGATGTAAAGACCGTTTGGCAATTGCCAGACAGGGACGGCATCGTTGGAGTTAATGCTGTATTCTTTCAGTAAATGACCTTGAAGATTGTACAATCCAAGCTTTGTTCGGGCTTTGATGCCCTGAAGATAAAAATAGTTTTGGGCAGGATTGGGATAAGCCGACAGCTCCGGCAGCTTTCCGGAAGGGTTTTCGACAGGAGGTTTCGTGGAAAGTGGATTTGGGGGGTAGCCAACGTTGGAGATTTTGATAAAATACATATCGTCACGGTTAGAGGTTAGATTTTTCTTATACCCAGCCAAAACAGCTGAGCCTAAACCGTCATACGCAATACACGCAACTCCTATAGACGAGGATATAAAATCAGAAAGTAAAATTCTCCAACTCGTTACACTATCAGAGTTGTATTTAGAAAAATAATAATTGCCTGACAAGTAACCCTCTGATCTTGCATATCCACCATCCAAAGAGATGAGTGGAGATCTTCCTATCCAAGTACTTCTTTTCACCCACAAAGAGTCTCCAATCGAGTCAAATTTTATTATGGCAGTTTTGCCGCTTGAATGCCTTCCAAATCCATAATGAAATAGTGCACCATGGCCAATTTGTATCTGGGCATCCTGAATAGCCCCATTCTCATTAGTTTTAAACCAGGTTTTATTGCTTAGTTGAAAACCAGTGCTATCAACGACACAAGACCAAATCCGTTGACCAGCCGTGCCACTTAACAAATAATTGCCATCCTTCATTTCCTCAATGTTGTTGAGGCTCGTGTAATCTGAATCGGTGTATCTGAAGCTAAAGTCCAATTGCCCGGTTGGGGTTATTTTTGCAAGAAAACCGTCTCGGAAATAACCAGGAAAAATACTATTAGCCTCTCCAACCACATAAGCTCCACCATCTCTTGAAGGGATCACCTTTTTCATAAATGCGTCTTGCCATGACAAGCCAATAAAAGGATACATCCACAGAGTATTGCCTTGATAATCTGTTTTGTACACTCGCATATGAGAACCTAAGAGGGTGTCTTCGTCTATTGTAAATGCTACTAATAGTTCTTGATTATCTGTTTTTATAAGGCTATTTGGCGAGTTCATTGTGACCTTCACATTCTTAACCCAAATTGTATCTCCAAATTTGGAAAGCCTAACCAAGCCTAAACCAGAATGGCCTACTCCATTTGTACCTCTGTAGCCCCACTTTCTAATTCTTGCCATTGCCAAATAAGAACTATCTTCTAGCTGAATTATTTGGTCAACGTAAGAATCCCGAATTCCCATTTGGAATGTCTTTGACCATTCTATGGCCTGGCCCCAAACCGAGGGGCCAAGTCCACAAAATGCGCAAAAAAGAAATAAGTATCTGACCACAACTTAATGGATTACAATCATTTTTTTCCAATCTAAAGCCTTGCCTTCAGCCAAAAGTCTGTAACCGTAGATACCAGAGACAAAGTTTTGCAAACTAAATTCCAATTGGCCTTTTCCGGCAATAGGGATGCCAATTGATTTTACAATCCTACCTGAAGTAAGCTCAAATATCTCCAACTTTCCACCTTTACTTCCATTGGGTAAAAAATATGGAATCACAGTTGTCTGACTGGCTGGATTCGGAATATTCTGCCAAAGAAAAGCTTCTTTTGAGTGATTTATGATCCCACTCATTTCGGTTAAGACAGAATCCTGAGATACTCCGATTCTGGTTGGAAAAACTAGCAATTGGCCAAAATTGGTACAAGCATCATCAAAAGGTTGGTTGGCCGGAATCACTTGATTTGGGTTAGAACGAACAATACGGTTAACAGGTACGAATTCAAAAAGTTGATTGGAAGATAAATCCAACCAATTACCGATAAACTCATTTTTGTATCCATAATACTTCCAACCTGAATTTGTTGCGGTATGAACAGTTCTCCAACCCGTTGGCGAATACCAATTGTTAACATTGCCACCTGAAAGTTGGGTGACAGGCCAAGGGCTAATAGTGCTGTTATTGGTTCCTCCAACTGGCCAGGAGTTGGCCGAAGGCAGAGGGTTGATATCTAACCCAGTTCCCCCAATATCCGGCATTCCAGCTCCTGCCTCAACATAGATTCCGTTTCGCATATTAAACGGATCCGGGCTGGTTGGAGTCGTAAACCGATTGCACTTTAAGGTGAGTTTATGATTCGTCTGGTAGCTGCTTTTAAAACGCAGACTCGTTTCGTTATTCAGAAAATTGTTCTCTGTGATAAGATTGGTTCTTGTTCCAGAAGATTTGCTTCCATAGAAAACCAACCCGTAATTCAGGTTTTGGAGTGTTGATTGGGTAATGTTCAGACCCATGCCTTGGTGGTATTCAATTCCGGTACGGGACCGATTCCTGTACTTCTTTTCTTTCCTGAGTGTTTCTCTTTCCCAATCAATCCCAACAATCCGGCAATTGATCAAGGTGGCATTTCCGGCAAGTTTCAAAACCACACCTGCATCAACCTCCAGAAACGAACAGTTTTCAAACCGAACTTCACTGGCTCTGGTTGCGTCTAGCCAGGGTTGCAACCGCTTTCCATGAACAACAGGATTATTCCCAGGATTTTTCATCTCCAACCCTATAAAGGTAAATCTCCCGGTATCCAAAACGATATTTTCCACTGACTTTAACCCTATGTAGGTTCCAGCTTTGAGCCTTTTTATGGCTTGAACCTTAGTGCTGAAAAGTACAAGGAAAAGGAGGACGATGGGTTTCATAAAGGCAAGATACGGAATGGTTGGTTTCATTTAACGAAGGCGGGGAATTTACAATTTACCTTCAGGTTCATCCGAGCAATTTGATTCGAAAGTAGCCAAAATTCCTGTGCCTGAAAGTATCGGGGGGATTCCCGGATCAGGACTTTGGACTGCCGGATGTTTCCAGGCAATTGCCGGAGAGAAAAAACCAATTGTAAAAAATCCTTGACGGGTTGGTAAAACATGGCCGGGAAGTCCCGGACAGATTTTACCAATTGCCAAACCCATTTTATCAATTGTAAAAATGGCGGCGGGTGTTGTACCGGATGGTTTACCATAACCCGCCACATTTTTTACAGCTCCACCTCCAGGTTTTACTAATGCCGGATACCCGGAGGGAACTCCCTGACCGGTTTTTCGGCAATCCAATTGCGACAGGGAATTGTACGGCGAACTTTTGCAATTGGTAAACAGCAGATAACAATTGTAAAAATCGTCCGTTCAGCAGCCGGAACCATTTTATCAACCCCATCATCTGGTCCGGGAACTGCCGACGGGATATTATCATCACGTGAATAAGTCAAAGCTCATAAGTCTTACTGACTTCCGGTTTCAAAGAAAAAAAAATGATGATGACATTTCGTTTGATCTGATCCCAAACTTCATCGCACAATTCCAAAATCGATATCGACCACATGTCGTACCAAACATGTTATCTGTATTCTATTCATCATTCATCAATCATAACTTATAATTGAAAAGACGGTTACCCCAAAAAAGTACCCCAACCAATAACCCATAACCACTCACCACAAATCACCAACCAAAAAAACGCTTACTCCGCCTTCACCACCTGCTTCCGCATCGTCGTGCCGTTTTCGTTGATGGATTCGATGGTGAAATAGTAGGGCACGTCTTTGTCCATGGCCTTGAACCAATATTCATTGGCGTTGTGCACCATGATGCAGTTGTAGAGTTTATTCGGATCGGTGCCCACATAGATGTTGTAGGCATAGGCATTATCAACCGGACTCCATTTGATCCAGGCCGAACGTTTGTCTTTTTCAGTCCGGAGAACGACGAAAGTCTTCACTGAATCTGGTTTTGAACCAGCCCCGAAACCAAACGCACGGAAACCACTTAGTGCAAATTTACCTGTTGGCATGTGGAGGTTTTCCATTTTGAGGAAGCGGGTTTTCACCGGTTTTTCCAGCTCGATATAATCGTGGGGCACATCTTTCTCGTTTTTGCTTTTATCCACCAGCACGTTCCATGATTTGCCATCACTCGAACCCAAGATCCGGTACTGATGGTTTTTCCCAATGGTTTTTCCCATAAACTCCACATCCTGATCGGCATAGTTGATCTGCAGTGCATGTACAGTGGACACTTCACCCAAATCAGCTTCGAACCACTCCCCTGCTTTACCAGAAGCCGCTGACCAATAGGTTTTGATGTTTTCATCCACCGCAAAATTGGCCGGAAAACCTCCGAACGAAGACGACACCCGCACCGGTTTGTTGTAGTTGAGCAGCATCCATCCGGTAAACCTGGACTTCAAATGATCGGACTCTCCGTCCGGTAAATAGTGGGGATAATCTCCAAAAGCAGCGTTCATATACATCACTCCTTCATTGTCGAATCCGGCAGGCCAGATGCCCAGCCGTCGTTCAAAATTGTTTTTCACCGAAATCACCACCGTCGACACGTGCCAGTAGTTTTTCCAGCGATCCTGAAAGGTGGCACCATGGCCGGCTCCTCTCGCGAAACCGCCCGGCTTAAAACTGAACGGCATTGATTGCGGACGGAACGGTCCTAAAGGCGAATTCCCGACTACGACACCGTCTGCATATCCGCTGAACTCGGTTCCGGGTGCACCATACTGAAGGTAGTATTTGTTTTTGTGTTTCGTCATCCAGGCGCCTTCCATGAAGGGATCGAGAAACACATCGTCCATGTTTTCGCCAAACCGTTGCCATCCATATTTCCAGGGTTCGAGCAAATACATTTCGGAACGGGTGCCGATGGGCTGCATCGTTTTGCGGTTGATCTCCACACCATACAACGGGAACCGGTTGGAGCTGCCGTTGTACATGTAGAGTCGCTTGTCGTCGTCTGTGAAAAAGGCAGGGTCCCAACCACCGATGTCGAAGGAATCGACCAGTGGTTTCCAGTCGTTGGCTTTGGGATTGGTGCTCATCCAGATGGTGAACTTTTTGGAGTAGGTTGAACCAAATACGAGCATGGTGTCGCCCATCACACCAACAGCCGGGGCACAAAGTTCATCGTACAAACCCGTATTCCAGGAGCGCAAAAACTTCCGCTCGATGAACTTCCAGTCCGACATATCTGAGCTTACCCAATAGCCCCATTGGTTGGTAGAAAACAGGTAGTAGTCGTTTTTGTAATTGACGATCACCGGATCAGCAGTGGCCCGGTGCTTTCCCCAGGTCACAAAATTGGGAATGGGGCAATAGCCATAATCCACGTTGATGGGGTTGCAATAGGTTCGTGAAGATTTCTTTTGAGCCATTGCCGGCAAAAAGGATGAGATGATGAAAGACAGAACGAACAGGTACTTCAGATAACGCATGGCATTGGTTTTTGAATTCCGGAACCGAAAAACACATTTGTTGAATAAGCTCCCACGGAAAGGTCCAAAGTAAACGCTTCTTTTGACCATTCGGGAAAGAAGGAGAAGGAATTTCCTTTCCCCTCTTTCTTGAATAAATATGGGGTTTAAGCTCTGGCTACCAAAAGCCGTTGTCGCAATTTCAAGTTGATATTAGGTTTCAAAAACGCATTTCAAGTGTTCATTCAACTACAATGGAATACTCCATAGTGGGGCTAAGAAGATTGTAGCCACTGAATTTCAGGGATATGATGCATTAAACCCAGATTATGCAATAGGATTTAAATAATTTTTTTATTCCGGAATATGGGTTAAATCCGGTTTGAAAACAGAGCAATTTCCGCAAAAAAATCCAGGGGAATTCTGATGTTATTCTCCATCTCAACAATGAGTCTCACTTATTTTACATCCAATCAATAATTTAAAACAAGTTGGTTGACCATGTCAAATTCAAAATCAAGAAAGTAGACATCTGGATTGAGCAAGGGACGATTTGATTGGGGGACCAATTGGGTATTTGTCTTCCTTTCTAAAAAGAAATTTGTAAGTGGAACAAAGATTATTGGCCTAACTCCTTTCTGAAGACTGACCCTCGAACCGGGAGATTCGGAAACACTATTATGTGGTAGAATATTAAATCTTACCTATTTACATCGAACTATACATTAAACAATTCAACATCTTCCTGATTTGAAATTGCTTCATTTGTTTTAGTCTGGATGTATTTTACGGTATCCGAATCAAAGTAAGCTTCACCACAATTCTGGCAAATGTTGGCTTTAACATTCTTCACAACCACCAACTTTTCTTTCAGCATCTGGGTAAAATGAGTGGTTCCTGGAAAGCACTCACCTGTTTTACAGATTACACAAATCATAGCTTTCTTTAAGTTTTAAAATCTTCGTTCCAAATTTCCGGATCAGGCAAATAACAGGTTATGATAATGCATGAACTATTTTCCTGATCCCTTGCAACCACAACATGAATTGGTCTCTCCTTCACAAATTTAAGCAATAATTTACTGGGATAGGGTTTATCCGATTCGTAATTCTGAACTACATCGCCAAATAATACTGTTTGCTCAACTTCAAACCCAGAGATACCTTTCTCCAACATTCTTTTAACTGCGTGGGTACTATATTCAAAATTTAAGCAATCCATGACAATAAAAAACTATTGAACCCCCATCCAACCCTTCAGTACATCGATGGTCGGAAGAGTTTCTTCCACTTTCAGTTTTTTCCGGAGGCCACCCATGTCGTTGAACACTTTGTTGGGACTCTCCTTTTTGAAATCCTCGATGCTGGCAAAGTTCATGGCCGACAATATTTTCGCGATGCCTTCGCTGGCACCCAATGCTTCATAATCTTTGGCGTGCGGCACCATCAGTTGCTTTTCGGGCTTCATTTGCGGAAAAAACAACACTTCCTGAATAGAAGGCGAGTTGGTCATGATCATGGCCAGTCGGTCAATGCCGATACCCAGACCCGCAGTCGGTGGCATACCAAACTCGAGGGCACGGAGGAAATCTTCGTCCAGCATCATGGCCTCGTCGTCACCACGCTTACCCAGTTCCAGTTGTTCCTCGAAACGAGCCCTCTGATCGATCGGATCGTTAAGTTCGGAGAAGGCGTTGCAGATTTCTTTTCCGTTGCAGATCGCTTCGAAACGCTCCACGAGTCCTGCTTTTGTCCGGTGCTTTTTAGCCAGAGGTGACATTTCCACCGGATAGTCGGTGATGAAAGTCGGCTGGATTAAGAATGGCTCGCATTTGGCGCCAAAGATTTCATCGATCAGCTTTCCTTTGCCCATGCTGGGATCCACATTGATGCCCAAAGTCTGGCAGGCATTTCGAAGACCGGCTTCGTCCATTTCAGAAATATCGATGCCCGTAAATTCTTTGATGGAATCGAACATGGTGATCCGTTTCCAGGGCCGCTGAAAATTGATGGTGTTCTCCCCTACTTTCAACTCTGTGGTTCCGTGCAGGTCCATGGCCACTTTCTCGACCATCTCTTCCACCAGATCCATCATCCAGATGTAATCTTTGTAGGCTACATAAAGCTCGACCTGGGTGAATTCCGGATTGTGAAACCGGCTCATTCCTTCGTTACGGAAGTCTTTGGCGAATTCATACACTCCTTCAAAACCACCGACAATGAGGCGTTTGAGATACAACTCGTTGGCAATCCGCAGATAAAGCGTCATGTCCAAAGTGTTGTGGTGCGTCTTGAACGGACGGGCCGCGGCTCCTCCGTAAAGAGGTTGAAGAATCGGGGTTTCCACTTCCATATAGCCCCGTCCGTTAAGGTACTGCCGCATGGAATTGGTGAGCTGTGTCCGCTTCCGGAAGGTATCGCGAACATGCGGATTCACAATGAGATCCACATACCGCTGGCGGTAGCGCAGTTCGGGATCGTTGAATTCATCGTGGCTGATCACGTTGCCGTTTTCATCGGTTTCACGTTTTACCACAGGAAGAGGACGCAGCGATTTGCTCAGAATTTTGAAGGAGGTAACGTGTATGGAGATCTCACCAGTTTGTGTGGTGAACACATACCCTTCGGCGCCAATGAAATCACCGATGTCGAGAAGTTTTTTAAATACAGTGTTGTACAGCGTTTTGTCTTCGTTAGGACAAAGATCATCGCGTTTGAAATAAAGCTGAATGCGACCGGTCGTATCCTGAAGTTCAGCAAAGGAAGCAGAACCCATGATCCGGAAACCCATCAGTCGACCGGCGATGGTTACATGTTTGTAATCCATTTTTCTCCGTTCGTAGTTCTTGAGAATGTCGGCGGCGGTGACATTGATATCAAATGTTTCGGCCGGATAGGGATTGATTCCCAATGCCTCCAACTGGGCTTTTTTATCTCTTTTCTGAATTTCGAGGTCGCTCAAATGCATAGATTTCCGCTAATAATTTCACAATCAGGGCGGCAAAGGTAAGAAAAGAGCGAAGCGAAAAGAGGGAAAAATCCGTCCTCATTTTTCAATTGTGCAGTCACTGTTTTGAGCTGTCCAAAAACAAAGATTTCAGGCCAAACAGAGTCGACCTGAAATCTTTGCTTACTAATAATGTACTGAATGTTGCCTTCGTATTGGCTTAGAATGGAAGATCATCTTCCGGAAGCGGAGAAGGCGGTAATCCAACATACACCGGCGGCTCCGACTCAACTCCCACCGAAACCGGAGACGCTGCTCCTTTGCGGACGGTCCACGCTTTCACTTCGGTAAACCAGCGGCCATTGTATTCACGGCTTTCGATGTCGAAGCTTACGGTTACTTCCTCACCAGCTTTGAGTGCAAACTGATCGATTTTCTCGCCCCATGCATTGAAACAGATTTTTTTCGGATACTGGTCTTTGGTTTCCAGAATGTACTCCTGTTTACGCCATGCATTTCCTGTTTTGCTCGTTCCTCCAACTTCGGGAAGAATCTGAACGATGTTTCCTGTTAATTCCATTTGTTAGTTTTAATAAGACCGGCAATTTGCTTTTCTGTCTTCGAATCTGCAAGACAACCGGATAAAAATAAATTGAATCGTGGGCAAATTCTATCAGGCGGGCGTTTCGTTCTGAAACATTTTTCGTTCCGCATAAAACGTACCGAAAGGAATGAGCGAAAGTACAAAGCCCAGAATGGTTTTGGACCAGGTCCATTTGAACTGATAGGCTGCAAGCAACAGAAGGGCCACGTACAGCACAAACAACCAACCATGAAGCATGCCAACTTTACGCACCATTTCCGGTTGTTGGTAGAAATATTTCAGGGGCATGGCAATGAAAAGTAAAACAAGAAAAGAGATTCCTTCCAGAATGGCAATGAGCCGAAGTCTGGACAAGGTGTTGTTTTTCTGAAGTTTAGGATGGCCTGAATCGATACCTGAAGAAGTTTTCATACGTTGTCAAATGCGTTGCAATATCGGGGGCAATTCTCAAATCGAAGGTCAGTTTTGTAAAATGGACAATTAGAATCGCATCTTGCAACGGCATTGAGCATCCAACCATGGATTCGACACCAATTCAATATTCAGTTACACAGAAAATCAGAAGCGCAAAATGGGAATCCCGGAAGGGAGATTCCACCTCCGCTCTGATCCAGATTCTCCCGGAAGGCGTCCGGACATTACTTTCCGATTCGCAACAGTCGTTGGAACTGGCGCTGGATGAAATTCAGTTTACGAGTACGCTGACGGAACCACAGAAAGTGGAACAGTTTTCAAAGTTTCTTCCTTCAGGTGTGCTCGCAGAATCGGCTGTTACTTCGGTGACCATTGCGGTGGAACCCCGGTTTTTCAGCTTGCTGCCAATGGAATTATTTTCGATCGAAGCAGCGAAAAACTGTCTTCGATTATTGAGCGACATTCCATTCGAATTCACTGTTTTCCATGAAATGATTGGCAACGAAACCGTCCTTTTTTATGCCGTTCCCAATGAATGGATGAATTGGGCCAGTCAGCTTTTTTCGGCTTCCGAAGTATACTGGACCTGTGGCATCAGTGGTTTGATCCGACAGGCTTTACATATGACACCATCCGGTGAAAAAGCGGTGTATGCACATGTGGATACCCGTAGTTTTATTGGAATTGGGGTGGATGACGGCAAGCTGATCTTTGCGAATTGCTATCCATTCAAGGCAGAAAACGATCTACTCTATTTTCTCCTGCTGATCATGGAGGAAACCGGATTGTTGCCCGAGTCGGCTCCCGTGTATCTGAGCGGAAGTATTCTTTCAGGCTCGTCTGGATTTGAGAAAATCAACCGGTATTTCGGCAACCTGCGTTTCGTAAAAAACCCGGTCCTTCCGAATGAATTTCCTTCCCAGGAAACCTTGCAGCATCCATATTACTATGATCTGACAACTCTCCGCCAAACCTTGATTTCGTCATGATAAGAAAAGCCATTTTTCCCGGTTCGTTTGATCCATTTACAAAAGGCCACGAAGATGTGGTGCTTCGTTCGCTCGGTTTGTTTGATGAAATCGTGATTGCGATCGGGCACAATTCAGCTAAGAACCGGTACTTTCCGTTGGAGCTGATGGTGGAGAAAATTGAGGAGACATTCGCCCGGGAACCGCGGATTACCGTTGCCGTTTTTCAGGGACTTACCGCCCAATTTGCACGATCGATTGATGCCGGATTTATTCTTCGGGGGCTTCGGAACACCACCGATTTCGAATATGAAAACAGCATTTCACAGGCCAACCGTATGATCTACGATGGCTTGGAAACGGTATTTTTGATAACTTCGCCTTCGTTGTCGGCCATTCGTTCCACCATCGTGCGGGATTTGCACAAATACGGCGGGCCGGTGAACGACTTTCTACCTTATCAACTGTAAAAAAACTATGCGAACCGTCCGTTTTCACGTTGCGTCATTACTTATTTTCGTTGCCCTGGTTAGTATTTCTGCCACATTTATTCCGGCCGAACCGGTTGCAGTTCAGGAAGAAGGCCTTCGCTGGATGACACTGGAAGAAGCCGAAGCTGCCTGCGAAAAAAAGCCTCGTAAAATCTTCATTGATGTGTACACGGACTGGTGCGGCTGGTGCAAAAAAATGGACAAGTCGACCTTTGCCGATTCGCTGGTTACTGCCTATGCCAAAGAGAAATTCTACGCGGTGAAGTTGAATGCCGAAGACAAGAACAGCATCATTTTCAAAAACAAAGTATTCAAATACAATCCCCAGATGCAGGCGAATGATCTGGCGGTGATGTTATTAAATGGACAAATGAGTTACCCGACTATCGCCTATCTGGATGAAAAACTAACACCGATCCAGACGATGGGTGGCTATGTGGACGCGAAACAGTTCAATATGCTGCTTCACTATTTTGGGGAGAATGCCTACAAGAAAAAGAAGAGTCTGGACGAATTCAGCAAATCGTTCCGTCCGTAAGAAGGTCGGTTCTAACGTAAACTTCCGCTGATGCCGAAACTGATGAGGCCATAGGTGCCTTTTCCGATTTCGGCATTGATTCCAAACACAGGTGTGATCATGTATTTGGCTCCAAGGATTAACCCGGCTGAAGGATAGATACTGACATCATAATCAGAACGGGCACCCGAAAAACCATCATCCACAGACCAGGTTCTTGACACCAATCCGATGGAAAGTCCACCGTAAATATCCCATTCTTTCACATCGATGTCAGAGCCCATTTCCTGGTTAATGAGGTCTGTGAGATGAAGTATTCCTCTTGCACCTATTGAATAAGAAGAAAGGCGGCTATTGTATGATAAACCCTTGAAATTATCGGTGTATGTAATTCGGTAAAACCCCAGATAAGGCCCTACGGCAATATGAGGAGTAATGCCATACTCGGCAGACAAATGCAATGGCCAGAAAGCTTTGGCATTTCCAAAAGATGGATAACCGATCACTCCAATGCTGGTATTGAGATTAAACCAGATGCTGTTGGTTGCAAACGGCCACTTTGCTCCGGTTGATGGAAGTGAGATTCCAAAAAGATCTTCGTAAAGCAAGACCTTTTCTGGCGTGGATTTTCGCAAAAACAAAGAAGAATTGCCTGCCAATACACAGGGCACAAGTCCGCCAAAAAGCAGGAAGAGAAACACGATTTTTTTCATTCTGGTTGAATTTCTGACCGCAAAGAAACAAAAGGATCGTAGGGCTATCTTCCGATTGGAAGGCCGATGTAAACTATTGAGATAAATTAAACCTTGTGAATTGTGTTATTTTTTTGATTGGAATTGCTTTAAAGGTAACAAACTAATTATCAACAGGTTTCATCATTCAGAAAATCGTGCGGCAGAAAAAACAAGGCGTCAGAACTTCGCCTGTATTTGCTTTGCAAAAAACCAGAACTTAAAACCAATCAGGAAATTATGGCCAGACATTGGATTGTGACCGGAGTATCGACAGGCCTCGGCAGAGCCATCGCCCTTCATGCAGCGCAAAACGGAGATTCGGTTACAGGTACCGTCCGTAAAAACGAACAGATCGCTGAATTTGAAGCCCTTGTACCAGGAAAAACCTTTGGAGTGATGGCCGATGTGAGGAACAAAGAATCCTTGCAACGATTGGTCGATACCGTCCTTGAACAATTTGGCCGGATTGATGTGCTGGTGAATAATGCCGGTTACGGATTGGTTGGAGCGATGGAAGAATTGTCAGAAGCTGAACTTCGTGACCAGATGGAAGTGAACTTTTTCGGCCCTATCTTCCTTAGTCAACTCGTTCTGCCTTCGATGCGGGCAAACAGAAATGGGCATATTTTCAATGTTTCATCAATTGCCGGGTTGAATGGAACGGCGGCTCTTGGCATGTACAATGCGAGCAAATTTGCGTTGGAAGGTTTCAGTGAGGGTCTTCGTCTGGAAACAAAATCGCTGGGTATTCAGGTAACAATCGTGGAGCCGGGGCCTTTTCGTACACTGTGGGCAGGAGGCGGTCTGGTGCATGCCCAATCCAACATTCCGGACTACGAACCGGTGACTCAACAACTTCGGAGCCGTCTGGCGAACGTGGATGGCAACCAACCAGGCGATCCTGCAAAAGCAGCTGCCCTGATTTTTGAAGTGGCTCTGACGGAAAAAGCACCTTTGCGGTTGCTGCTTGGCAAACCCGGTTATCAGGTTGTAGAAGCCAAAATTCAGCGCATGTCAGAAGAGCTGGCAGCCTGGAAATTTAAGGGGGAGGCTACGGATTTTACAGATTAATCAGGCAATCCACTTTTCAACCAGACCTACCTTTTCTTCAGGTACAAAAAAGTAATTCTCAATCTGGCTAACAGTAGTTACTTCGGACAACTGCTGAAACTTCAGCTTCATATCATCAAACAAATAGGCACGGTAACCCAGGCCAATGATCTGCTCACGGATCTGGTGAAGCATCAGATTCGAAAAGACTTCACTTACTATAATCGGACGGAATCGTCGGATACTTTCCTGGGCACCAGCTAAAACCAGATGTTCTGCCTCTTCCACATCCAGTTTCATAAGATCCATCGACTGAATGTTGTGCTGATTTACAAACGTATCGAGCTTATAGGCCTGCACCTGCACCTGGTGACGGGTTGGATTTTCCCGCACGTGCGACAGGTGCCCGCTTCCACCCAGACTGTTGTACTTTAACCAGGGATATTTCTTGTTGTAGGCAATGTGAAAAGAAAACGTACCGTCCTCATCCGATACGGCAAGCTGGTGTGGATGAACATTCTTCAAACCATTGAGCTTGATATTTTCAGATAAATAGCTGAAAGGCCCTGGGGAAGGGTCGAAGGCATTGACCTGGACTTCAGGATTTGTAACGCCCGCCATGATGGAATAATAACCGATATTCGACCCGAGGTCAAAAAACGAATTGATTTTGGTAAAGAGATCCTGAAAAATATCGGAGAACTCATATGAACTACTGCCCTCCCAAAAAATGACGGCTGAAACATGGCAAGTCTGGTTGGTTGCCAGATGCATCACTTTTCCATTTTTTAATGAAACCCGCAAATGACCTGACGGATGGATTTTCAACGACTTCGGTAATCCGGGGATAAGCTTTAAGGCATTCCGGATCAGGTAATTTGCCAGTGGTGCGTAGATTATCTGGTTAATAATTTGCAAGGCCTTTGTTTCTTTGTTTGTCGGAAATGAGAGTTCAAACTTAATCAACCGAGATCAGGATTAAAACTAAAACCTGTATAACCTTGAAATTCAGACATATACTTTATTCTATTTCAATCTTGTTTTCCTGCTCCAACGAAATCAGTCCCATTTCTCCGGTGCCGGATGTAATTGTACGGGAGGAAGTAAGCCTGAATTCTGTTGCAGCTCAGCCCCTGAAAGTGAAAGATGGCAATTTTATTCTGATCTCCGGAGGCATCAGCGGGATAATTGTATACAGGAAAACGGCGGATGTATACCTGGCCTTCGAACGGAAAAGTCCGTATAAAATGGAAGACGCCTGTGGTGTGATTACCGTACCTTCGTCGCAGTTTTATATGGAAGATACTTGCCATCAATGCACTTTTAACTGGGAAGGACGGCCGACAGGAGGACCATGCCAGAGTGTGCTAAAGCAATATAAGGTTCAATATACCAATGCCTATACGCTACTGATTACGAATCCATGAGTACGAGACAAGATTATTTAAGCGGAGAAGATACAAACTACAGCCCGATCGAGAAAGACATCGAACGGGCTCTCCGTCCTTTAAGTTTTGAGGATTTTACGGGACAATCGCCTATCATAGCCAACCTCCGGATTTTTGTGGGGGCTGCAAAAATGCGGGGTGAAGCACTGGATCACGTTCTGTTGCATGGCCCTCCCGGATTGGGAAAAACCACTCTGAGTCATATCATTTCCAACGAATTACGTTCTCAGATCAAGATAACGTCTGGTCCGGTTCTGGAGAAGCCTTCGGATCTGGCTGGCTTATTGACCAATCTTCAGAACAACGATGTATTGTTTATCGATGAGATTCACAGACTCAATCCGGTGGTGGAAGAATACTTGTATTCGGCAATGGAGGATTATACAATTGACATCATGCTCGATTCCGGACCCAATGCCCGGTCGGTTCAGATTTCACTGAATCCATTCACATTGATCGGGGCGACCACCCGATCTGGCTTGCTGACCTCACCATTGAGGGCCCGCTTCGGGATCAATTGCCGGCTGGAATATTATGACGCCAAACTTCTGACGACCATTGTATTGCGTTCGGCGCACTTGCTCAAAACACCCATAGAGGAAACGGGTGCCTATGAAATTGCCAGACGAAGCCGGGGAACCCCTAGGATCGCCAACAATCTTTTGCGTAGAACCCGTGACTTTGCCCAGATCAAAGGCGACGGAACCATCACACTGGAAATTGCGAAGTTTGCCCTCAATGCTCTGAATGTTGACCACAACGGACTCGACGAAATGGACAATCGCATTCTCAGTACCATCATTCAGAAATTTAAGGGAGGTCCAGTCGGATTGTCCACCATTGCTACTGCTGCCGGAGAAGAAGCCGAAACGATTGAAGAAGTGTATGAGCCGTTTCTCATTCAGGAAGGATATCTCATGCGTACAAGCCGGGGACGGGAAGCCACACCTCTTGCCTACAAACATTTGGGAATTCTGGAACCCGGAAAGCAGCCGGGTCTGTTTGATTAAGACAGCCTCCTCTGCTTACTTCATTTCAACTTCCAGCAAGTCTTTGCCTTTTCGCTTCCATCGCAATTCGGTCAGGCTGCTACCGGGCACTTTGATCTGGAGTAATCCCGGTGAGACAAGCTTCCAGGTACCCGCTTTTGTTTCGCGGCCATCAACGGCGGATGGCTGAATAAGAGAAAAAGTTCCGTCCTTCAAAACTGAAAATCCACTTCGACCTCTTGTGGGTGGAAAGTCATACGAATCAGGCCTGTATAAAAGCCAACTGCTATTGGGATCCTTATCCTCTTCCTGACTCCTCATCCAGGTGCCATAGGGGAATTTCTTTTTTTTCTTGCTGGTTGATTTCCTTTCAGGATTCGTTACCATCGCACAGCAAATGAATAAGACTGTCAGTGACAAAAAATAGATTGTTTTCATAAGGAAGAAGAATCAGAAACCGATTCCGGGTTCAAGTTAATGCTTTCAAAACAAAAAAGGTCCGGAAGAAATCCGAACCTTTTTTTAAACTCATTGAAAATTCTCAGTAATCAACCAATTCGCTTGGAAGCTGAGCAAGAGCCAGAGCCAGTTGCTCATCGTTTGGCGGAATGCCATGCCACTTGTGGCTATGCATCATAAAATCGACCCCATTCCCCATTTCGGTTTTCATCAGGATCATCACAGGTTTTCCATTACCTAATTTTGATTTGGCGTCTTTTAATGTAGAAAGAACCGCCTCCAGATTATTACCTTCCGGCAGATCGAGTACAATCCAGCCGAATGCTTCGTATTTTGCTCTCAGGCTCATCAGACTCAGAACCTGATCAACCGGGCCGTCGATTTGCTGACCGTTGTAATCAATCGTAGCGATCAGATTATCAATTTTATTGTGAGGCGCATACATGGCAGCTTCCCAAATCTGACCTTCCTGTTGTTCGCCATCTCCCATCAAAACATAAACAGTCGAACGATCTCCATTTAATTTTTTGGTGATGGCAGCACCGATGGCCACAGACAGTCCTTGTCCAAGAGAACCAGATGCAATACGGATTCCCGGGAGATGCTCTTCCGTTGCCGGATGACCCTGAAGGCGGGAATTTAGCTTACGGAATGAACCCAACTCTTTGGTATCGAAATACCCAAAACGGGCAAGGGTACTGTACCAGAGAGGTGAAATATGTCCGTTGCTCAGAAAGAAGAGATCTTCATTTTTGCCGCCCATCTGAAAATCCGGATTGTGTTGCATCAATTCGCCATATAAAGCAAGAAAATATTCGACACAACCCAATGAAGCACCCGGGTGGCCTGACTGGCAGGCATGCACCATACGAAGAATATCACGGCGAATCTGAGGAGCGTATTTCGAAAGTTCTGAGGTAGACATGTTTGGAAACAGTTATGGTTTCAGAGTGCAAAACAAATCAAAATTGGGGTTTTATGCCGGTTTAAATCCTGAAAATTCGTATCAAAATCGGGATTGACAGAAACAAAAACGTAGAGAATCATCACGATCCAGAATAGAATTCTATACTCAACCATCACCCCAAATGTTGGAAATTGCAATCCTGTATCTTCAGGTTAAACAAGCAAAAATGGACGGGTGACGGCACATGATGAACGATAAAAATCTTTATGTTTGACCTTACATAACTTTATCCCATAACCATTGAAAAACACACTTTTCAGAGTATTCACCGGTCTGTTTTGGATTTTCGTGTTGATAAATAATGCGTTTGGCCAATCATTAAAGCCAGACAAAATCACCATCAGTGGATACGTAAAAGAGGAAGGGAGCAATGAACCTTTGGTAGGTGCAACGGTGTACATTCCAAGACTCAAAAGCGGGACGGTAACCAATGGATTCGGTTACTATGCCCTTACGGTTCCTTCCGATACAGTCACCATCTGGTACAGTTATGTCGGATATGAAATCCAGAAAATCCGGCTTGACAATCCACAGAGTCAGGTACTTTCCATTTCGCTTTCAGAAGGAAAGACACTGAATGAGGTCACGGTTATCGGAAACCGGGATACAATGCCACAAACGGCAGAAAACGTGCAAATGAGCCAATTGACCATACGGCCGGCCGAAGTGAAAGCCATTCCGGCACTTCTTGGAGAAAAAGACGTCATCAAAGTTCTTCAGCTCATGCCGGGTGTTCAGAAAGGATCCGAAGGTTCTGCTGGTTTATATGTACGTGGAGGAGGCCCGGATCAGAACCTGATTCTCCTGGATGATGCGCCGGTTTACAATGCCTTTCACCTGTTTGGATTCTTTTCACTGTTCAATGGGGATGCGTTGAAAACCATCGAACTCACAAAAGGAGGATTTCCGGCCCGATTTGGAGGGCGGCTTTCCAGCGTTCTGGAAATGCGGATGAAGGAAGGAAATCAGCAGAAAATCAAAGGAGAAGGTGGTGTCGGACTTCTTTCTACTCGCTTCACCATCGAGGGACCAATCTTCAAAAACAAAACATCTTTTCTCTTATCCGGAAGACGATCGTATCTGGATGTGCTGGCAGCCCCGTTTCAAAATTCAGACAGCAAATCTAAATTCTATTTCATGGACTTCAACATGAAGGTGAACCACACGTTCAGCGACAAAGACAAATTATACCTGAGTGGGTATTTTGGACGGGACCTTTTCGGTTTTGTTGAGAGAGCATCCGTTTTCGGCGAAAAAGAAGAAGCCGGCCTTTACTGGGGAAATGCGACCGCCACCTTGCGATGGAATCATGTTTTCAATCCACGACTTTTCTCCAATATCTCCCTTATCTACAGTCGCTACCGGTTCAATATTTACAATAATTCAACGCGAAATGGTTCCGAATTTTCACTGAAATACTATTCCGGAATTGAGGACTTCGGTGCAAAAGTCGATATGGATTATTACTATTCCACTGTTCATCAGATCAAGTTTGGTGGGCAGGCGGTCTGGCATACCTTCACTCCGTCCGCCATTGTGTTCAAAGATGCGAGCCAGAACGAAGACCGCAACGAAGTAAAACAATACGGCAGCCTCGAGTCGGCTTTGTATGTGGAAGACCTGATCCGCGTCACAGACCGTCTGGCATTTAATCCGGGACTCCGTCAGTCATACTTTTATTCGGACGGGGTCTCGCGGATCAGACTGGACCCAAGAATTTCGGCACGGTATAAAATCCATTCGGACCTTGCGGTGAAAGCATCTGCCGCCGACATGAATCAGTTCATCCATCTGCTTACCAATACCGGTGTCGGATTGCCGACCGATTTATGGATACCGTCGTCTCCGAAAGTGAGTCCGCAGCGGTCGCAGCAATTTGCTCTTGGACTGGCGAAAGATGTTTCAAAGCACAATCTGACGATTTCACTTGAAGGCTACTACAAGCAAATGAAACAAGTGATCAGCTATAAAGAAGGAGCCAGTTTCCTGGCAATTGAATCGGCCAACAACACGCAAAAATCTTATGCTTGGGAAGACCAGATCGTCCGCGGCAAAAGCTGGAGTTATGGAGTAGAAGCAATGGTTCAGAAACACGTTGGGAAACTAACCGGTTGGGTTGGTTATACGTTGAGCTGGACCCGAATGCAGTTTCCAGACCTGAACTTTGGAAGGGCATTTTACGCCCGTTACGACAGACGGCACGATGCTTCAGTTGTGGTGATGTATAAATTGCGGGAAGGACTTTCATTATCTGCCACCTGGGTTTACGGAACTGGGAATGCCATTACACTTCCGCTGGCTTCCTATTCATTACCAACCCATTCTCCTTTGCCATCGGCCAATTCATTTCTCAATTTCTACAACAATGCCACCGAATACAGCGACCGGAATGCCTATCGTATGGCGGCTTATCACCGCATGGATGTTGGGATTCAATGGCACAAAAAGAAAAGCTGGGGTGAGCGAACATGGGAATTGAGTGTGTACAATCTCTATAACCGACGGAACCCTTTTTTCTACTACATCGGCAGCTCCAACAATTTGCAGAACCAAAGTGTGACCACATTGAAGCAGATTACCTTGTTTCCATTCATTCCGAGTCTTAGCTACAACTTTAAATTCTGACCCATATGAAACAACATCGGATCATTACCATGCTGATCATCCTGATTGGATCCTGGATGTCACTTTCCTGTGAAAAGGATGCCACCATCCCATTGCCAAAAGTTGAGAGAAAACTGGTGCTCACCTGTTTCATATCACCGGATGAAGATTCCTTGACGGCACGCATAACCTGGTCAAAACCCATTTTCGGGGTAGACAACAGTTACATCGAAACCGTGAACAATGCCACAGTAGAAATTACGGGTCCGGATGGGAGCGCTGGTTTCTATTTTGAGCCTGCATCAGAATCTTATATAGTTAAGAAGGAATTAATGCAGATAAAACCTGGAGCTACCTACACGGTGACAGCAAGATTGCCAACCGGAGCGATGGTAAAAGGAACCTGCACGGTCCCACAGAGAACAGAAAATTCATTTGAGGTCGAGGTGCAGGATTCCATCCTTCGATACCAGGATATAAATGGAAATGATATATACAGCTATAAGATTATGATGCTTTTCAAACCATCCGCTGAAGGAGAAAGCTGGTATCGGTTAGGGGCTTATCAAAGATATTTGATTGATTACTTTCCAGACAAACCCAAACAGGAAACATGGAATGCGTTGGATTATGAGCTTGACACAAGATTTTTCACAGCGAACGGACCTGTTACCAATCCTTATTCATCTGTCGTTTACACAAGTGGTGGATACTTTACCGAGTCAGATTCTTCAAGTGTTTTCAGGTTTATCCTCACTCAAGGCGACCGTCCGTATGTTCAGTTTCATGAATCGGTGTTCAATTTTGAAGGCGACAATCCATTTGCGGAGCCGGTTCGGTTATTCACCAATGTAGAAGGAGGTCTGGGTGTTGTTTGTTCGTATCTCAAAGAAAGCCGTACGATTGAAAAGCCATGAAAAAAGAAAGGCTGTCATTTCTGACAGCCTTTCTTTTTATAAAATAAGGATACTTTATTTTGCCTCCATCGTTAGCTCAATTGTATAGTTAACACCATTCAGGACATCCTGATATGTTCCTACAATTTTACTGGAAGTTAGAGATTTGATAGTTAGGGAAATAGTGGAACCATCAGGATTTGTAATGGAAAGAATTGTCTCAGTTGGATTCAATGCCCAGGAACCAGTTGTTGTTTGCGGATCTGTTACTTTGCATTTCGAAGCACCTTCGTCAAACGATGCTTTGCCGTCTGCAGCAAATCTGGTGATATCGTCTTTATCGCAAGCGTCCAACTGATTAAATAGATTTGTACCAACCACAGGTAGACCTGGATCAACCGTCATAGCTGTTGGAACCCAGTTTTTTCCAATAAGCATTTCCTTTTTGGTAGGATCGTCATCCTTTTTGCAGGAAGTGAACACAACAGAAGAACCAAGGCAAAGGATAAACAATAATTTTTTCATCATAATTTGATTTAATAAGTTTTGCAAGTATGCTATTTTTTTTGATGAATCTCTTGTTTTTTACGTGGGATTACATGCAGAATTCCCGGAATACATTTGGGCTTTATCTTCTCAGTAGCTCCTCATTGAACAATTTCAGAATCCGCCTGTATTCATCGAGCCAACTGGAAGGCTCAACAAAGCCATGATCTTCGACCGGATAAACCGCAAGTTCCCAGTTTTCCTTTTTCAATTCTATCAGCCGCTGGGAAAGACGCACGATGTCTTGAAAATGCACGTTTCCATCCACCATTCCATGGCACATCAGAAGACGATCCTTCAATCCTTCCGCAAAGAAAATAGGTGAAGACCGCCGAAAAGCCAGACTGTCCGTCTGTGGTTCGTTGAGAATTTCACTGGTGTATCCGTGGTTGTAATGAGACCAGTCGGTCACCGAGCGCAAAGCTGCTCCGGCTTTGAACATGCCGGGTTTTTGAAACAGGGCCATCAGCGTGATGAAGCCTCCATAACTCCCTCCATAGATCCCGATTCTGGCCGGATCGACACCATAGTTCTGAACCAGATATTTTGCTGCATCCACCTGATCTTCAAGGTCCCGTCCGCCCATGTGCCGGTAAATTCCGGATCGCCAGTTTCGCCCATAACCGGCACTGCCACGGTAATCCACATCAATTACGGTGTAACCCATGTCTGTCAGCATATTATGAAACATGTACTCCCTAAAATAATTACTCCACCAAAAATGAGCGTTCTGTAGATATCCCGCACCGTGTACAAAGATCACAGCCGCCCCGTTCTTTTTCTCAGGCGCATACAATCTGGCATAGACAGCTGCTCCATCCGATGCAGGAAACTGGATCACGGACGGTTCTCGCCAGGGATAAGCAGCAAATTCCGGTGACATGGCTTTCCTTGTAATCTGCACAGGTTTCATCCCAGTTCTGTTCTCCTGAACAAACAACTCCCAGGGGCAATTCGATGTAGAATACCGAAAGGCAATCCACTTTTGATCCGGCGACATCTGGACTTCATAGCCACCTTTCAAACTGGTGATTTTTTCAATCTTGCCTGGTTCAGTTAAATTCATTCGGCACCAGCTTACGGCACCCGGATGATCCTGATTTGCCAGAAAGAAGAGGGACTTCTTATCGTGCGATGCAACCAGATTCCGGATTTCAAAATTCCCTTGGGTCAGATCCTGTTTTTTACCTGTTGGTAAATCCAATGAAGAGATGTGGGAAAACCCTGATTTCTCAGTCAGAAAAACAACGGACTGATCCGAGATCCATTGAACCGAAGATGCAGCAGCAGGTCCACCAATCCAGGCCTCATCGTGCTGACGATCAAGTTCATTAAATCGTTGACTGGCCGAATTGAAACCGACAAACCAACGATCCTTATGATCCTGAGCATCAAAAACAAGGACGGCATTGCCAGAAGACTGGTTCCATGTCAATTGCTGCAATTCAATCGCACGAAGCTTTCCCCTGGGATGAAACCGATCGGCCGGGTACTCTTTGAAATAATCCGGAACATCTTTTATTCCAGACAAAAACCCGGGGTTGAATTCAACAATGGTATCCTTCCTGAAATCATAGAGGAAAAAAGAGTACTTGTCCTGAAGATGACCCACATTCTCACGGGAAGGACGGACCTCTGTGTTCCCGGTTTCATTCACAAAAAAAGGAATCTGTGTAAGAGTTGATTTATTTGCTTTCTCCACCAATTGATACGAGAGAAACCGTCCATCGGGACTGAGGCCAGCATCCTGAACACGTTTTCCCTTTGTCTCAAAAACCCGGACAGAGTCTGGATTACGATATCTGTTTTCCAAAAGGAGCTTTTTTTCCCTGCGGGATTGCAAAACAGGAAACAAAGCGAGCTCCTGGTTTTGGAGAATGGAATCCTGAATCGAGAGTGGAATGATAGAAGAAGATTTCTCGCCTGGTCCTTTAAAATGACAGATTTGCTGAACCGATCCGTCCTTAATTGACCATGTGAACAAGTCATTGGCTTTCTGGAATAAAATCCGCTGCTCTGAAAAGCAAAACGAAGGCCGGGATTCCTCTTCCTGAGTGTTTGTGATACGGATCAACTTTCCAGTTGATAGAACCATAAGAAATAAATCCCCTCTGCAAGCGAAAACCAATTTCGTGCGGTCTTTGTTCCAGACGCCGCTACGGGTTGCCATTTGCAACTCTACATCTTCTCTGAAACAACGGACGGATGAATTTCTTAGGTTGAATTCGTACAAGGAATCTCGTTCAGACCGATAGGGATTCCAGTTAAACAAAATGGATTTACCATCTGGCGACCAGAATGGAGCAGATGGTTGAGAACCGATCCATTTTGGATCCTGCATGATGCCTTCCAGACTCAAAACAGGCCTTCCCTGGGAAAAGGCCAAACCTGTAAACAAGAAGCTTAAACAGTAAATGGCAAGGAACTGAAAACGATTTCGCATTGAACTAAAACTGAAAACCAAACTAAGCATGTGGAGACTTATAGTTGCATAAAAACCTGAATATGGACAAAAAAAAACTCCGACCCGGTTTCCCGGATCGGAGTCAAATTCAGAATGTTGATTCTGATTATTCTACAACCAGTTTGGTTGTGAATTTATGCTTAGCACCTACACATGAGATGTTATAAACACCAGATGAAAGGTTTGCTTTGATAGCATGCTCAGCATTGCGATCAGCAGAAATCACTTGCTCGCTTGTGTAAACAACTTTTCCAAGCATGTCAACAACCGTCACAACAACTTTCTCATCATCAAAACCAATCATAGAAGCAACAACTTTGCTGCCATTGCTTGGGTTAGGATAAACAGAGAAGATAGCATCTCCATTTACAGAAGGATTGATGGTTGTCAGAACAACTGGAGAGAACACCAATTGGAAACGATCGTTTGAATTCAGGTTGTTTGTAGAAGATACATTGAACCCAACTTCATGCATAGCAGCGATGTCATAAAGACCATTCAGAACATTGTCTTTCAGATATACGTGAGTGTTCGCCGGGAACTCAGCGATATCCGGGAAGCTCAACTTGAATGTACCAGTCTGACCAGCATAGAATGTACGAAGATCAACAACGCGAGTCGCTCCATCCAATGAAGGAAGAGTTGACTGGATCAGATCTTCATTACCTGCTTTGAATCCAACTGATGCATTGGCACCTCTCATCAAAGAAGCATCGATGTTCATATCAAATCCTTCAGAAGCACCAGTCATGAACTGAACATTGGCATCGAAAGAGTAGTCCATCGCAGGAGCAATTCTTGAAATACGAACTTTCAGCTTGCTGTCAACAGAAGCGGTACGTACAAACTGAGCAGATGTAGCCGATTTAACAGCTTCTGTAGCAGTAAGAGTAGCAGTATAAGTACCAGCAGTACGAAGACCTACGAAGAAGCCTTGTCCTTTAGCAATCATATTTGGATTTGTGTTAGAAGAAGCATTCACACCAAGTGATACTCCACCTGCACCAACATAAACCTGATATCCAGCTCCTGTACCATTCCAGGTATAGAATGCATTGTTCATTGATGGAGGTTTAGTCCAACCAGCAGCATCCCAGTTAATGTTAGATGGGAATGGATTTGCAAGAAGGTTCCAGCCTCTGTTCGACTCATTACATTCAGTAGGATTGAATGTTGGAGTTGAAGGGAAACATGGAGTATACTCATTGCGGTTCAAAGTTGGGAATGAATAACCTGCTCCCAAACCTGTAGTGATAGTACCTGTGTTGTCGATAATTCTGGAAGGATTACCAACAAAGAACGCAGGCTTCACATACATTCTGTATCCACGACCGACACCAATGGTAGCAGAGGTTGGAACTCTCCATCCATCTTTCTGAACAGTATCAAGTTTCACATTATGCTGAGATTCAACATACTGGAAGATATTCGATCTTTCTGCCTCAGCAACTGCAATTACACCATTACCAAGACCAGTAGATGCACTAATCTGAAGATCATCTGTCCACTGTCCATAATTGTTTCCTGAAACCGGTGTTCCTATGAAATGCCATCCTGAACCTGCATTTGGAATGTAACGCTGAACTGTATAGTTACCGTTTAATTGTGCACCTGCACCTAAAGCAGCGATGCTACCTTCTGTTGTTGCATTCGAAACAACTGTAAACGCACCTGTACCTGTATTATTCAGTTTGGCGTTTGCATCAAGAGTAAGAACTCCGTTCACTTTTACATCAGCTCCATTGGATACAGTAATACCTCCAAGAGTTGTGTTTGAGATACGAACATTGTTGAACTCAAGTGAACCGCTTACTGCCTGACCAGAAGTACCGGATAAAGTAAGTGGCTGAGAACCTGAAAGCACATTGCTTCCCTGAGCAAGTACATTTCCTCTTACATTCAATGTAGCAGGAGCAGTAGTAAGGGTAGCACCAGTCAACAAGGTTAAGTTTGAACAGTTACCTGCAGTTTGAAGAACTGGAGAAGGAACGATATTTGGAATCAATACGTTGGTACCAATACCTGGTACAACTCCTGAACACCAGTTACCCGCTACGTTCCAGTCATTGCTGACAGCACCAGACCAACCACCAGGAGTGGTTACAGATACTGAGATATTTCCTGGGACCGGATCAAATGTAGAGTAAGCAAATACACGAACCAGATAGGTTTGTCCTGGTACAGTTACCAGGCTAATCGTCTCGGCTCCAGCAGGTCCTACAGCATCCGCACAAGCGATGGTTGGGCCACCACAGTAACCATGTACTTCCATTACAATGTCAATAGAAGAACTGGTTGCGGTAATGGTTTGAAGACCAGCTACTGCAGTAAACTTGTACCAAAGATCTTTGGCGAAGTTACTTTGATCTCCGTTACAAACAGATGGAGCCTGACTCTGAGTAGCACTTAACGTAGAACCATTAAGAGCTGGACCACAAGGAACCAATGTAATCGCATTCGCACAAACGTCATTTACGGCTGGCGCTGGAGGATTAACCGTAAAACTATAAGTAATCAAATAGTTATTTCTAGCAGATCCACAACTGACGTCCTCAAACTGATTTGGAAGAATATAAGCCCAATAGTTACCAGCAGGAACAGCTCCCGGAGTAGAAACTACAATGTTACCACCGCAGAAACCTGTTGTAACTACTTCACTAATTGTAGTACCCGCAGCTCCGGCGTTATCGTTCATTAACCGAATGATGGCAGGAAACTCAGAATTCACAGTCATAGTAACATAACCCGTTTGCGTAGTTGTAACCCGGAAATAATCAAAAGATCTTGTTCCGCAATCTGCATTACCAGTACCAAGAACGGTTTCACCATTGGTGATAGGCTGGAAGGCAGGAGATGAGTTGGTAGAAGCACCACAAGCCTCAGCTTCAATTGTTTCCAAACCTGATGGTACGATGCAATTAGCAATAACCGGACCGTTTGTAATACAGATATCATAATCATCTGTTAAAGGAGAACCTGAAAACGCATGGTATACCCGAATGTAATAGGTGTTTCCTGGAGTTAAACCAGTTGGAGAGGTTAATGTAACCGGAAGACCAGCACCATTTGAGTTGAAGCTACAGCAAATACCCGTTGTTCCGCAAGCCGTAAACAACTCCATTACCGGATAAAAACCAGCACTTGGAGAAATCGTGATTTGAGGATCTGAAGTTAAGGCAGTAAATTTATACCATACGTCATCGTCATTGGCTGCACAAGCACCCAATTCAGCAGATGGAGTTGCTCCTGCTGAATAGCTGAAAGTTGTATAGTTACACGTCACACCTTGTGTTAAAGGAATTGCATTTACTGCTCCGCAATCATCGTTAGCTGGAGGAGCCGGGTTCGGCTGAATTTCAAATGAATATTGATCGATACATGATGGAGGAGCAAACTGATCGATGATCATGTAATAGTCAACACCCGCTGTAAGGTTGATGTTGGAAAGGTTTTTGTTCGCAAGGCTGGATCCAACACTTGCCACACAAGCACCACCTCTTCCAAGGAAAGGACAGTTCGAATAAATTTTGATACCAACCCATGATGAGTTAGAGCTCAAAACAACCTGATACAAACCAGTTGTAGGAACCTGAAATTGGAATACTTCATCTTCACCAGTGAAATAACCATTGGCTCCGCAAGCGGCATTAACAAGAGAACTTGTAATGTCATCAACCTTACCGCAAGTGGTTCTAAGACCTGAAGAATACGTTCCTGCAATCGTTCCGATATTTACGAAACCAGTTCCAAGACCTCCCGGACAATCCGGAGCCTCCTGAATACAAACGGTAAAGTTACCTGCCGTTGGGCTGGTATTGAATTGTGGTGACCAGAAACGGATATAGTAATCTGTACTTGGAGTCAAACCAGTAACCGCACGGGTACCCGGAGTGGTATAACAGGTACCTCCTACGGGGGCCAAAGTACCAGTACCGCAGGTACCTGAATAAATCTGAGCTCCAACGCTGGTAGCATCCACTAACGTATAACGAAACTGAACTGCTGTATTAAGACCTGTATTGAATTTAACCCAAACGTCATTTGATGATTGTACAGGGTTACAGCTAGGAGCTGCCAATGTAAAATCAATCGTTGGAGTTGCATTTTCAGTGGTATAGTTTACATCTGCACCAGGGCATGAACCAAATGGCTGAAGTGTATACGTTGCAGCATTTGCACAAATATTGTTCGCAGGAACAACTGGACAGGCATTATCTTCATACACACAAAGATTGATGGTTGGACCTGATCCGTAGATCTGCATCTGCATCAAACGGATGTAGTAAGTTTGACCACCCGTGTAGTCAAACTGACAAAGCTCGCCATAGGGACGATAATCTGTTCCAGAAAAGTCATCAAAACATCCAACAACGGCACCACCGCAGGAAGAATAAATTTGCATTGCCCAGTCTTCGTTTGAAGCAGGCGCAGGAGTAGTCTCAATAATCAACTTTTTACCGTTGCTCGGTGCTACAAATGAATACCAAACGTCGGTCAGAACACCAACACCAGAACAACCAATTGTTGTAGAACCATCGTTTCCTAATCCGGCAGTAACCAAAGTAGGCGTACAGGCACCCGCGTTTGCAGCTACTGCGCCATAAGGAATGGCATTTGCACAAAGTTCACCAGGACCTGGATTAACTCTTGTCATGGTAATCCACTCTGTGCCATTGCAATTGCTTTGCACTCTGAAATCATACGAAGAAGCAGGAGCCAAACCTGTTACGGTAATATTGGTTCCGACCATTGCAGTACCACCTGGAGCAGGCAACCAGGTACCTGAAGAAGTAAGTTTGTATTCAACATTGTAACTGGTTGCTCCAGCAGCAGCACCCCATGAAATAACACACTGATTTGAACCAGGTGCAATTGAAGCGGTTGGAATAACCGGGAAATTACAGGTTACACCTGCAGGAGTAAAAGTGAACGTTCTTCCTGAAGTTGGTAGAAAACCATTTTTCCATCTCAAACGCTCTCCAGTAAATGGAGATACAAGATTGGTTGTAGCGAGAACCGCTGCATCAGGACCTGTGGCAGGAGGTGTGTTACCTACTTTTCTAAAATCAGGATTGCCTGGGACACCACCTGGTCCACGACCGTGGATACCAACTGTAGCAGTTTGATCTGTACCAACCAGTGTTGTAAATGAACCATACACGATTTCAACTACATTGGTTGTTTCGTACAGCTTTATTTGGAAATTAAGATTATCTCCAACTACACCACTACGGCTGAAGCCCAACCACTCAACGGTTAAAACCCTGTTCGGAGAGACTCCTGTGGTTATATACTTCATAGAAGACCCAGCCTGGCCCATCAGGTTTTGATGAAGGCCCATGATCATGTTTTCGATATTAACGAAAGCAAACTGACCTGGAAGACTGTTTGGTGTCTGAATCGCAACATAAGGATCGGTTGAAGAACCTAATTTAATATTTCCTTCAGTAGAAATATTAAATCGATCCAAAGTCAACCCACCCAGATTGAAGTTAAAACCAATCGGAAACCCTGTACTTCCAGTTACAAAGAACGAACCGGTGAGATTCGCACTGGAAAAAATGGGCGTGATTGGATCACCACTAAACTGCTCCTGCGAAGAGGACGTATTACCAACAGTAGTACCCCCCGAAATCGGAGTAAACGTACCTACTGTCGAAGAAAAGGTATAACCCGACACTTGGGCATACCCCGATAGGGAACATAACATTCCCAGAACCATTACGGCACAGAACCGTAGCTTTTGCTTAAAGAGTAAGACTTTTTTCATAGTTCTTCTTTCTTAACAACTTTGACATTAATTATGGACAATGTTTTATCCAGGTCAGCTTTTTTAACAATTTTCGAGGCTTTCGTATTGATCGCCTTTAGAATTGTTTGTGCGTTAGCTGTGCCGTTAACGCCTATAATACAAACTTTTGCATGTGTAGATGCGAATACCGTATTGATTGGAAACTTTCCCTGAAGCTCTTCTTTGAGTGTTTGAGATTCGTCTGATTCAACAACCTCTTCCACCGCTCCTGCTCTAAAGTCAGCAATCACAAACTCCGAATACTCATCAAACGCCTTCAGCTTTGACTCACTCTTCGGAGTAGCTGTGTTTAATGTCCGGTAGGCTTTATTTTCTGTATCTTTTTTCTTCTTCTGAGCGTTCACGTCAAAAGACAGGAAGAGAACCCCAAGAATCGTCAAAGTAAAATAACGGGCAATTTGCATAAAACTATGTCCCCCAAACCGGAGGTCATTTTGGTAATAAATAGGATCTGACTTCATTAATCGAACGAATTGTTAAATAATTGTTAAGAAGTATGAGCGGGATTAGGAAGGTAAATAAATGTAAGTTCCTCGATTAAAAAAAGTGTCTGTTATGAAAAAAATCAAAAAATCATGAAAAATCACCAATCATCGTTCCAATAAGCCATTCATAAATAACTGACAAATAAGCTCATAGCAATTCAAATATCAACTAAGTCAATTTTCTCTACTCTGAAATATTTTGACAAAAAGAAGAAAAACGGATGAACCTTTGGATATGACCCGAATTCCTACGTCAAGACCAAAGCTTACAATTTGATGATCTTCACCTTTTCCGTATTTGATCTCAGATTAGAGCCTGAAACCATTTCGGGCATGAGGTAATAAACCCCTTTCGGCACCAGGCTCAGATCAAACTTCAATTCATTATTTTCCAGGATCAGAGCATCAATGGAAATTCGTTGGCCAAACATGTTGACCAAATGCATTTTACGAAACATTTCAGCTGGTTGGTCACTGCGAACAATCAACATATCCTGAACCGGATTCGGAAATACAGTGAACGAAGGAGCCTCCAGAATTGGATCTGTTCCAATAATGACGATTTGCTGACAGATGGTATCATTCGCAGATTCAAAATCACCCCCTGGCAAAAGTTTCAGGAATGCGCAGGCTGTTATGGTTCCTTCTTCAAACGGCGTATACTCTCCCAAAGAAATATCGGCTGAAGTGCCTGGTGCAACCGGATTCGGCACATACGCTGCAAAGCTGTTAGTACCTACTTTCACTTTGATCAACGACAATCCCGGAATCGGAATATTGCCATAGTTTTTCAACCGTATCTGGATCGGATTCGGAACACCTAAGGCAATCTCAGGCCCGAAATTTAAAAACTGTACCACACCGACATCTGTGATGGATGCCACACTGTAAACTGAAATATCATCAAGAAGAAAATCGACGATACTGTCTGCCCTCACACCATCCTCGGCGAAGAAAGCCAGATTCACTTCCTGATTATCAAAGGCTGAAAGATCAACTTCCTGCACAGTAAATGAAGCAGAAAGAGCTGCCTGATTTGTATCCGTATAGATTTTAACTGTCGTCCACGACAGCCCACAATCAGAGGTTGCCTTAATATGAACTTTATCATCACTATAAAATCCGATATCCAGGTTCGTATTCGGAATTCTGCGGGCTGCTTTAAAGCGGAGTTTTGTTCCATTACCCAATTTAAGTACCGGAGATATCAGCCATTCCTTTTTAGAGTCACCTGCCAGCTTGATTTTGGCTACTGTGTTAGACCCGATTGAAAATGCATCCCAGGCCGAATTACCAATTGCAGGAACTGCTCCCGTTGCTTCTTTCCATTCCGGTGCCACTTCACCAATGTTTTGTCCTCCGTATCCATTGAAATTCAAAACGGTAGTAGGTAGTCCGAATTTCCTGATCACGAACTGGGAAACGTCATTTACCGGAACAGCATCGCCTGTCAGACTCACCCAGACTTTTATCGTATAGGTATTGGGTAGCGTGAAATTGTATGGTTGAGTAAATGTGAGTTCATTTTCCTGGCCGGTGACCAATGTGGCCGAAACATTCTGCAATACTGGTACACCATTGTTTACAGAATAGCCGATGGTGTAATTGGATTGATTCGCCGCTCCATTGTTCAACACTTTTACTTTGATCTGTTCCGCACTACCAAGTCCGCAAGGAGAAAGGGGTGAAACCAAACCCGCCATTGCAAGGTCATTGGCCGGAGAAGGAAGAATCAATACCTTATTAATATGTATATCTATATCTTCTGGATTATCAAACTTTCCATCGGAACCATAAAATGCAACGATGATTTTCTGACCGGCATACGCAGACAGGTTAATTCGGAACGTCCTGAAGTTCTGCGTAAAAACGGAATCTCTGTTGAAATACCTTAGGGTTGCCCAGTTGCTTCCGCAATCTGTCGAAATCCGGACCATCACAGAATCATCTGCACCAAGTCGACCGAATGTAACATCATTGGCTTTTGTAATTGCCATCCGGAACAAGAGTCGGGTTGTTGCTTCACATTGAATCTGTGGAGTAATGAGCCATTCCTGGTTGATATTGGAAAACAGATTCAGCCTTGCCGTTGGAGATCCTCCATAAAAATTGGTTTGGATGGCATTCGACTTTGTCCAGTTGCTGACCGTACCGATAGGCAATTTTTTCTTTGCTTCTCTGTATCCTGGAAAAATCCGGGATAGGTTGGAACCATTGTAATTATCAAATTTCAGGGTATCCAGACCATTGTTGTAAACAGCTACCTGATGAACCAGAATGGAATCGTTGTTCTTAATATCATCACCTATAAAAGACGACCAAACTTTAATGTTGTAAAGTCCGGGTGTACTGAAATCAAATGTCTGAGTAAAAGAATATTCGAAAGTCTGGTTGGAATCTATACTGGCTGCAATATTCTCGGTAACGGTGGCCAGATTGTTTATTTTGTACGAAATGGGAATATTGGAAATTGTCTGGCTTCCCTTGTTAATCAACTTCACTTTGATTGGGAAATTCGGACCAAACTGACAATTCGATAAGGTAGGATTCGTGATCTCAAGAAGTTCCACATCTTTGGTTGGTCCTTCATAAATAGACACCTGATCAAAAGCGAAACCATCGCCGTGAATAGTGGGACTGGATGCAAACACGATCCTGAACTTGACAACTGGCTCTCCTGCAGCGAGTTTAACAAAATTTCGAACTGTTACCCAGCCGTTACTACCACTGTTATTGGTACCTACTCCACCTGACCATCCCGTCTGAGGAACAACTTGTGGAATAAAACTCAAGGCCGGTATCGTTTCGGTATTGTACCAATTGTTCGGGTCATTTAATAAGCCCACATTTCTCCAGTTGGTACCGCCATTGATGGAGTATTGAAGCAAGGCACCGTCTCTTTCATATTCTGTATGCCACCAGATTTTGGCTTCAAAAACCGGATTAATGAGTGCTGAAAAATTATAACAAGGACTGGTTACAAAAGAACGTTCGTTTGTGTTATAAGTACCCGTTCCAAGTCCACCTGTCGTCCATGAATTCGAACCTTCTCCCGGAGAATTGATAATTGTTTTCTGTGGAGTTCCCAAAGCCCAGCTTGGTAAAATGCCACCTACTTTCCAACCGGCAGGACCATCCTCAAATTTTTCGATATAAGGAAATGTGTTGATCGCCAGGGAGTTTTCAACCTGATATTTTTTTATACTGTCATTGGAGGCGTTTACGTCTGACTGAACAGCAGTCCATGCATTAAATGAATAAAAGCCAACAGGAGAAATGGCAGCGAGCTGATTAAATGTATACTCCTTCACCTGATTTGGGCGAATACTGTCGGTGAATGTTTCGGTGACAGCCGCTCCATTATTGAAATTATACTTCACCGGAAAATTTCTTTGGGTTTTGGATCCAAAGTTTCGAATCTGTACGGTGACGGAGGATGCTCCCAGTCCACAATTGGAAACCGGACTCTTTATAGATGACACACCCAGATCAACTGATGGGAGTGACACTATATTAATGTCATCCACATGCAAATCATAATCCTCTTCGTTGTTGATATTTCCTTCCGTGGCGTAAATGGCGATTTTGATCTCCTGTCCGGCAAACTGTGCCAACGGAACAACAAAACGGGTCAGGTTATTGGTTAAGCCTGTATTCGCATTGATCGCAAAAAGAACTTTCCATGTCAATCCGCAATTGGCGCTGACCATAATCTTTAATGAATCGTCTGATCCCATATAATCCAGACCTGTCTCCTGCCAATCTGTGATGGCCGCTTTAAACTCAAAACCAGTTGTAGCCAACGGAGTAAAGGCAGGACCCACCATCCATTCTTTCAGAACATTTGAAGAAAGATTGATTTTGGCGGTGGTTTTACTTTGCGGTCCCCAAAATGCTTCCTGGGCGGTGCTGCTTCGGGTCCAGCTTGAAACCAATCCGTTTGGCAATGAGCCTCGTCCTTCTCTCCAGCCTGCATACACTTCGGAAAGATTGGTTCCTTCGTATCCCGTGAAAGGAACAGTTGGATAACTGTTCAGATATCGTGTAAACGAAAATCCTTTTAGTGTGTCATTCGAACGATCCTGATCTCCTTCATGATCTGTCCACATGGTCAATTTAAACTCACCCAGTGCGGTCGTTGAAATGGGTGTTGTAAATGTAATATCACGGGTGGCGTTTGGTCCGATGGAGGCAGACATGGTTTGGGACACCGGTGGTCCTCCGTTGACCGAATACTTGACCGGAATACCGGGCTGTGATTGTGTTCCATAATTGGCCACTTTCAACTTTAATACGACGTTGTCTCCCAGATTACAATCTGTTAAAGGAGCCACCACACTTTGAACGCCTACATCTTTAGGACTTGGGGTAAAAACTTTCAGGTTATCAATTGCCCAATACCATGGCCATTCACCAACAAACCGAAAACGAACCCGCATTTCAAAGTTCTTATAAGCGGTGATATTAATCCGGGTTGAAAGTGGATTCTGCCAGGTTCCTTTATTCACAACATTAAAACCAACCACGACCCAATCATTGCCATCAAACACTTCGATAATTCCGGTATCCGTAGGAGTGGCATTATAGTCGCGGTAAAATTGTGAAAACTGCAATACCAACGAGGTGGCCTGTGATGTGTTAAAGGCTGGTGAGGTGATGTATTCATTCATACTGCTTCCTGCACCTGCCGGGTCACCATTGCAAAACAAAAACTGAGAACCGTTCAGCGATCTTGGCGTAGTTCCCTCCAGATAATTTGGAACAGCTTCCCAGGTAAGATCGGTAGAACCACCATTCTGAATCTGAAAAGTAGCCGGAATTCCGTTATTAAAGTTCTCGTCAAGAAAAACGGTTTGACTAAAACCTCCAAAATGTAACCCGGTAAGAAAAATGCAGAATAAAAAGCGCTTCATTAGTTTGTCCTTGTAGAAAGGGTAAAGTAAATAGATTTGGATTAATAAATTTTGAAGAAAGGCGAAAAAAGAGCGGTTTGCGGACGAAAAAGGAATTTACTCAGATCAAAATTCTACCAATTCAAAAAATTGCGAGTGAAACTCCTTCAAGGATCCTCAACTAAATGAACATCAAAATTCCAGATTTAAACCAAATACCACTTCAATCTGACATCGAAATGCAGGCCAAAATACAAGGCTGGATCAAACAGCAGGCAGATTTCAACCCATTTTATGCATTGGAAATTTACACCGGATACTAACTTTTTGATTTTCTTTTTCTTGCAACCTCTTCCCTAGTTTCTCCGGAGGAGAAACGAAAGAGGTGAAAATCAAAAAGTTCCACATCTATTGCATAAAATGGGTTCAATTTTCGCTCACAACAATACACTCAAATGGATCCGGGAAATTCCAATCTGATTTTACCAGAATCCAGATCAGCAAATCCTTTCTATGGATGAATCGCTTATTAAACACAGATTATGCAGTAGGATGTAAATGATTGATTTTCTATGCTTTACAACCTCACCTAAATCCTCTCCAAGGTAGAGGACGAAAGGTGAAAATCAATCATTTATGAACCAAACGCTTTTTCTATTGCGGAATTTGGTTTCAAATGTCAGAGAGGGAGTAATGGACATTTTGGAGGCTGGTTTTCTGTATGAGAAAGGATGCCGCATTTCCAAGCACGAAGGAAATGAGTCCTGCATCTTCAAAAACAGATATACCCGGGCTCTTTACCCGGGTATGTCTGACGTAATTCAATAAATTATATAATGGTTATCTATGGATTGAAACCCAGCCATTCCTGGTTTCTTTGCCTGGGACTTCCAGTACCCAGAAATACGTTCCTTCTTCAAGATCTTTGGCATCCCAGTCATTCTGGTATGGTTCTGATTTGTACACCTCCTCTCCCCATCGGTTCTTCACAAGCAGCTTAGATCCTGCCGGAAGGTTTCGGATTTCAAATAAATCGTTGAAGCCATCTCCGTTAGGCGTGAATAAAGTCGGCACAAAAAACTCGGTATCCTTGATCACCTCCACCTTTTTGCTCACCTCACAACCGATCGAATCCTGTACCAGAATGGTGTAGACTCCTGGATTGAGTCCCTCAAACAAGGTATCAGGCTTGTAATTGAAGAAAGCATTTTCATTAAACGAAATGAGATAAGGAGCGACGGATCCACGGACGGTATCGAGCAGAACGCCCCCCAATCCGAATCCTTCTGCCGATGGTGTATATGCTCTGGCCGAAATGCTGATCTGTGTCGGCTGGGTCAGTGCAAAGGCAGAAACACGACTGGCAGAACAGGCACCATATTGCGTGACGACCAGATTAAACTCTCCAGCCGGAAGTCCGCCCACCACAAATTGGTTATTTAAAAAGAAGGTGCCGGTTATCGAATCGGTTTTTACCACCACGCCGGTTTGCTGATCTACTACTCGCACAAGTATAGGTCCGGTTCCGTTCAGAGAGTCAATGAGAACTGATCCGGAATTTTCGCCGAAACACTTCACATTTTTCAGACTGTATTTGAAACGCAAAGGTGAGTTGCCCGGAACGTTGAACGTGGTATCATATAGACAGCCGTTTCCAGGACCTTGATCCAGAATCCGCAAGGTATACAACTGGCCAGGCGCCCGGGTAGACAATCCTTTCAAACGAAGGGTATCTTCAGAAAGAAGTCGGTATGGAGTAAAGTTACCCACAAGCGTATCAAATGAATAACGATAACCGGGCTGCCCACCCTGAGGAAGGAATTTCACGATTCCGTCAAAATTCTCGCAGGTGCTTTGAACGAAGCCGGCCAGATTAAAACGAACGGTTGGCGGCGGTGCTACCTCGCGGGTGTAGACCGCTTCACAGGTTGGCGACGAATTGTCCTGCATCGCAATGCTGTAGGTTCCGGGACGGAGTTGTGCAAATACAGAATCTGACTGCACACGCAGCACCTGACCCTGATCATTACTCAGACGGAAGGAATAAGGTGCCGCTCCTCCGGAAAGGCCAGACAAACGGATCAAACCGTTGGTATCATTGATACAAGGTTTGATGATCGTAATCAGATTGGCTTTCGGACTGTTGGACGGTACATTCAGGCTCAGATCTTTCGCACAGTTGTTCTGATCAAGGATCCGGAAAATATAGTCGCCACCCACCATATTCAGCAACACTGAATCAACCGGAAGCGTAACCGGAATAAACTGATTGCTTCCAGGTAATTTCATGCTGATGTTCAACTGTCCCGTTCCTCCTGAGAATTGCTTGAATTTGATCTGACCAGTTGGTGTGTAACACTGAGATCCAATCACCACATCGGCAGCCAGTTTCAACGAATCGGGCTGGGAAATCAGTTTGCTGACGGTATCGATGCAACCTGTCTGCACATCACGAATGTAGAAACTGGCAAGGCCGGCACCGAATCCATAAGGAATCGGATTGTTGATCGAGACATTGGTATAGGTTCCGGAATCACCGCTCAGACTGTATTGATAGAAACCAGATCCATTCAGGACGGTATCGAGATAAATCTGCGCATTCGCTTCACCATAACAGGTTGGAATCGAAACGATGGAAGCCTGTGCATTCAAAGCAGCTGGTGCAACCAATGTTCGGCTCACCTGAGTGAGACATCCGCTGATGGTATCCAGCACATCCATCGAATAAGTTCCGGCTGGCAATCCGGTATACAAGCGATTGGTTGTATACGGATCGGTTGACCGGATGCGGAATTTGTATTTGGTCAGATCTGATGAAGCATCGGTAACCGAAACAAATTCCAGTTTGCCATCCGCATTCTGAACGCAGGGAGTCGGATTCACTGCACTCACAGCGACACTGTAGGAATTTTGTATGATGATGTTGATACCGGAAATGGTTTTTGTACAGCCGGTTACCGTATCTCTCACCAAAACAGAATAGGTACCAGGCGTAAGACTAAAGAAGAACGGGAACAATTGGTTCGAAGGTCCGGAAGGCAGGAGGCTGTATTTATATCCACCACTTCCACCGGTTGCCGAAACAGTAATTGCTCCGGAGGCTGCTCCTGCACAATTGATATTGGAAGGAGAAACCGTGGCGTTCAGCGCACAAGGCAGACAACGGATATCGCCTGCTGGCAACACCTGAATCTGAATCACGTTGGTACTGTCTTTTCCAGGACCTGAATTTGTTACAACGCAGGTGAGAGTCGTATCAAAAACCACCACTGCGTTTACCCGGGCAGCATTTGGCAAACCGGTGAACGTAGCAAATGTATCAGCACCGGCAAATACGAGGGTATCATTCCGGAACCATTGTACCTGATATGGAACCTTTCCTTTTAGATTCGATTTCACAGAGAAAAGCACTGGCGAAGCAGGACAAATAACCTGACCCGGAGCCGGAGAAATCTGGCGGATGGAATCCACCGCTGTAAATCCTTGAAGTTGGGTCACCAGAATGATGTCTGATGTGTCACGACTTTTCGAAATACAAGTGGAAGTTGACCGGGTAAACAGAATCAACTGCACCTGATTCACCGGAAGTCCCGGAAATAGTACAAGCGTTTCATTGGTATCCGTCGGCAGAACCACACCATTCACGATCCATCGATAGCCCACATCTGGCAATTGATTCAGATTGAGTGCCTTCATTGTGGCCGATTGCCCGATGCAAGCCTGAATCTTCACCGGATTGATTCCGGCAAGAGCCTGAATACCAGCAGGCAGAACCTGAATGGTCACCGCTCCTGATACAGCCGAGTCCGGACTGAGACAAGCGGTGTTTCCGGAAATACGGACCGATACGGCGTCGTTGTTTTTCAGCGTATCCAGTTTGAGGACAGAACCGTTGGCATTGAGAACGGTGTTGTTCAGGAACCAGGTGAATACCGCATTTGGAATATTGGCTGGATTCTGAGCTGTGAAGGTCACCGTATCGCCGAAACAGATCGAAGATTTGTTGGCCGTCATTGTAACTGACGGAACTATCTGGTTGGTTCCGATGGTAAAGCTCGTTGTGTCGGTGCAGGAATTTGAGTCCGTCACAACCAGTGAAAAGTCTCCGGCCGGAAGATTGATCAGCGACGAATCGGCAGAAAGAGTTCCTGTTGAAAACTGAGTTCCATTGAACAATAATTGTGTATTCCATGGAGAACCGTTTCCTCCGGATAAGGTCACAACTTTCGCTGTTCCGGTTGAATCCCCGCAATTTGCATTGGTCAGATTACCAACCGAAACCAGAACTGGCGCTGGAGCGGAAATCGCAAAGAAGGTATCCAGATCGCATGATGCTGAACCGCGAATACTGATTGTATAAGTTCCCGCGTTCAGGTTTGAAATGGTTGAGCCATTGGTCAGCGGCTGATAGTTCTGGCTGATTCCCGGAATGAAGTATTGGAAGGATGATCCACCGGAAACCGAATTCACTACGATACTTCCGTCAGCCGTTCCACTGCAGGAAGCAGGAGTTGGAGTTCCAAAAACCACCGATGTTTTCTCAGGTTGGGTCAGCTGAATTCCCAAAATTGAAGTTGTACAACCCTGCACGTTGGAAACATTCACAGAATATATCCCGGCAGAAAGTCCGGTAAATGTGGTGTCTCCGTCATTTGTCACAAATGTTTGAGATCCAAGAGTAATTGAATGAGGACCGAATCCACCGGAAACCACCACACGGATGCTTCCGTCACCGCCGGCACAGGTTGGATTGTCTGTAAAAGCTGATGCTGAAAGACTCAGTTGCGTACCGATAAATCCAGAAACGGTATCCGAACAGAAGGTTGTCATATCCTGAACAATCACCTCAAAAGGACCAGCCGGCTGATCGGTGAAGGAAGCCAGGAAGTCGGGAAGCGTTTGCGGTGTATTTCCGTTCAGCTGATAATTAAATGGCCCTACCCCACCGGACGTAACAAAAGCAAAAGCCGTTCCGTTGCTGATTCCATCACAGGTGACAGGATTGGAAGATGCCAGTACCTGCAATGTACAGGTTCCACAATTGGCTGGCTTTTTAACGGTCACAAACAAGGAATCTTTACAGGTTCCATCGCGGACAACTACTTTGTACACACCGGCAGAAAGTCCGGTCAGATTTTGATTGTTCGAAGTAAAGGACGGTGTCCCGAATTTGGTCCAGGCAAAACTTGGATTCGTAGCACCCGCAACCGAAAGAGCGATTCCACCATCGTTATCTGAACAGGAAGCAGAATCCTGAACGGCAGACAATGAAAGAGCACACAAAGGATTACAGTTGTCTGGCTTGCCAATCACCACATCGGTTGAATCCATACAGAAACCGTCTGCCGCTACGATCCGGTAACTTCCGGAAGCAAGGTTCAGCGCTGTTTGGTTGACGGATACAGAAACCCGGGCTGGCATCCGGAAAACAGAATACTGAGCTGAACCGGAAGCATTCAGTAATTGAATCGCCACAGAGCCATCGTTGTCAGCACAGGAAGCAGAATCGGTTGTAAATGAAATGGTGAATGGAATTGGATTGGCCAGATTGGCATCGGATGAATCTTTACAGGTTCCTTCTGACGCAATCAGACGATACAATCCTCCGGCAATTCCGGAAAGGGTAGCGCTGTTTCCTACCGGCGTTCTTCCCGGCATTTTCAGCCATTGGTAGGTAGGATTTGTGATACCGGTTACTACTGCAGCAATCTGTCCGTCACTTGCACCACAAATGGTTGGCGACGTCGGAGTAAAGGCGATCGAAACGGAGCAAGCATTGCAATTGGTTTTCTTCGGAACAAACAAAAGAACCGAATCCACACAGGTTCCGGATGTGACCTTCACTTTGTAGTTACCAGAAGTCAGATTGGTCTGACTGGCACCACTTGCCGTAAAGGACGGAATCGCCAGATTGGTCCATGTATAAACTGCATTCACCAGTTGGGCAGATGCCGAAATCGAGGCGGTTCCATTAGCATCGTTGCAGTCAGCCGAATCAACCGAAGCCGCCAAGCCAAGGCCGGTTCCGTCAGAAAGATTGAAGGAGTAGCTGTTGATGCAGTCGACATCGGAATTTGGAATATCTGTTGTGATGATCAGACTGTAATTTCCACTGGTCAGATTTTGGATTGAATATCCTGAACCAACAGGAGTCCCTCCTTTCAACCATTGTGTTGTGCTGAGTGAGGATACAAACTGAGCAGAATCCCGAACGGCGATACTTCCGTTGTTTCCACCACAGAAGGTTGGAGAAATGACCAGTTCATTCAAAGATGGTTGCGTCTTCGCTGGAACGGTAAAGCTGGCTGAGTCAGAACACAAACCATTGCCGGTTACCAAACGGTAAATTCCTGGACGAACATTATCGAGTGTGCTGATTCCGGTTCCGACAGAAGTCCGTGCCGGAAGTTGATACCACTGGAATGTGATTCCCGGAATGACTGGAGTGATTGCGGTGATTTTACCATCTGTGCTGATGCATGTGGTAGCCGAATCGACGGTGGCAGAAATCGCGATTCCGGAAGGTTGAATCAGATTCACAGACAATGAATCAAAACACTCACCAGAATTGATATACAATTTATACTGACCAAAACTCAGGCCGGTCAGGTCTTTGGTGTCTCCGAAAGGTTGTCCGTTTTTGAGCCAGGTAAAGGTGCTGCTGGTTGCAGCATTCGTTACTTGTACGGAAATCGCACCGTCTGAAAGTCCGCATCCGGAGATCGGAGTTGTGGTTGGGGTGAGAACCAATCCGGGACTGGTCAGGTTGAAATCAGCAGAATCGATACAGGTTCCGGCCTGAATGATGACACGATAATTTCCGACAGTTAACCCAGAAACGGAAGAATCGGTGTCGGCCAATATCGTTGCCGGAAGTTGAATCCATGTATAAGTCTCATTCTGAATTCCGGTTACCACCGAAGCGGTACCGTCATTTGATCCGCAGCTTAACGGATTTTGTTTCACCACGTCAAAGGCGATGGTTCCGCTTTCCTGCAAAATCAGGTTGGAAAGAATGGCAGTACATTTTGAAACGGTATCGGTAACGGTTACAGCATAGGTACCGGCCGAAAGATTGCTCTGGATGGCAGAATTCGGCACAATTCCAGAACCGGTTCCTGACCAGGCAAACGAATAAATTCCGGATCCTCCCGATGTTTGCAATGAAATCAAACCAACGCTTCCGCAGGATGAGGGCTGGGTAAGTGCACTGGCAACCTGAATGGTATCAGGTTTCAACACAGCGATGTTTCCAAATGTCTGGGCACAGCCTGATGTCTGGTCGGTTACCTTCACTTCGTACGTTCCTGCCGGCAAACCGGACAGTGTGTTGCTGGTTTCGGAAAATCCTGTCCATTGGAAAGTAAAAGGACCCGATGCACCTGATGGATTTAAGGTTACCGAACCATTGTCGAGATCACAACGCGAATCGTTTACCACCACTGGTGTTCCGGAAATTACCGGTGTTGGTGCAATGGTCAAATCCGCAAGAGAAACCGTACAACCCGAACCGAGATCGGTTACAATCACCGAATAGGAACCCGGAGCCAGATTGGATTGTGTTGCCAATGCGGGCAAAGCGGGTGTCCACTGATAGGTAAAATTGCCGGATCCTCCTGTTGGAGAAACGGTGATGGAACCATTGTTCTGTGGAATTCCAGATGCGCAGGAAGTACTGATGATGGTGGTATCCAGTGTAAAATTGGCTGAACCCTGAACGGTTGTAAATACAGCTGAGGTATCAGAACAACCCGTTCCGTTTATAACCAAAACCTGATAGTTACCAAATTGACTTGCGGTAATCGTTTGGGCATCCTGATTTGGAATCGCCAAACCATTGAACAACCAGGCATAATTCGAATTGGCCGATGCCGTCAGGATCACAGATGATCCGGCGCAGAAAGAAGTTTCCCCTGAAATTACCGAAGGAGTTGGAGGAGCGACTTCACTCACAACAAATCCATTCGAAGCGGCATTGCATCCGTTTCCGTCGGTAATCGAAACGGTATAAACACCTCCCGTTGTCACGAGAAGGCTGTCATTGTTTGCACCTGAAATCGGAGAGTTATTGAATGACCACTGATAACTCACACCAGGTGATGAGATGAGATAAGTGCTGCCTCCAGTACAAATAGTACCGGAACCAGAAATTACCGGAGCTGGAGGAGAAGTAAAGTTTGTGATGAAAACCGAGTCGGAGAAAATACGGCAATTGGTCACCTGGTTCACAACCCGGATTCGGTACCATCCTTCGATGGTTGCATTGATTTGCTGCACATCCTGAACGGTGATGAAATTATTGTTCCGCAACCAGGCGTAGTCATAAGTAGCACTGTCAAACGGAGTGGCGGTAAGTTGGGTTTGTCCGCCCGGACAGAAACCTGTGTTTCCAGAGATCGTGGTCACAGGCGGTATTGGATTCACGGTGATGGTCCGGCAACTGTTACCAGAATTGGTACAGCCATTTTCGTCTGTCACTTTGAGACAATATGTTCCTCCGGTTGAAACTTCCAGAAACTGACCGGTGGCACCGGGGATGTCATTTCCATCCAATGTCCACTGTTTGGTCAAAAGAGAAGTAGTGGATACCGATGTAGAAACTCCCTGACAGATCTGCGAATTTCCTCCATTTAGAGTTGGATTTGCCGGAAGCGGATTCACAAGAACCGACAATGTATCGGATCGCGAAAAGCAATTCGGAAATGCCGGATTGGCAACCCGTACATAATACAAGCCGCTGGTTTTAACTGTCAGCTGATTGGTTGTTTCACCAGTCAGTGCACCGCTTCCGATTCGGGCCCATTGGTAAGGACCCACTGCTGTGGTGGAAAGAATAATGGAATCGCCTGCACAAAATTCAAGCGGACCGGATGAAACAAGAACAGGTTTCGGAGGCTGGTTGTTTCCCAGCTGGATGCTGTCCAGAATGAACACACAACCGGTTCCATTTTCCGTAATCCGGACGGCATATGTACCCGCTGGAAGATTCGTAAGGTTTTGGGAGGAAGCTGTAACGGGACCCGTCCAGCTGAAAGTAAAAGGTCCGTTTGAACCGGTGATGATCAGATTAATCCGGCCATTGTCACCGGCACATGACGTAACGTTGGTTACCTGAGCTGTTGCCGTAAATGAGGCAAGGTCGTTGAGAACCATGCCTGCCACAATCTGGCTGCAACCCGATTGAACATCCTGAACCAGAACGGTATAGTTGCCGGCAGAAAGTGCGGTTTGATTCTGTGTGCCTTGAATAATTCCACCTGTCACAGGCGACCATGAATATTGGTATTGCCCTGATCCACCAGTAACTGC
>CAMCXM010000013.1 GCA_945883425.1 Spirosoma fluviale
TTAGGAGTCAGTAGTCAGGTTTTTGGCAACTTAACTTTTAACTCTTTGGCGCCAGTGCGCCACTTCGTGTTGCTTTTAGCTCCATTTCGCTCAGCTCAACTTTGCTCAGCATTCTTAACCCATAACCCATAACCACTAACCCATAACCACTAACCACGAATCCCTCACTTCACCATCAACTTCAGCTCCTGCAGTTTCAGCAGTGCTTCGACGGGTGCCATGGTGTTGATGTCGAGGGATTTGAGGGCTTCTTTCAGCTTTTCGGTTTTTTCGTCGACTGGTTGGAACAGACTGTACTGGATGCTCTGCGACTTGGGCATTTTCTGGAGGGCTTCCTTGCGCTGACTCTTGTCCCGGCTCTTTTCCAGCTGGTCCATAATTTCCATAGCCCTTAGCACCACCGGCGTGGGCATTCCGGCCATCTGGGCCACGTGGATACCAAAGCTGTGCTCGCTCCCGCCCGGTTTCAGTTTGCGGATGAAGAGTATTTTGTTGCCGGCTTCTTTCACCGCCACATTGAAATTTTTGATCCCCGCCAGGTTGGAAGCCAGTTCGTTGAGCTCGTGGTAATGGGTGGCAAACAGGGTTTTCGCCCTTCTGTTGGGCTGGTTGTGCAAATGTTCGACAATGGCCCAGGCAATGCTGATGCCGTCGTAGGTGGACGTACCGCGGCCGATTTCGTCCATCAGCACGAGACTCCGGTCGCTGAGGTTATTGAGGATGGAAGCCGTTTCGGTCATCTCCACCATAAAGGTCGATTCGCCGCGGCTCAGGTTGTCGCTGGCCCCCACCCGGGTAAAAACCTTGTCCACCAGCCCGATCTGGGCTGAAGACGCTGGCACATACGAACCCATCTGCGCCATCAGAACAATGAGCGCCGTTTGCCGGAGCAGGGCCGATTTACCCGCCATATTCGGACCGGTAATGATCACGATCTGCTGGTCGCCATCGTTGAGATCGATGTCGTTGGGTACGTATTTTTCGCCTGCCTGCATCTGGCGTTCGATCACCGGATGGCGCCCATCGCGGATCACAATGGCCTTGCCGTCGTTGAGTTCGGGCAAACAGTAGTTGTACTCCCGGGCCACCTGCGCAAACGAAACCAGGCAATCGGCCTGTCCCATCAACCGGGCATTGAGCAGCAGGGGAGTGGTGTATTGCACGATCGTTTCCACCAGCTGGTTGAAAATCCGGAATTCGATGGCGTTGATTTTTTCTTCGGCACCCAGAATCTGTTCTTCGTATTCCTTCAGTTCCTGCGTGACATACCGCTCCGCATTGGTGAGTGTTTGTTTCCGGATCCAGTCTGCAGGGACTTTGTCCTTGTGCACATGGGTCACTTCCAGATAATACCCGAAAACGCGGTTGTAGGAGATTTTGAGGGATGAGATGCCCGTCCGTTCAATCTCGGCCTGGTTGATTTTGAGAAGATAATCTTTCCCCGAAAAGGAAATCTGGTGAAGACGATCGAGTTCGGCATCCACACCGGGACGAATCATGCCTCCCTGATTCGACAGGGCCGGAAGTTCGTCGTTGAGTTCAGCGGAGATTTTCTCGAGCAAAGCCGAGCAGGGATTGATCTGCGAAGCCAGGTGTTTCCAGGCCGGAATGGCTTCGGTGGATTGCTCCAGTTTGGTTTTGAATTCGGTGACCAGGAACAGGGCCCGCTTGAGGAAGCCGACTTCCCGGGGAGAAATCCGGCGGACTGCCGCTTTCGACACTACACGTTCCATGTCGCCCACCTGTTTGAGAATAGCCTGAAGGCTGGTGGCCAGTTCTTCCCGTTCGATCATCTGCGACACCATCGACTGGCGCTCCAGAATGGGATCGAGCGATTTGAGGGGCATCAGAATCCACTTTCTGAGTAAACGGGAGCCCATTGGACAGACGGTTTTGTCAAGAATATCGACCAGCGGAATGCCGCCTTCGTGTTGTGCCTGCACCAGTTCCAGGTTGCGAATTGAAAACCGGTCGAGCCAGGCAAAATCGCCTTCGTCAATCCGGCTTACGGCGTGCACATGGCTCAGTTCGCGGTGTTCGGTTTCAGCCAGATAGTAGAGAATGACGCCGGCGGCTACGGTGGCTTCGGTCCATTCTTCAATGCCGAATCCTTTCAGATTGGCGGTTTCAAAATGGCGAAGGAGCAACTCGTAGCAGGTTTCGTGCTGAAACTGCCAGTCGTCGATGGCCGAGGCGTAGGTTTTTTCTCCCAGAAACAAATCGGCCCAGGCACGGGACGATTTCGGGAAGAGAACCTCCGTCGGCTGGTAGGATTGCAATACTTTTTCGGCTTCGCTTTCGGTGCCCTGAAACACATAAAACTCGCCGGTGGAAATGTCGATGAGGGACAGGCCCACGGTTTCGTCCTTTTTACAGACCGAAGCCAGCCAGTTGTTTTTGCGGGTGTCGAGGACATTGTCGCTCAGCGCCACGCCGGGTGTGACCAGTTCGGTAACGCCCCGTTTCACAATTCCGACGGCGTCTTTCGGGTCTTCGAGCTGGTCGCAGATCGCGACTCTTTGCCCGGCACGTACCAGTTTGGGCAGGTAATTGTCGAGAGAATGATGCGGAAATCCGGCCAGGGCTACTTCCGTTGCCGAACCGTTTCCACGTTTGGTGAGGGTGATGTTGAGAATGCGGGAGGCGGTGACGGCATCCTCGCCAAAGGTTTCATAAAAATCGCCCACCCGAAAGAGCAGCAAAGCACCGGCATATTTGGCTTTGATGGCCGAATACTGCTTCATGAGCGGGGTTTCTTTGGTTGCTTTCAATGAGAGGTGGTTTTTAAAAGGGAGGCAAATAAAACCAGATTTTAGTTGAAATGGGAATGAAGCGTGCATCTTTTTATGAGGGAAAACCTTTGACCCGAAGGCCCATCAGACCCGTCGCTCAGGGGAAGAACGATTGCGGCCCGGATGGGAAGGGCGGCGACGCAGGAGCCGGTGCTTTGCACGGAAGCGAAGCGGACCCCTGGACAGCCGGAGATGCCGCCCAGCTGAATATTTTTTTTGAAAAACGGTTTCAGGCACGCATTCCGCTGTTTGGAAAATTGCATTCCGAACGCAGATACCAAGGATTTGCAATCCTCCACGGTCGGAAACCGAGTTAAAAGTTGATCGCAGCGAAATGGCGCAGAAGGCGCCATGATGAGTTATGAGTGTTTCACAATTGCCGGATTTTATCGCATAAGACTGACGAAGAACCTCATAATCCCAGAATCTGCAATGGATAAGATCAATTAATCCAAATCGACTGATTCACATTCATTTATGGCCCAGACGCCAAGTCGCAGATCCTGCATTAGCAGTGGGCGTCCTCAAAGACATTTCATTGGGCTGCGCCCGCAAATTTCACACTCGCGTGTTCATTTGTCCGAAAGGGAAATTTAAAGGTGTGAATCAGACGATTAACATCCTAATGCGGAATCTGGGATAATCTGTGAATTACTGCGTCAGATCTCTTCGCTACCTATGTAAAAGTGGGGCAAGTTCTGCGGTTTCTGTCTTTCTGGACAGCTGTTTGCCCTGAAAGCAGGTCTTCATTCGGGCACCTGTCATGTTGATACCGGGGATACCGCATGCGGGCGGAGAATGTGCCCTGCCTTAACACTTATTGTTTTTGTTGAAGACTCGTTTGAAAAGAACCTTTCCGTTCTGCTCGATGTAGTCGCCCGACACAATCAGGTACGGGTGATTGGGTGAATGTCCGGCGCTGTGGCTTCGTACGATGATTTTGTCGTCAACTTTCAGGTTGCTCAATTTCTCGAACTCCTTCGGGCTAAACTGCATCATGTATTCTTCGCCACCAATGTTCACGATCAGCCATTTGGGTCCGGATGCGGCGTTTTCACGCTGGAACGTAACGGAGGTTATGATGGCTTCCATGTTGGAGAAGTCCTTGATTTCCTTCCTGATTTTATCGTGGCTGGCCAGCACCTTTTTACCGGCCGCCGAAGTCTCCCATTGTTTGAATTTGATTCCGTCCGGAGATGCTTGCCATCTTTTCAAAACTGCTTTGCTTTCAGCGGCCGTAAGAGGCTTTTGTGCCGCCTTTTTTGTTGGTGCCTTTTTCGTTTCACGATTGGCAAATACGAGTCCGCTGGCCACTGCCAGGGTTAGGACGAGCATATAAATGATCTTTTTCATGTTCAACAAATTTAATGATTTTCGTTTCTTTTTTAATCCCAGATTATGCAATAGGATGTAAATGATTGATTTTCTATGTTTTATAACCTCACCTAAATCCTCTCCAAGGTAGAGGACTTAAGGTGAAAATCAATCATTTATGAACCAAAGGCTTTTTTTATTGCGGAATTTGAGTTAATTTTTAGGTTGATAATCTGAATCGCTTTCGAGTGACTTTCGGTTTGTCAGCAACCATCGTATCCAAACGTGATCCGGAAGGTTTGGGGCACCGGCTTTCCTTTGGCATCCACGGCAGGTTTCCAGGACGGCATCTTACGAATCGCATCCAGAATGATCTGATCGATTTTTGGTGTTTTGGATGACGTGATGATGGCGGGATTGGTCACCGTTCCTTCTTCGGATACGATAAATGAAACAATCGCCCGGTCGGTTGTTTTGGTGAGAACGGAGGGGGTAATTCTGGCCGACACCTGTTTGGTAAAAAAAGTGGTCAATCCATCCTTTCCTCCCGGAAAAGCCGATTCCGTATGGGGCACGACTTTCACTTTAAAATCGCCTTCTCGTACGCCATTGGCATCCCCAAAATCCTTTACCGCATCGTTCTTGTATTTGAAACGGATGGAAACCTGAATCTCCGTTCCCACATCGGCACTTTTCAGCAGCTGCATTTGCTGGCTTGTCAGTTTCGGACTGCTGCCGGTGGCTTTCACCGACTTTCCATTCTGAATTGCCGAAAGCGTAACCGACTGATAAACGACAATCCGGTCAAAATCTTCCTGAAGAAAGGAGTTCGCATCCAGAGCCGGGTTTTGAATGGTGGGCTGTCCGGTGAGGCTGACCATCAGGTTTTTCCTTCGGTTCAGCATCTGGTCGAGCACATAAAGATCTTTGTACGGCACTTCCAGATGGCGGCAGAAAACCGGATCCAGATCGTGAATCGAAACAACAGACGGCAGTTTCTCTTTCGCAATATTGGAGACTTTGTTTTCAAGAAACCCATAACCCGGACTCTGGCAAAATGCCTGAACGGAGACCAGAAGGAAGGCGAGCAATACGCGATATTTTTTCATTGATGGATGGATCATGTGGTTTGACTTGGTGGAGATTAACAACCTCGTTTTGTGGTGATGGTAAACTGAAACGACTGTTTCACGGCTTTCCCCTGGTCATCCTTTGCCGGATGCCATTTGGGCATGGAACGCAACGTCTCCACGATTAATTTGTCGGATTCGGGTTTGCCGGAAGTGTCCAGCAACCGGATGTCGGCGACGGAACCATCTTCAGCAACTGTAAACAAAACCTTCACATCCTGGAACAAGGCCGAGTCTACGGGTGTGATTTTCTTCACCACATTTTCATTGAGATAGGATGCCAGTTGCGGATATCCTTCTCCAAAACGTGCGTCCTTTTCCGGTGTTACGGTCATGGCCATTTGCATGGTCCGTACGGACGTCACATGACTTACCGGATTTTCGGCCATGTACCGGATGATCACATCGATTTCGGAATCCAGCACAGCCTTTTTCAGAACCTGTTGCTGCTGGTTGGTGAGTGAATCATTTTTCCCGAATGTCCGTTCGGTTTTCGTTCCATTGGTCAATACCAATTCCGTAGAAACATACTGAGTGATCCAGTTTTTAGGGAATCCAACACAAAAGTCGGACATCGTTTTGGCTGAATGGAGGCTTTTCGCCGACACCGCCCTGTTATGCGTGGCCCGCACTTCATAAAACAATTTTGGTGAAGTGGTCGGTTCGCCGGACGTCAAAAGCCAGGGCGTCAGAAACAAGGAGAAAAACGAATTCATGGTTTCGGTTGTTTTGTAAGAACTGCGACAAATGTATGCGGCATTTCTCCGCCAACTTGTTAGTGACCTGTTAACGACTTGTTAAAGCCTCCGGTCATCCTTTTGAAATTCCCTAGTTTTGGCTTGCCTATGAAAGCAAACCGGCTTCGTCTTTCCATTTTCATTTCCTCTCTGGCCCTGATTGCCGTTCTGGCGATTCAGATTCACTGGATTTTCCGGACGGCAGAAATGAAGGAAGAACTCTTCAACGAAAAAGCCAACATGGTGCTTACCCGCACCACAGAAGCCATTGGTTCGGATCAGGCGGCTTGTCAGGAAATCGGTGCGTGCCTCAAAGAGGGAGAGAAAGCCGGAACCAACGGACCCATTCAATTGCGGAATCAGGAAGTGAGAAAGATCGACTCGCTCCTTCGCCACTACATGAAGTTTTACAATGTCGAAATCAAGTATTCGTTTTCGGTGGCCAAACCTTCGTCAGCACCACGTTTCGATGATGCCCGGTTTAATAAGTCCCTTCCGTTTATCCGAACCGCAGATTTCGAACTGAACCTGGACTTCCCGGACAAAAAGCAATACCTGATGGCCGAAATGGGCGTTCCGTTTTTCAGCTCGGTGTTGTTGGTTGTTGTGGTGCTGGTACTTTTCTGGCGGACCGTTTTTTCATTGAAAAAGGAAAAGGAGATTTCGGAACACACCACCGATTTTCTCAACAATATGACCCACGAATTCAAAACGCCGATCACCAATATTTCGCTGGCCGGAAAAATGATGACCCGGGATCAGAACCTGAAACAGGAAGAGAAGATCCGTCATTATTCGGGCATCATTCTGGAAGAAAATGAAAAGCTCCGTCTGCAGGTGGAGCAGGTTCTGAGCATGACGGCACTCGAACGGGGCGAGATTCCGATGCAGAAAACCGAACTGGATTTTCATTCCCTTTTAAACGATTCGCTCCGGAATGTGCGGATGCAGGTGGAGAATGCCGGAGGAACACTTTCTGTTCATCTGAACGCAGAACAGACAATCGTTTTTGGCGACAAGACACATCTGGCCAATGTGTTGTGCAATCTGTTCGACAATGCCGTCCGGTATTCAGACGGGGCGCCACAGATAACGGTTTCCAGCCGGAATGAAGGACAGGATCTGGTCCTTGAGGTGGCGGATAAAGGCATCGGGATTTCGTCTGAATACCAGAAAAAGGTGTTTGAGAAATATTTCCGGGTGCCCACAGGCGATGTGCACAATGTAAAAGGATTCGGACTCGGTCTGGCCTATGTGCAGCAAATCGCCAAAGGCCACGCAGGCTCGGTTTCAGTCCATAGTGAAAAAGGAAAAGGCAGTACGTTTACTCTTCGCATTCCCCATGTCTAAGAATCCCTTTCACATTCTTCTGGCTGAAGATGATCTGCATTTGGGCCTTTTACTGGTGGATTATCTGGAATCGGAAGGCTTCGAGGTGAAGCTTTGCAAAGACGGTGAGAAAGCCTGGAAAGCGTTTCAATCGGGAAAGTTTGATCTCTGTCTGCTCGATGTGATGATGCCGGAAATGGACGGTTTCACCCTGGCCGCCGCCATCCGGAAGGTGGATCAGCAGGTGCCGGTTTTGTTCATCACAGCCCGGTCGATGAAAGACGACAAGCTGAAAGGATACGATCTGGGCGCCGACGATTACATTGTAAAACCCTTTGACGAAGAAGAGCTTCTGTGGAAAATCAAGGCACTCGTCCGCCGCATTCCGGCTGGTTCTCCGTTAGAAAAACAGGAGATTCTTCAACTGGGAAAATATCGCTTTGATGTAGCCAACCAGAGTCTGCTTCTCAACGGCAAGACCAAACGCATAACAGGACGGGAATGCGACATCCTTGCCTATCTGGCTTCACGGCAAAACCAGGTCGTGAAACGCGAAGAGCTGCTCACGAATCTCTGGGGCGAAAACGACTATTTTTTCGGACGGAGTCTGGATGTGTTCATCACCAAAATCCGCAAATACCTCAAAGACGACCCCAACCTGAAAATCGAAAATGTGTTTGGGGTAGGGTTTGTGCTGAAGGTGGAATAGTCTGCGAATCCGACAGATCAGAACAGAATCAAATGTGTTTTTCCTATCTCATCCCGGATCTTTTCTGAGACATGAGTGTCATTGGCAAATTGTGTCCATCGACTGACAACTTCCTGGATTTCGGCCAGAATGTAGCCTGCATTTTTGCATTGAACCGATTCTCCAAATTTCAACAGATCGTCTTTTGTAAAATCCTTTCGTTTGTTCTGAATGCTGAGTGAGTGCTGACTTACCCAATCGCTTCCCGGCCTGTAAGCATGGCAAATATCATAAGCAGGAGCAAGCTCCCATTTGCCCCCCTCTTTTAAACTGAAGGCAAAGTTTTTAGTATGGTCATCGCAATTCCGGGCAATCACATTGAAAGCCATCCTACGGAACATCTGGTCCGTATCGGTATAATTCAGTTTCAGCTCCCGCATGGTCTGAAAAAGTTGCTCATAACTAAAGCTCTGAATCTGGTTAAAATCGACGTGTTTCATCGCACAGAACGTCTGAATATGATGTTTGATGCTACATTCAGAACGGTCAAAGCGTCTTGTCATAAAATGAGCCCGTCCGTTTTCTTCCAATAATCTGGAGGGCATCATGTTGATTCCACAGGCAACAGCCATATTATAATAGGCCATTTCAACCCTTCCGTACCCATTACTGGAACCCAGTTGAACGGCACTTACGCCATCCAGTTTGATAAGCCAATGCTCAAACCCCTTTGGCGTTTCTGTCTGACCTGATTTTACTTCTCCCGTTGATTCGTTGTAGGCAATCACCGCTTTCGGGCGGGCGCCACCAGCAGAGGTGCCAATCTTCACAATTTCCATCAGAGCTTTCTGCTCATCCTTCTGAAGGTTGACTGAAAACTTGTCCTTGTTTGACAACATTTTCTGCGCCGTTTCGATCAGTGAATCTATTTCAAGAGGAAATGATTTGCGACTTTCCTGAATCATGGCGGGTTCAAATTCGAGGGCGCCCATTCCTCTTTTTCCGATGAAGCATAACATCTCCACAGGATTCAGGCTTTCTTCTGGCCGACCCTGACTTGCGAGCCAGGCATTGATTAACTGATTTCCGTATTTATCCGGCAATGCATCTGCCAGAAGTCCGGGCAAGCCTTTGAACGTATCTGATTCGCTGTCTTTTTTGCGTTTTAGTTCAGGAAATGAAAAGATTCTCTTTGAAGATGAAACAGGCATTTTCAAAGGAGCCAGTTCAATATTAAGCTTTCGAAATGCGGGGTCATATTCAAAACTCGCCAGCCCGTTTCTTTCATCCCAGGCGACAGCACCAACAAGGTGGTTCCAGATTCGGATGTACGCTGTATTCATTTGATGAGATCGGTTGAATCTGTCGTTTCTCCAGTTTTTGTTCTGGCTCTTCTGCGTTTCGATTTTTCCAGTTTGGCAAGTGCCAATGGACTTACGATCTGATGAACCGAAAATGAATCCATCATATGAAGTTGATCCAACACCCTCAAAACCCGGATGAGGGTAGTTAGAGTGACGGTTTCTCCTTTTTCCAAAAGACTTAATGTAGAGCGACTAATCCCGGCCTCATTGGAAACAGAATCCTGAGTCTTATTTTGTTCCATCCGGTGATGCCTCACAAAGTTGCCAATATTCTTAGCCAATGCACCGTCACTCATGGAATACCAGTTATTGAATGATATGTCCGACATAAACACGCAAAATCTTAATTAGCGAATGATTTATCATGCGAATATAGGAAAAATAATTTCGTACTCAAATTGAATGACATATCATTCGTTAAACATGAAAATATGTTTTACTGAATGACTTATCAGACAAACGAAACAGAAAGACCCGAACGATGATTTCCTAAAACCGGAACTTCTTCTTCAGCTTGTTGATTTCGTCTTTGGCTTTGTCTTCGGCCTCCTTTTTCAACCGGTCGGCTTCCGCTTTGGCCTTTGCTTCCGCTTCCTGCTTTAACCGGTCGGCCTCGGCTTTCGCTTTTGCTTCGGCCTCTGTTTTGGCCTGGTTGATTTTGTCGTTCACTGCCGCTTTCGCTTCGGATTTCACATTGCCTGCATCCACTTTTACGATGCGGTATTTGGGCGAACTTCCCGGTCCGGTGGCGGCGATTTCAAACTTCACATCTTTCGGTGAGGCGATGGTCTTTCCGGTGAATGAACTCAATGCACTGGCCGCTGCCGTTCCTGCTGCACCCGCCGGAACACTGGTTTTCATCAGGTAATCGACGGTTCCGTCCAGGCCGTTGCTTCCGCTGATGGTGACGGTTTGTCCCCCCGCCTTCACATCGAATGGTTCGAAACTCACCCGTCCGTTTTCTACTTTGGCCTTGATAACAAGATCTTTCAGACTGGCTTCGGTTGGCAGACTCGTCTTGGCGACGGAGTTGATTCCCTTTATTATCTGAAGATCTTTCACTTTTCCATCGTTGATTTTTATGACGCCACCTCCGTTCACACTGGCCATTTCGGGCTTCATGGCTTTGTCCAGAAAACCATTGATTTTGAAAAGCGTGGTGAATTTTCCATCCACATTTTTGGCGGCCGGTGCCATCACCTTTAACGAATTAAAAGTCTGATACGCTTTCGAAACCGAGATGCCTTTCATATCCATCGTAAAATCAAATGCCGGACGTGTCGGAACATTCGGATCATACTTTCCTGTCATTCCAATGCTGCCGTCCATCGTATTGAACTGCAATCCTTTCATGTTCAGGACACCGTTTTTCAAACTGACGGTACCTTTTGCCTGTTCCAGCACCATGTTGTCGTACAGGATTTTACCCACATTCGAACTGAAGGTAAAGTCGATGTTGGCAGGAAGTGAAGATGCTTCCATCGGTGGTTCTTCACCTGGTTTTGCAGCCGGTGCTGGTGTTCCGGAAAGCCCCATGAGTTCGGTGGCATTCATCAGGGTGGAATTGAGCTGAAGCGTTCCTTCCAGAGTTTCGTTCCGCAGAACGTAGGCCAGATAATTGCGGATGGCGCCTTTCATGGCAAAATCGCTTTCTCCGATTTTCATGGCCATATCGCTGAGCGTAATTTCTTTCGAATTGAATTGCGCCGAGGCATGGCTGATGGCCACAGGCTTGGTCAGGTCCTTCGCTGTGTAGGTAAAGCCCGACACGTCCATGGTTCCGGAAGTGGGCAGCTTATCGTATTTCTTGTCGTTCACATCGGCCATGTTGCCGCTGGTTTTGATGTCGGCTTTGATTTTACCTGCCAGGGTCATGCCTTCCTGCGGAAAGATCTTCGTGATTTTGGCCAGATCGATGCTGCCTTTGGCTGCTATCTGGTAGGTGATGTTGTTCAGATCACGGACATTGGCCTGAATGTCAAACGGTTCGCCTTCCAGCTGAAAGTGCATTTTTTTCAGATCCACCACGGTGCTGGCCAGTTGTCCATCGGGATTGGAAGCCACCATGTCCACTTCGATTGCTTCGATGGGTTGCGGAAAATCTTTGGTTTTTACATAACCCTGAGTCAATGAAACCGCGGCCGATACCGTCGGAAATTGTTTGGTTTCCGGATTGTACTGTCCTTTTGCCAGCAGGTTCATGGCCAGAATTCCTTTCATCGTGATGCCATCCACCGGGAATGCAGCGAGCACATCTGCCAGATTCACTTTGCCGTTTACCTTGATATCGACATTTGGCTTTGAAACACCTTCGACTGTACCACTGGCCGAAACCGGATTCTGACCCAGTTTCAGTCCGAAGTTTTTGATGTTGGTTTTCAGCAATTCCAGACTTCCCTGTTCGTGCGACAGTTGCATATCGAGGTTCAGGTTCTCGACGTTTTGCGATAAGCCCGGATACTGGATTTTACCGTTGGCAATTCCCATTTTCATTTCAAAGGACGGCAACGAGGTGGAATCGTATGTTCCTTTCACCTTTCCTTCAAAATTGAATTTTCCGTCTGCTTTTACGTTGTCAAAATCTTTTGCGTACAGCGCTGGAATAAGGGAAAGTGCTCCTTTGATATCGGTTTGTGGAGTAGTAAAGGTGAGGTTGAATTCCGGTTTGGCGGCTCCCAGGTTCATATCTCCGGCAAAGGCAAAACGGAAGGCATTGAGTTCAACAAAGTTTTCGCCGAAGGTTCCTTTCATTTCTTTCAGATTCCATTTCAGGTTCATTTCGGAGGCGAATTTCCGGTGCATGAGATAATTGGCTGAATCCATCGTCAGACTCAGATCGGCGATGCTGGTTTTGGTTTTCAGATCCACCACTTCCTGTGTGAAGTCGCCCGAACCGCTGTGATCCAGTCCCCGGATTGCGGCCATGGTTCCGCTGGTGGCATCGAAATAGTCGAGTGAAAGTCCGGTCAGTTCCCAGGATTCAATCTTGATATCAAACTTCGATTCTTCAGACGGTGCCTCTGTCGTTTCCGGTGTTGCCGAAGGTTTGGTGATGTTGTAATTGGCTCGTCCATCTTCCAGCACATACACATGAATGGTGGGCTGATCGAGGGCGATTTTCCCGATTTTGATCTGGCCACCTCCGATTACGGACAGGAAGTTGATGCCGACTTCAAACGATTTGGCATACACCAGCGTGTCACCTTCGAACGGCGCTTTGTTGATGATCCCAAAGTTCTTCACCCCAAATGTAAAATCCGGAAAGCTGCTGATGAGCGACAGACTCACATCATCGGGATTCAGCAGCACTTTGGCATCCAGATTTTCATCCAGTGCTTTTTTAACCTGTTCACTGATTTTGTCTTTGAACAGAAACGGCAGAATCAGCAGCAATAGCAGAATCACACCCAGGCCAATGGCCAGGATTTTAAAGAACTTTTTCATGGGTAAGTAGAAGAATGAAAGAGAAAAACAGTTGCGGTTTTATCGTTGCAGCATGCCGCTCATGCTTAGTTTGAGGTCTGTCAGTTTACGCTTGGTATCACGGGCAAAATCACCTTTCATCATCCAGTCGTAATACGAAGGTTCGGCACGAAATACATCGGTGACCACTTTGCCTTTGTGTTTTCCAAAATTGAAAACCACCAGACCTTTGTCGTTGTACACCATCCGGTTGGCCAGATCAAACTGGTTGCCACGGCTGAGTTTGTCTAGCACATCCACATCATTCTGGACGGGAACGAATACTTGTCCTTTTTCGTCTTTGCGTTCGTTGTTTTCGTACCGTTTCACCTGTTCGTTCAAAACCTGAAAGGTTACAAACGTGTCGAATTCGGCTGAGTGAGCACGGCCTTCGTCGCTCATCTCTTTACCGCAATAAAATTTGAAGGCAGCGGCCAGATTGCGGGGTTCCATGTAGTGGAATATTTTCTGGGCATCCACCATTTTTCGTTTGGAGAAATCGAAATCCACTCCGACCCGCATGCATTCTTCCACCAGCATGGGCAGATCGAATTTCACCGAGTTGTATCCGGCCAGGTCGCATCCTTCCAGAAAGGCAAGAATTTCGGGTGCCAGTTTTTTGAATGTGGGAGAATCCTTTACATCCTCATCAGAGATACCATGAATCAGCGTAGTTTCATATGGAATTTTCATCTCCGGATTAATGCGGAAGGTCTTGGATGAAGTGCTTCCGTCCGGCATTGCCTTCAGCATGGATATTTCAACAATCCGGTCGTTAACAGGATCGATTCCTGTGGTTTCCAGATCGAAAAAAGCCAAAGGCTTCTTTAATTTCAGACTATGGTTCATGGTGTTACTATCGGTTCAGAAGGTTCGAAACAAAGGAAGGAATGTCGGTTCCGTTAAAATTTCCGGAGCTCATCAGCAGAAGGACATCCTGGTTATAATTTTTTGCGGCCAGATCCGAAAAAAGTGTGGCACTGTCGGTGTACACCTGCAGATCCGGGCGACCGAATGCGGTTTTTAATTCATCAGCAGAAATGGGGTCCAGCTTTTTGTGTGCCACCACGTCCGGATTAAAATAAACGATCGCTTCATCGGCCGATTTCATTGTCTGGTCGTAGGTCTGGATAAAATCTTTATTCAGACTACTGAAAGTATGCAATTCGAGAACAGCATGAAGCTTTTTACCCGGAAACTGTGTTTTCACCGCTTTCACACTGGCTTCAAGCTTGCTTGGGGCATGGGCAAAATCGCGGAAAACGGTAAGTCCATCTTTTTCACCCACTTTCTCCAGCCGACGGGAAGCTCCTTCAAACGATTGGATGGCCTGATAAAACACATCGTCGTGAACACCCAGCTTTCCAAGTAAGGTGCGGGCACCATTGGCATTGCTCAGGTTGTGAACACCAAAAAAGCGAACCGGAATTTCTTTGCCATCGGCGGTAATCATGTAAGTGACGCCATTTTTAACGCTGTGTTTTGGCGTTCCGTACTCCAGCACGGTTACGTCTTCCCTCTCTTTCTTACAGATGACACATGTAAGCGCATCTTCATCATTGTAGACAAGAATACCGGCCTTAGGCGTGGCATCGGCAAAGTGATCGAACTGTCGTACATAACTGTGTTCGGATGGAAACACATTGATGTGGTCCCAGGCAATTCCGGTCACCAATCCGATGTGGTGCTGGTACACCAGAAACTTGGGAATATGTTGATCGGGAGAAGATAAATATTCATCGCCTTCAATGATGATTACCGGGGCATCGTCGGTAAGGCGGACGGTGTGTTCAAATCCCGAAACCGGGGCACCCACCAGATAATCGAACTTCTTTCCGGTGTACTTCAGCACATGCATGATCATGGCCGTAGTTGTGGTTTTGCCATGACTACCAGCAATTACCGCCCGCTGTTTGTTGCGGCTGTGTTCAAAAATCAGCTCCGGATACGAAAGCGTTCGAAGTCCCAATGCTTTGGCTTTTAATAGTTCAGGATTATCCTGGCGGGCATGCATCCCAACCACGATGATGTCAAGACCGGAATGGATTTTTGCTTCATCCCAGCCTTCTTTTTCCGGAAGGATTCCGGCTTCAGCCAGCCTTGACCTTGATGGTTCAAAAATTTCATCATCGGAACCGGAAACCTCATTTCCGTTATTCTTCAAAGCAATGGCCAATTGATGCATGGCACCTCCGCCTATGGCGATAAAATGGATCTTCTGGTTTCGGATCGACATGAAGGGTCTTTGTTCGTTTTTAACTATTCGGGCAAAAATAGGTCGTTTTTTATTTGAAATTGCTGAAAGAAAGCACCTATTCCTCGCAACTTTCAAAAATTGATTTCCTGTGCAAAAAGGGTATTAATGGATTTAATTCCTTTTTTTTGTCTGTATATCAAAACATTAACACATGAAACAGTCCTTTTGGGCATGGTGCATTTTCCTTTCCATCCCGTCTTTTGCTCAGCCCGTACTCGATAACTCTTACTTCCCCACCGTTGGAAAAGCGTTTAGTGGACGAAGTTTTTCCAAGACTACCCCACTTCCCGCTATCCAGGAAGGAGCCAACATCACCTGGAATTTTGCCGGACTTGATTCGGTCTACATCACCGATTACAGTTTTGCTTTCCGAAACAAAAATGTATTAAACACCGATTCGGGCAGCCGGTATCCCAGTGCCACTTCGGCATATGTTTCGTTTTTTGGGACCGATACCATCGAAAACTTCCACCAGGTAAGTGGCGATGATCTGTTGTATCTGGGGAATAATCTGAAGGGAGCAGATTTTGCCGAGCGATTCACCACACCCCGGATTGATCTTCGGAAAAACCTGGCATTTGGAGAAACCTTCATTCATCAGTCAGAGAGCAAATTTTCCACATCTGGCTTTTCAAAATACAGTAAGTACCGCGATACCATCACCTACGCAGGCTATGGAACGCTCATCACGCCATTTGCCACCTATGAAAATGTAATTCTGATAAAGAAATCCTTCTCCATCGATTTTGCCTTCAATCAGGGTGGGCCGTATACGTTTGGTTATGTAGGAAGAAACTGGCTTTGGTACATTCCAGGATACGGGTTGCCGTATATGAAATATGGTGAAGAAATTAATCTGGAAGTTGAAGGAGAGATCATCTATTCCGGATTCGTTGGATTTATCCCGGTTGTTGGAAATGTGAAAACGCTTTCAGGTCGTGAATTGAAATTGATTCCGTCCGTCTTAAAATCGGATCCCGTACAAACCATTCAGGTTGCGGGTATGGAAAACCGCCCGGCCAATGTTTTGCTCACAGATGCAATGGGAAGATTGATCCGGAAAACTCAATTAAAGGACGGAGTCTTTCAGATCTCCACGCTTTCGCCCGGAATCTATTCCGTGCATGTGCAATCTGAAGAGGGCGCCGCAGTTCTGAAGCTCCTTGTTCAATAGTTTCACTGTTCGCTGCTGACAAATAAAAAGGCCCGCCTGAACAGCGGGCCTTTTTATTTTCAACCATTCAAACCCTTATTGTTTTACCAGCTTTCGGGTCTGTGTTTGCGATCCGCTTTTCACGGAGATGATGTAAGCGCCTTTTGGCAATGATCCGGTCTGAATCCGAAGAATTCCACCTTTGGACATTTGGTTGGCGTGCTCTTTTCGCATCACTCTTCCTTTCATATCGATTACCTCAACATCAGCAGACCGACCTTCCCAGCCACCGGTCCACTGAATTTCCAGAACATCGCGGAATGGATTTGGGGAAACCAACAATGGTTCCGGCTGTACACGTACCTGATTGCTCATCACAATAAAGGCAAGAGACGTATCGCTTTTGCAACCGTTGGCACTTGTTACAATCACCCGATAAGATCCTTCCTGAATGGGATTGAATGTGGAGTCGCTGCTGGTTTGTACCACCGCTCCTTCCCACAACCATTGGTAGGTCGATCCGGTGGGTGCACCGGTCGCGATGAGTGATCCGTTTAAACTAATTACGGGTGTGGCCGGTTTTGGATAAAAAACAGAGCTGAAAAAGGCAGTATCGCTTTTGCAGGAAGCAGAATCTTTGGCGTAAACCCAGTAATTACCAGTGGCAGAAATACCGATATTATTTACGGTGCTTCCGGTCGACCAGTTGTAGTTTAGATTAGAAGGCAAAAATAACGGTACGGTATCACCGGAGCATCCGGTTACGTCAGCAACAGAAGGTTTCGTTGGAAAAGGATTGATGCTGAATGTATAGTTTGCTGACGAATAACTCCAGCAGCCAAACGTATTGCGGGTTTGAACCTGCACATTGTATGTCCCGGTATTCCGGAAAACAATCCGTCGGGTCGTGTCACCATTCGACCATTTGTATCCGGCAATGTCTGCTCCGGCCGGGGCCAGCAACACGATGGAATCTCCGGCGCACACATTCTGGGCAGAAAAAGTAACAGCAGGAGTAGGTGGACCGCAGCGAATTTTCATCAGCTTTCCTGTGGTGTGGCGCAGCGAATACACTTCTTTGTTGTGGTCAATTCCAAACGATGCAAGGGCACCACCAGCAAGGGCGATTTGTGTGTTCTCATATGCACCCGAAGCTCCTTTCATCAAAGTCCAGATTTTCTGTGAACCATAATCACCATAAATGTAGGCTCCTTTCAGTTTGAACAACTCTTTGCCACGGTATACATACCCGCCTGTTACACTGTTACCCAACGATCGGCCATAATCGAAAACGGGCTTCTCATATTTGCTTGTATCGCAGTTGTTGCAATTGGAATACGCATTATCGCCCTCCATAATTTTCCAGCCGTAATTGGCTCCCAGGCGAAACGTATCAACTTCTTCAATCACATTTTGTCCTACATCGGCCATCCAGATGGTGGGTCCGTCCGGATCTTTGGAAATTTTCCAGGGGTTTCTCATCCCATGACATCCGATTTCCTTTTTCGTATTACCCGTACTGTTGGCGAATGGATTATCCGATGGAATGCGGTAAGGTGAGGCTGCTGTATCCGGAACATTCACATCAATCCTGAGAATTTTCCCCAAAAAGTCCGCTTTATTCTGGGCACGATTGCCGGGATCTCCCCCGCTGCCTCCGTCACCCATGGCGATGTAGAGATAGCCATCATCTCCAAAAATAATGGATCCACCATTGTGGTTGGAGTAAGGTTGATTAATCGACAACAGAATCCGCTCTGAGTTGGGATCCAGTTTGTTTGGGTTGGTCGGGTCAACTTTAAATCTTGAAACGATTGTTCTTAAATTCGGAGAAGTGGCCGTGTAATCCACAAATACATACCCATTCTGGCTGAAATTTGGATGAAAGGCCATTCCAAGAAGTCCGGTTTCTCCCAGACTTACATACGGCTGCATTTTCGACCTCAGATTGATAAAAGTTGTGGTGTCGTTTACATTCACAGTTCCCGAATCTTTGAACATTTTGATCCTTCCGTTTTGCTCGAGCACAAAAATTCTTTTTGTCTGGTCTGGCGAGGGTTCCATCCACACCGGAGAAATAAACTTGAGATTGGGCCATCGGTCTTCCAGATAGTATTGTGAATATCCTGGAAGCGAAAACCCCAGGGTCATCAGAATCCCGACAGTGATAAGTAGTCTTACCGTTTTCATATTGGTTGTTAACGATTGAAGTGGATGGCCTCTCCCTTTTGGTCTGTCAGAAACAAACCACGATCAAATGCGAGAATGCCATTCACAAAAGTATACAAATTTTCTGCTTGTAAACGGGTGCCTGCCAACGGACTCCAGCCGCAATGGTACAGGACGGAATCGTTCGTTACCACCTGTTCTTTGTTTAGGGCAGCGATGGCCAGATCGGCCTTGTATCCTTCGCGGAGATATCCTCTTTCCACCACAGAAAACCGCTCTGCTGGCTGGTGACACATTTTCTCCACCAGTTTCTCCAACGATATTTTTCCTTTAAGATGCCGGTCGAGCATCATGGCCAGGCTATGCTGAACAAGCGGTAGGCCGGAAGGACACTGTCCGTACGGTTGCTGTTTCTCCTCCCAGGTGTGTGGCGCATGGTCGGTTGCAATGATGTCGATGCGTCCGTCGGCAACGGCTTTCCATAAAGCATCCTGGTCTTCCTTGTTTTTGATGGCCGGATTGCATTTGATTTCTCTTCCCAGCTTGTCATAATCGGACGAATCAAACCAGAGATGATGAACGCAGGCTTCGGCGGTTATCTTTTTCCCTTTCATCGGGCCGGGTTGAAACAGGTTCAGTTCTTCAGCGGTGGTGATGTGGAGAATGTGCAGATTCGCACCATGCTTCTTTGCCAGCGAAACAGCCATCGAAGAAGAAAGATAACAAGCTTCCCGGCTGCGAATGACCGGATGTTCGGAAAACGGAATGTTCGCCCCAAACCTGTTGGTCGCATCGGCCATGTTTCGACGGACGGTGGCCTCATCTTCGCAGTGGGTGGCGATCACCAACGGCGTTGAGGAAAAGATCTTTTCCAGAACCGGCTCTGCATCCACCAGCATATTACCGGTCGAAGACCCCATAAAAATCTTGATCCCGCAGGTTTTATATGGATCCACCCGAAGAACGTCTTCCTGATTTTCATTGGTGGCACCAAAAAAGAAAGCATAATTGGCAAGACTGGTTTGAGATGCCGTATTCCGTTTCCAATCCAGTTGCTCTGCCGTTGTGGTGGTGGGATTTGTGTTGGGCATTTCCATAAAGGACGTAACGCCGCCCGCTACCGCTGCCCGGGATTCCGACCCGATGGTGGCTTTGTGCGTGAGGCCGGGTTCCCGAAAATGTACCTGATCGTCGATCAGTCCCGGGAAAATATGAAGTCCTTCACAATCGACGACGGTTTCATTCGGACGGGCAGAAAGTGATTGCCCAATGCTTTCAATCCGGTCGTGGTGAATCCGAAGATCGGCCTGAAAAATCTGGCCTTCATTTACCAGAGTTCCACCTTTCAGTAAGTATGCTGACATGCACAAGAATTTGTTTCGGCGAAATTCAGCATTTTCATTTTCTAAGCGATGGGATTTTATCTATTTGCCATCTTCAAACCTGTAATATGACAATCAGAGAGGCACAAAGCACGGTTGATGAATGGATAAAAACCATCGGAGTGCGCTACTTCAACGAACTCACCAATACGGCGGTGCTGATGGAAGAAGTGGGCGAACTGGCCCGGATCATGGCCAGAGAGTACGGCGAACAATCCTGGAAACCCGGGGCAGAAAAGGAAGATCTGGGAGATGAAATGGCCGATGTGTTGTTTGTGTTGATCTGTCTGGCCAATCAGACGGGTGTCAATCTGGAGGAAGCGATGCTGAAAAATCTGGAGAAGAAAACCAAACGGGATCTGAATCGCCATCGGGAAAACACCAAACTGGACGGACCCGGTCAATAGGAATTCGCACGTTTTATTTATGCTGAAACGCCAACCGTACTGTCCGGCCTGGGGGTTCTTTCCTGTTCGAGGTTGTATTGTTCGTAGGCAAAATCCGGAACCGGTCCGTTGAAAACAGGTGTTTCAATTTCGGGCTTTTCCCAGGATAGATATCCTCTTGATAAGGCAAAAATATAACCGGCAAACAGCACCAGGGCGAAAACCAGCAGTTCCCAGCGAATCAGAAATTCCCAGACCCGAGGAGACGTTCCTTCCAGAGGATGAAACCGGGCCAGAAGGACGGGCGCCAGCAATACGATTTCGATTTCAAACAAAAGGAACAAAACGGCGGGCAGAAAATACCGGAAATTGAACCGGGCCCCTTTTCCTTCTGAGGGCTCCTCACCGCATTCGTAAAAAGTCAGCTTTTGAGGGTTGGGCTTCTGTGTTTGCAGCAATCGCGACATTCCATATCCCATGGCGATGAAAAGAAAGCCACCGGAAAAGAAGGAAAGAAGAAGCAGGTATGGATGCATGAATGGGCTCAAAAATAGGACAGGATTTTCAATTTGTTGGCATCGCTGGTTTTCTACCTTTGCAAAACCAATCCCAACCGCACATGGATCTGAGGGAAACCATTCAAAAACTCCGGAACTACGAAATCAAAATACGGAAGGCGCTCAATTCGCAGATGCAGGGCGATTACCATTCGGTTTTCAAAGGCTCGGGGCTGGAGTTTAACGATGTACGGGAATACCAGTATGGCGACGATGTGCGGACCATCGACTGGAACGTGTCGGCCAAAGGGCACGGTACCTTTGTCAAGACCTTCAAAGAAGAAAAAGAACAGACGGTTTTCTTTCTTCTTGATGTTTCATCGTCTCAGGAAGTAGGGAAATTTGGAGCCAAGAAGCTGGATATGTGCAAGGAAATCTGCGGCGTTCTGGCTCTGTCGGCAGTGAAAGAAGGCAGCCAGGTGGGAGTGATTGCCTATAGCAACAAGCGGGAGAGCTACATCAAACCAGGCAAAGGCATGCAGCAGGCCTACCGGATCATTGCCGAATTGTTTGGAATGAAACCCCAGTCGGCCCAGACCGATCTGAATGCCGGCATCTATTTCACCATGAACATGCTGAAACGGAAAAGCATCATCATTGTCCTGAGTGATTTTATCGACAACAATTACGACCAGGCCCTGAAAACGTTAAGCAGGAAACACGATGTGGTGGTGATCCACCTGATGGACAAAAGGGAACGTGATTTTCCGAGTCTGGGCATCATGCCGCTTTTCGATCCGGAACAGAAAAAAACGTATTGGATCAACACCTCACTTCCGGGTTTCACCAAAAATGTGAAGCAGCAGTTTATGCAAAACCAGAAGCACCTCGAAGATCTCTGTAAGAAACAACGAACCAACTATCTGGCCATAACTACGACAGACGATTATGTGGCGGCCCTGATCCGGTTGTTTAAAATCCGCAATGGAAAATAACGGGACACCGTCCGCTAAAGACCGGGCCTGGCATCCGATGGAGTATGCCCATGTTTTTTTATGGCTGGTAAAAGATATGTGCTGGGCACAGGGATGGAAACTGGCCGGAACCATTATGGTGATTCCTACGATTGTGGTGGCCATCATCCTCACCTGGCTCCAGAGATTTCAATCGGTTACCCTGGCACACAATGTGGCGATTACGCTCTGGATTACATCCAACAGTTTGTGGATGCTGGCCGAATTCTATAAGCAGGAAGAAATTCTGAAACCGGTGAGTACAGCCGGCTTTGCCTTGGGCTTGATGGTTCTGGGAATCCAGTATCTGAAATTGCTGACGGGAAATAAACAAAAAAGCCTCTGATCAACAGAGGCCTTAGTGTTACGCAGTTGTAGAAAAAGACTTTTTCAACTCCTCCACGTCTACTTTTTTGATGACAGGAGTCAGGGTCAGTTGCTTGATCCGCTTCACGCGGGCATTGGCTACCGCTTTGTTTCTCTTGTCTTTTCGTTTTAATCGAGTTACACCCATGGCCTTCTAAATTTGGGCCGCAAAGATGGGGAATTGGATTTTTGATTCCAAGCGATTGCAGAAAAAGGACAGTAAATCAAACGCTTTAAATCCTTAAACCTCTGATTTTCAAATCCATGGTGGTGAAACTTTCCTCTTTAAGGACGGTGCTGCAATGGGATTTTCGTCTGGAAACAGTTGGTTCATGCTCAAAAACACATGACTCAGGCCTTTTCTTTCAGCGAATTCTGGTATCGTTCTTCGGCTTTTGGGTCATATTCAACCCCTCCGAAAAAATGAAGCATCATCGATTTGCTCAACCGGCTGGTGAAACTCACCATCAAAACCACCATGGTGGCCGAGACTCCAAAGTAAATCCATTGATTGGGATCGTCCAGCAATACATACGTCGCAACTCCCGATGCAACCAGAATCGCTACATTCATAGCATAGTTGAAATACATACCGCCTTCGAAAAATGCAGGTTCCCGCTCGTACTTCAGGTTGCACACCGGGCAGTGGGTGAAGTACCGGCGTCCGGTTTTGAAATTGAAAGGGCTGTCGGTAAAAATCCGCCCCTTTTTACAGCGGGGACATTTACATTCGATGATTGCCTGAAATTTGGATATCGCCATTCGTAGTTTCGAGTTGCAAAGAAACGAAATCATACCGGTAATCCTGTTTCAAATCATTCTTAGGCAAGGGAAATTTCCTAGTTTTGCATCTCTGTGAAATCGCTCCTAACGCTCAATCCATATTTTTTTCGCTACAAGTACTACTTCCTGCTGGGGGTGGTTTTTGTTGTTCTGTCGAATCTGTTTGCGATTTACCCGGCTCAGATGGTGCGTTCTTCTTTTGATCTGGTCGCTCTGAATATTGACAAAATAGACAACCTCAAAGATCCCACCGAGCGAAAAGCCTTTATGGATGTAATGGAAGTGGCCGTTCTCAAATTCGGTTTGCTGATTGTGGCCATGGCGCTTCTCCGGGGATTGTTCCTGTTTTTTATGCGGCAAACCATCATCGTGATGAGCCGCCATATTGAGTTTGACCAGAAAAACGACATCTACGAACAGTACCAGAATCTGCCCCTCAGTTTTTACCGCCGCAACAACACCGGCGACCTGATGGCCCGCATCTCCGAAGATGTGAGCCGGATCCGAATGTATACCGGCCCGGCCATTATGTATGGCATCAACCTGCTGGTTTTATTTGTGATGGTGATCAGTTACATGGTTTCGGTGAATGCGGAGTTTACTATGTACGTGCTGTTGCCGCTGCCGGTTTTGTCGATCTCGGTGTATTTTATCAACACCGAAATAGAGAAAAGGTCGGATCTCATCCAAAAGAGCCTTTCCAATCTTTCCACGTTTGTGCAGGAAGCCTTTTCCGGAATCCGGGTGATCAAAGCCTACGGACGCGAACAGGATTCGGCCGATAAGTTTGCCGAAGAAAGCAACGAATACCGCCATCGATCCATTCAGCTCGGCAATGTGAATGCCTGGTTTTCTCCTCTTATTTTGAGTTTGATTGGCATCAGTACCATTCTCACTGTGTATGTCGGTGGTCAACAAGCCATTCAGGGAAAGGTGAGCACCGGAAACATTGCCGAATTCCTGATTTATGTGAACATGCTTACCTGGCCGGTAACCTCACTTGGCTGGGTGATCAGCATTGCGCAAAGGGCGGCTGTGAGCCAGACCCGTATCAATGAGTTTCTTGATAACAAAAGCGAAATCGTTTCGGTCGAAAATCGTGAAACACCGATTCGGGGCGTCATCGAATTTCAGAATGTGTCGTTTACCTATGCCGATACCGGAATTGAGGCACTGAAGAATGTTTCCTTCAAAGCGTCACCCGGACAAAGCATTGGTATTCTGGGGAATACAGGCTGTGGCAAATCGACGCTGGCCAATCTGGTGGTCCGATTGTTTGATGCCGGTTCCGGACAAATTCTGATCGATGGACAGCCCATTCAATCCTGGAATCCAAGGAGTCTGCGCAAGCAAATGAGCTATGTGCAGCAGGATGTCTTCCTGTTTTCTGATACCATCCGCAACAACATTCTGTTTGGAAATCCGGAACTGGGTGAAGCCGAAATGCGCAATGCCAGTCTGCAATCCGACCTTCTTGAAAATGTGGAAGGGTTTGAAAACAAGTTTGAAACCATGATCGGAGAGCGAGGAATCACGCTTTCCGGTGGACAGAAACAGCGGGTTTCCATTGCCCGGGCTCTGGTTCTGAAACCGAGGGTGCTCATTCTGGACGATTGCCTTTCGGCCGTTGATACACGAACCGAAAACACCATTCTCTCTCACCTCAAAGAAGAGATGAAGGACAAAACGACCCTCATCATTTCACATCGGATTTCGTCCGTCAATCTGGCGGATACCATTCTGGTGATGGATGAAGGTCGAATTGTGCAGTCGGGCAACCACGACGAACTGATCAAAGTGGATGGTCCATATAAAGCACTGTACGAGAAACAACTGGTCACCGAAGAACGCGGAACGGATTTATGAAACGGTATTTTTCTTTGCTCCCTTTTTTATTACTGACGGTACTTTTCTCTTGTGAAACCGAGAAGAAAGAGCTGCCACCTAAAAACCTCGTTCCCATTCCCAAAATGGTGGCTTTTCTCAGTGATATTCATGATGCAGAATCGTCTTTGCTCTTATCTGGAATCCGGCAGGACACCACCAATGCCATGTATCCGGGGATGGAAAAGAAGATTTTTGAGAAACACCATCTCGACAGTGCCCGTGTGATGACATCATTGAAATACTACAATGAAAACATTGAGCTGCTCGATAGCATTTACAGTCTGTTGAAAACGTATAAAGATACCACCCAGACGAAAAAGCCATGAGTAAAGCTCTGCATCGGCGGAGGTAAACAATTTCATCGCATCTTTGTACACCCTTTTCCAAGAACACCTTGAGTAAGAAAGTAGATTTAGCCTGGGCCAAACAGTTTGGCAACCTCGAATTGCTCGCAAGGCAAATGGTGGAGGGCTTTATTACCGGACTGCATCGTTCGCCGTATCATGGTTTTTCGGTTGAATTTGCCGAGCACGTGCTGTACAATCCAGGGGAAAGCACCCGGCACATCAACTGGAAACTGTATGCCAAAACCGACCGTCTGTATACCAAGCGGTACGAAGAAGAAACCAATCTGAGGTGCCAGATTCTGCTCGATGTGTCACCGTCGATGTACTTGCCCAAACCCGATCAGGACAAATTAACCTTCAGCATTCTGGCTTCCGCGGCCATTATGTATATGCTGAGCAAACAGCGGGATGCCGTCGGGCTCACCACCTTTGCCGATACCATCCTTACCCAGAGCCAGACCAAATCGGTTTCGGGCCACATGCACAAGCTGATGGCGCAACTCGAGAATCTGATGCAGAATCCGGTGGCCTCTACACAATCGGCGATTCCGTCCGTCATTGATCTGATGGCCGAAGCCATTCATCGCCGGTCGCTGGTGGTGATTTTTACTGATCTGTTTATGGAATCAGATCTGGAAACCCTCTTCAATTCACTGGCCCACCTGAGGCATAACCAGCACGAAGTATTGCTGTTTCATGTGATGGACCACCGCCAGGAAGTGGAATTTGAATTTAAGAACAAGCCCTATCTCTTTGTGGATGCCGAGACCCAGGCCGAAATCAAGTTGTTTCCCAATGAAATCAAAGAGCAGTATAAGCAAGGGATGGAACGCCGGAACCAGGCCATCCGTTTGCGCTGCGGCCAGATGAAAATCGACTATGTGGAAGCCAATACACAAATGGGCTTCGACCAGATTCTGCTCAACTTCATGACGAAGCGGAGCAAGATGTTATAGGGCAGGCTGATATTCAGTTTATAGTCAACAGCTTGTTCTAACTATAACTTTTTTAAGTCAGTTGATGTACCCATTCAAAATTTGAAACTCAATCTTGGCTTTTGGGGTTCCCTAAACAATAATTAGGTTTGCCGGGGAAACAAGACAACATGCAGATCGAATCCAAAGAGAATTATCAAAAGTCAATTGCCTTTCTTTTTGGTGCCATCAGCATATTCCATCTTATTTCGGGCTTATTTCAAATTCATTTTTTGTCTGTTATTGGCTTAGGATCCGGAACCGGTTATGACGGAATCTGGTATATCTTCAAAGCAACCAATCTGGCAACTGAAGTAGACGACTATCATTTTTTTCGCATTCTACCATCTTATATCTGCTATTTCACCTTAGATGTATTTGGGATTCCCAAAACATGGGATAATGGCATTACCGTATTTCAGTATCTTAATCTTTTTGCTATTCAAGGGTTTATCTGGTTAAGCCTTCGGTTAGTGCGCTATTTACAATTGGGGTTTAAGGGAGCCCTGATCTTTTCATTGCTCGCTTTTTTCAACTTTAACTTTACAAGAGAAGCGTACTACAATCCCGTTATGACAGATACGTTGGCGGCTCTGTTTTCAATGGGATTGCTGATCGCTCATCTTGAGGGTAGGGTTTGGTTGAAATTCATTTGGGGTATTTTGTTGATGTTCACTTTTCCTTTTGGATTAATGGTGAACCTGGTGTACAGTATTTTCAAGCCTTTTAAGTTGGTTCTCGGGAAATCGAAATTCAAGATTGTAATTTACGTATGCATATTTCTTGCCTATTTTATTCCTTCCGTATTTTGGTATTTCTACATGGGCAGAGTTACCATCTATACCTTTCCTGATTCTATTTTACCCGCCTTATTTCCAGTAACGTTGATCGTAAATGGACTTGCCTTCACATACTTTTTTTCGAGCTTGTGGCGTCTTTTTTCTCCGGAGAGCCATATCATTGCGATCAAGCAAAGAGCAATTTCTTATTTATGGGTAATCGCAATATTGGTTTACCTCATTGGTAATAAAACCCTGGTCTTTCTCAATAATAAGCCCCACATGAATGAAATCCGGGTTTTCCTGGGAAATTACTGGACCTACCTCAATTTGAAACCGTTGATTGGGCTGTTGGATGCCATTCAGTTCTTCGGACCTATCATTTGTTTGTTTCTGGTGAATTGGAATAAGATTGTTAGAAAGTCACTCGATTACGGAATTAAGCATCAATTTATTTTGTTCGCAGCCTTGTTTTTGATTTTCCTTCCGGAAGCCCGTCATACGCTTTGCTTACTTCCCTATTTGCTTCTGTTGGCGTTTATGTATTTTGATTTTTCACAAGTCAGGAACTCATTTGTTTGGTTGCTTGGATTTGCGGCACTCATCATTTCCAGATATTACTACCCGTTGGGTTTATCAGAATTCCCACCCAACCATTTGCTTTTCGCCAAAGAGACGGATCATGCCATTTACCAGCAGTTTCCAGCACAGCACTTTTTTATGCATTCCGGGATCACCATATCACATTCCGTCTATCTGGTTTTCATGATCATTGCGTTATTGATCACCGGTCTTACCTGGTGGCTTTCAAGAGATATCAAACTAAAAGTGACAGATTACGACACTGCCCATTAGATGGAGCCACAAGATGGATTGCCAGGAATCCACAATGAAGTGGTCTGGCTTCAGTTTCTCAACTTTCAGTCTGACAAATTAGCCTGGTGAAAGATTGGCTTGCGAATGCGAAATTTCAGGAGTTGGCGCAGAATCGGACAATGTTGTACTGGACAAACAAGGTGTCGGATCCATGTCTTGTGGCAAAAGTGAAACGGTTCCAGCCAGGAAAGCGATTCGGTCAAATTCTGAAGTATCCTTGGTAATTCGTTTTTAATGATGAATTCTTTCTGACCAAGAAAGGTCAACACCCAGTCGCACAGATATCTGAAGACACCATTTTTTTATGAGAAAATCAATTTTTGAATTATGCTGATTCACTGTCAGAACACAAGTATGATATCCTTGTTCTCTTAACCCATGCGCCAATTTCAACGTGTCTTTCCAAATTTCCTGCCCGGAATGGCTTCGTATAAATTGGGGTAAAACGTAGCCCGGTAACAACGACCAAACTCCGGCATACGTACCGCCAGGGCCGGAATAAGCAGATGCGGATCATAAATCAGGCGGGGTGGATTTTCGGCCAGACACTGGTACCAGAAAATTAACCCTTCAAAGGTCTGGATCTGCTTCGGGTCGATATCAGCCAGATAATAGCGTAAAAACCGGGTGGCAGGTTTGTTGTATTTGTAAAAGCGAAAATCATTGTCCAGTACCAGAATGTCCCGGTTCCGGAAATTGGCGGTAAATCCTTTGGGTGGATTTTCAAGATACATTTTGTGACCCAGAATCTGCTTTCCAAAGGTCACATCCACCATGCCGTAAAATCCGGAAATCAGCAGGGCACAGACCAGCAAACTGTATATTTCCTGCATCAGCACTCCCCTTGTGTACAACATGAATTGAGCCATGAAAAAAGCCGCATGCGGTACCAGAAACAAAAGCTGATCGGTCGACTGAACCGTTCCCAGAAAAATCGTGAAAAAGGACATCACCAATGAAAAGAAGAATACTGTAAACCCCAACCGCTGAAAGTTGACCCTCGAATTTTGATTGGCTGCTGCCCATCCCGCCAGTGAAACCAATAAAAGAATTCCCCCGATTCCAAGACTCAGGTCCCAACCGATCAGCGACATCAGAAACCGGATCCGGAAAGGTGCCAGAAAGCATGTCCAGAATTCAGACTCTCCACCGCCCACCGTAAAAAACGCGTACACACCACCCAAAGGAAGGAGCATCGCCACCAGAATGAGCAAATACTGATTTGGTTTTAAGCCGGTGAAAAACAAGGCCGAGAGGTACAAGGGAAAGATGAAAAGTCCCGCAGGCTGGTAGCACAAAACCGCCAGACCCAGCAGCAGACCCAGAATCATGGCATCATCCGAACTGGCACCGTCCTTCAGAATTTTGAAAAACCGGCTGAAAGCGAATAACACAAATGTGTTGGCCATCAGAACCGGAGAAAGCGAAAAACAATCAGGGCCCAGATGCGAGAAAATCAGATAAAAAAAGGCAATCAGATAGTTTCGTTCCGTCACCAACTGGAAACGGTGCGCCATTTGGTTGAACCAAAGTGCCTGCATCAGAATCAGAAACGAAGCCAGATACCGGAGAATGTGGTAATCCAGTAAACCGAGTTTGGCAAGGAAAGCATATACCATCGCCGGAATGGGTGCTGTTTCATCCAATGTGTGGGCATACAATCGCCAGCCATCGGCCAGTCTTTCGCCCAGACGGATCCACAAAATTTCGGGCACCAGAATATCCTGCGAAAACAGCAAAAACGGCGCCTGAAGCAAACCGTAAAGCAAAAGAAGCAGGATGAACCGGTCCCAGGAGCCGAGTTTGAAATACTGAACCATGTGAATTTCCGGAACCCTCTAACCAAAGTGCAACAGACAAAAAGTTCCGTCTGTCAGGCCGTCGTTTTCCGGTTTCAAAAATGGGGCTATTTTCCTTTTATATAAACAGCGAAGAAAATGTGCTTAGTTTTGTAACCTGTTTTGAGCTACTCCAACCAGCAGCATAAAACCGAAATTCTGTTTTATTCTCCTCATTTTCAGGCTATGAGCACCCAGCGACAACAAAAATATTCCCGCCTTCTTCAAAAAGAACTGGGCGAAATTTTTCAACAGGATACCAAATCTATGTTCGGTGGCGCCTTCATTACAGTATCAGGTGTGAATGTGAGTCCCGATTTCGGCGTGGCTACCGTTTACATCAGCCTTACCCTGAGCAAAAAACCACAGGCTATCCTCGATGACATCCGGGAAAAGAGCAAGCAGATCCGTCTTCAACTTGGCGGACGCATCCGCAACCAGGTGCGCATTGTGCCGGAATTGCGTTTCTTCCTGGACGAAACCCTTCTCGAAGCCGAAAAAATGAACAAACTTCTGGCCAGCCTCCAAATACCGCCGGCACCGGAAGAATAATCGTTTCCATCCCCAATCCCGATTTCTCTTGCTGGTCCGCGAACTGAAACTCTCCGGTTTTAAAAGCTATGAAGCGGCCCGGTTTCAATTCGATGGCCGCACTGTGGCGTTTACCGGACGCAACGGAAGTGGCAAAACCAATCTCCTCGATGCCCTGCACCACCTGAGTCTGGGCCGGTCGGCCTTCCATAAACAGGATGCCCTCAACATCCGGCACGAATCCACATTTTACCGACTCGATGCCCGCCTTTCCGGAGCCGATCACGAACATCGCCTCGAGCTGGTGTATTCGCCCGAAGAAAAAAAGAAACTCACCTGGGACGGCTCGGTGGTCGAACGAATCAGCGACCATGTGGGCCGTCTGCCCTTGGTGCTCATCCTTCCGGAAGAACCTTACCAGATGAACGAAAGTGCTGAATGGAGGAGAAGTTTCATCGACAACACACTCTCTCAGGCGTTTCCGGCCTATCTCTTTCACCTGGGCCGGTACAAAAAACTGCTCAACCAGCGCAACGCCACCCTCAAATATTTTGCCGAACGCCAACGGGTGGATTTTTCCCTTCTCGATACCCTCGATGAAGAAATGGCCATTGAAACAAAACCACTGCTCGATTTCCGGATTCGCTTTGTGCCGGAACTCAACAAAGCCCTGGTGAGACAATACCAATTCCTTTCCCTCAATGCCGAAGAAGCAGCGATGGAATACGAGTCAGAACTGCTGGAGACCAACATTGCATCGCTTTTTCAGAGAAACCGGAAAGCCGATCTCGAAAGTCAGCGAACCCTGAGCGGACTCCATCGCGATGATTACAAATACCTGCTTGACGGACGGCCCCTCAAAAAACTGGGCTCACAGGGACAGCAGAAAACCTTTTTACTGGCGCTCAAACTGGCCCAGTATCAGTTCTTGCAGGAACAGAAAAACCAGTCGCCCTGGCTGTTGCTGGACGATATTTTCGACAAGCTCGATGATCTCCGGATCTCCCGTCTGCTCGAGCGAATTGCCGAACCCACCATGGGGCAGGTCTTTCTCACCGATGCCCGTGAAGAGCGCACCCGCCTGCTGATGAATGACAGCGGCATTCCGTTTCAGTTGCTGCCGATCACACCAAAGGTCTGAAACCCCGCATCATTCGTTCCTTTCCAAACATATCCTTCCGGATTTCCACATTTACATAATCCAGACGGCTGAATGCCTCTGCGACTTCACCCACTGTCAGCGGATTCAGCTCGAAGTACACCGCACCACCCGGCTTCAGGTGCCGGCAGCCCAGTTCCAGTATGCGGCGGTAAAAAAGGACGGCATCCGTATCTTCCACAAACAACGCCAGGTGGGGCTCAAAATCCAGCACATTCGGCTCGATGGCCGCTTTTTCAGACGACAGAACATAGGGCGGATTCGACACCCACACATCCCATTCACCCGAAATTCCGGGATCGGTTTTGAGCAGATCGGCTTCCAGCCAGTCTACGTTCAGACCCAGATGTTCCCCGTTTTCCCTGGCTACCTGAAGCGCACCCACACTCACATCCAATCCGGAAACCATGGACCAGTTTCCTTTCTTGCGAAGCGCCAATGCTATACAACCGCTACCCGTGCAAAGATCCAGCACAGTTTTGTCCTTTTGATCTTTTGTTTCCAGCAACCAGTGCACCAACTCTTCGGTTTCGGGACGGGGAATGAGTACCGAGGCGTTCACCTTCAATTCTATATCGCCAAACCAGGCTTTGCCTAAGACATACTGCAATGGTTCCTTTTTCTCCAGTCGAACCAACATCGGTTCCAGCTTTTCCACTTTACCGTCAGGCCAGATGGCAGGCCCAAACGGAATGGGCATCCCAACGGAACCAAAAAATTCTTCCCATAACTGCCTCACAATGGCTTCTGCTTCCTCTTTTCCCCAAAACGGAGTGAGGCGATTGACAAAGTCTTGATTACTTTGGGCCGGAATTCCGGAAACAGATGGATGTACAGACACAGGAAGCGGATCGGTTTTTAGATTTTCTAAGCCGTAAAAATATAGATGCTTCGGCCCTTGCCGATGCTGAGCCCGCTGTTTTTCAGAAATGGAAGGCGCTTTTCGACCAGATGCACGAAGAAAGCTTCCTCATGCACCAGAAATTTCACATCAATCCCATTCGCCGGAAATACCCGAAAACCCGTTATCCAAGTCGCTGAGCCACTATGTCCATCGCCACCACCTACCAACAGGTCTTTGAATCTATTTTTTTCGAGAGCTTCGGGCACGACGTCGAAATTCTGGATTTTTCGGTTGCCGCCGCCGGTGTAGTCAATACCGGCGCCCGGGTTTCAACTTCTGAAGGTGTCTTTTTTGTCAAACTCAACGAACGGCCGGAACCAAATTTTTTCCAGTCCGAATCGTCCGATCTTGAATTACTAAGACCGTTTTTACCTGTGCCGACAGTTCTGGGACACGGGAAATCCCAGGGCTACAATTTTCTGGTCACCGATTTCATCGACGAAATGCCCACCGTAAAACCCGCTTTCGCCGAAGCCGGACGGCATCTCGCACTTCTCCACCAGCAACGGCACACCCAATTTGGTCACCCTTATTCCAACTATCTGGCCTCCGTTGAACTTCCCAACGAGTGGAAAACCGACGGCATCAATTTTCTCATCCAAAACCGCATCCTGCCCATCGTCGGCTATTGCCTCATGGAAGAGAAAATCAGCATCGATCTCTACAAACGCATCGAAAGTCTCTGTGGCCGACTCGGTTCCATCATCCCACAGGAAGATCCTTCCTTGCTGCACGGCGATTTGTGGACCGGCAATCTCATGATGGGCCGCGGCAACAAACCCTGGTTCATCGACCCGGCCTGTTACTACGGTTTCCGCGAGTCCGAGCTGGCATTCACCTATCTGTTCGGCGGTTTCGATGCCTCTTTTTACGAAGCCTACCTCGAACTTTTTCCTCTCGAACCGGGTTTCGGCGAACGGGTTTCCATTTACCACATCCACCCGCTGCTGGTGCACGTGTACCTGTTCGGATCCGGTTACATCATGGGTCTTGAGCGCATTCTGAAGCGGTTTTCATAAAATCCGGATTTCAATTTTAAGGGCAGCCGGGCGGGTGCTTCGCTTTTACGCCCCGGTCCGGATGCCAGTGTTCTTTCCGACTTTTCACCCTTTCCCGGCCCGGGGGGTAACCGCTTCGCCCCCTGCTGCATCGCTTTTTTTCTCCGGCAGAAGAAATTTCAGAAACCATCACTCCGGCATATCCTGCTCAGTCTGAGCCAACCCGACGAAAAACAACGAGACTTACGTCACCGGAAAATCTGAAACCATCGCCGGTCGGATGTCTTCCCAGCGGCTTCCACAGGTTTGCAATATCGTGCGGGCCTTCATTTTGCATTCGTCCCACTCTTCTTCCGGTATTGAATCGATGGTGATGGCCGAACCCACTGCAAATCCACAGGTTCGGTCCTTGTGATTGATAAACAAACTGCGGATCAACACATTCAAATCAAATTCATTTCCCGGACCAAAATAGCCCAATGCCCCGGAATACGCTCCCCGCCGGAAGGGCTCCAGCTTTTGAATCCAATCCATCACTTCACCTTTGGGTGCGCCCGTCATACTTCCCATCGGAAAGGTTGACCTGATGGCATCGGATGAATCGAGGCCATTTTTCAGTTCCGACCGGATGCTGCTGATCATCTGAAAAACGGTTGGAAAGGCATAAATCCCAAACATCTCGTCTACTTTGGTGCTGCCTGTTTCTGAGATCCGGGCCAGGTCATTGCGGACAAGATCCACGATCATCATATTTTCGGCCCTTTCTTTTTCGGAGTGAAAAAGTTGTTCCCGTATTTCCGCATCCTCTTTTCCGGATTGTCCTCGCTTTGCCGTTCCTTTGATTGGCTGTGAAAAGAGTTGGTTGCCTTCCCTTCGGAGATATCGTTCCGGCGAATTGGAGGCAATTTCGTAATCGTCGCCTTTCAACCAGCCACCGAATGGCATCGGAAAATTCTGGTTTAACTGCAGGAAAACCGACGCTCCGTCAGGGTCCTGATCAGCTGTAAAAAACTGACAGAGATTGAGTTCATACACATTTCCTTCCCGGATCTGATTCTGGACAGTCACAACATCTGACAGGTATTCATCCCGACTTTTCCATGACGAAAACATCAAATCTGTCTGAGGCCGTAATTCTTCATATGCTTCCAGTGCGTGAATTTGTTCCAGTACATCTACCGGTCCGGCATGTTGTTCGATCGTTCCATCACCATGAAATTCGAGCAACACTTCTGCTTCAAACAAAAGAACAGAAGGAAAATTCTGAAAGGCTGGTCGGGTATCTTCTGTCTGAGACTTTCCATCGGCCCGGGACAAGTCATATCCCAGATATCCAAACCACCAGGATTGTGGATCCTTTCCTTTCAAAGCGGCAGTCCAATCCGGCGCCATTTCCACTTTCCGGTTTCCCATGGCCAGAAGGCAGCGGAAAGGGCCACCTGGATAAACGGGATATGATGTGCCATCCAGAAAACAGGCGAACCGGAATTGCGAAGCGAAAGAAAACGCTCTACGGATAAACTCAGGATCAGATTGCGGTAATGCCAACTCTTAGACCGATAAAGGCTGGTTCAGAAAGTTCTTTGATCATAAAATCAGCCAGGTCGGCTGTGTCGATCACAAATTTACCGTCGGGTGGAAAGGTTGCCTGGGTGACATATTTACCTGTCAACGGACCGTCTGTAATGGTGGGCGGACAAACAAACGTAAAGTCCAGACCCGACTTCTGCAAGGATTCAAATGCGGCATTGTGATCCTGACTCACCGGAATGTACTCAGCCGGAAAGCCATCGGTTTCAAATATCTTTTTGTCTTCACTGGCCTGAAGAATTCCCATTCCTCCGATACCGATGATGCGCTTCACATGATTCTGCTGCATCGCCGAAATGATGTTGTTCATAGCCGTGTGCCGAAGATTGGTTTGACCAAGATCGGTACCGACCGCAAAAATGACGGCATCCTGACCTGACATGGCAGAAGTAACGGCGGTACCATTGGTGACATCACCCTGAAAAACATTCAACCGCGGGTGGTGAATGGTAATAGCATCCGGATTCCGTGCGAAAGCGGTGACATCGTATCCGGCTTCCAAAGCAAACTGAATCAGGTATTTACCGGTCCTTCCGGTGCTACCAAAAATGATGACATTCATTGTTTAAAGGAGTTATTGGTTGATTGCGTTCGACAACCAAAATTACAAAAGGATGTGTCACATCCTACCTTCGCCAGCGGTTATTCTGCCGGGATTCCGTCCGCAAGAATTCGTTCAGCCACCGGAAGGATGGCGTCTGCCCACAAAGTGTACATTTCGGCTGAAGGGTGAAGGTTATCTGAAGCGATGAGTTCCGGCTCTGATTTCGCCCGTCTGGAAATCGGGAAGATATCGATCACTTCCACGCCTGAGTTCCGGGCAATATTGGTGGCCGTTTCATTGTACCAGATCAGGTCAGCATAAATTTTATCGGCCATTTCAGCTCCGAAAGGTGTGCAGCCATAGTCGGGGATGGTTACAACAATCACATGTTCTTTTTTACCTGAGGCAAATGAAATGGCCTGTTTCAGCAGTTCGGTAAACCCCTTTTTGTACTGTTCCTGAGCATACGAACGATACTGATTATTTACACCAATTAAAAGTGTGACCAGATCGAAACTGGAAGCGGGTTTGGCACTTTGGATTCCCTTCTGAAGCTCATCGGTTGTCCATCCGGTTTTGGCAATAATTTTCAGTTTTTTACAGGATCGATTATTCCCTGCCTCCAGTTTACTTGCAAGTTGAGCTGGAAAACTCTGGTCGGCTGCTACCGCTTCTCCGATGGTGTATGAATCGCCGAGGGCGAGATAAGTAAAGGTGTTCATGGAAGGCAAATGAAATAAAAAAGCCCCACGGTGAGGTGGGGCTTTTTTATAATAGAAATGAGAATTCTTATTTTGTGATGATAACAGGAGCCTGGTATCCTTTGTCACCGTCAACAACGGTTACATAGTAAAGACCAGCTTTCATGTTGGTTACATCAATGTTTTCAGTAACGTCCTGTCCTTTGAAAGACTTCACTACACGACCAGTAAGATCGGTTAGTTTTACTTCAGCATTGGTGGTTCCTACGAAACGGATGCTCAGGTTGGTAGAAGCTGGATTTGGTCCAACAGTTACGAACAAACCTCTGTACTCAATTTTTACACTTGAAGTTACTTGCTGACATTCTGCCCATGCAGAGGTAACGATGATGTCACCTGAAGTTGGAAGCAAAATTTTGCGGTTGTTGTTGTCACCTGTACGAACACAAGAAGGATCTGGATTCACCCACTCGTTTCCTTCATCTCCGTCGGCCCAGGTAGCACCTTGAACGTATTTCCACTGAAGTGAATCGGTTGCAGTTCCGTCGAATATTACGTCACGGCTCCACATGTTGTTTCCCATGTCAGTCATTGGACCTTGATCCGGTGACCAGTTAACCAGATTACCTCCACGATCAGTAAAATTACCCGCGATGCTCACAACATTGTTGATGGTTCCGCCACCTGCGAGAAGTGGAGTAATGTCCACTTTGAAAGTGGCATTCACCTGCGCCATGGAAGAAAGTGTTCCGAATGTCAGCAGGGTTACGACTGAAAGTACTAATTTTTTCATAATTTTTCTTTGATTAATTCAAAAAGTAACGGTTTTGTTGATATAGACCGCTAATATCCGATTTTGATAAATTTATTTCAAAATATTTTGAAAATAATGTCCACCATTGCCGTGTACCTTTTGCCGGGAACAGGTAATGCATCTCCGCCCAAATGGCGTGTTGTTCTCTATGAAAAAAACCGATTCAGGCGTAAATTCCCCTGTTTTTTGAGAAAGAAATTCTAACATTGTGTTTTGAATCTTTCTTTTACCCCATTTAAAATTTCAGGTATGTTTTTTCTTCGTACTTCGGTGTGCTTTATTTTTTTAGTGTCGCTGGGTTGCTTTCATCGGGCTTCTGGTCAGGTCACCAAAAGAGTTTTATTGCAGGGCTTCTGGTGGGATTTCAAAAACAATAACTATCCCCAGGGTTGGGCCAACTATTTGGCAGACCTTACGCCCCGGTTGCGAAAAATGGGTATTGAGGGTGTTTGGGTGCCGGTAAACCAGAAAAATGCTAATCCGGCTTCTGTCGGTTACAGTCCGTTTGACCACTACGATCTGGGCGACAAGTACCAGAAGCAAAACCTGAAGACTCCGTTTGGTGACAAAGACGAATTTCTCCGCATGGTTGGTATTATGCACCAAAACGGTATTCATGTGATTCAGGATATTGTGTTGAATCATATGGATGGTGCGGGATCAGGAACCAGTGCCGGAGGCGTTGACAGTGTTGGTCTTACGTTTTACAACACCAATCGACCCGGTTCGAATTATCAGGACATTACCAACGATCCGACCAGTGGATATAAGAATTTCAGGTATGTAAGTTTTTTAACTCCCGCGAACAACGAAACCAGGGGTAACTACCTGGCGAGAAGTGGTCGCTGGCCTAAAAACTGGCAGAATTTCAGCCCGGGGCCCGGAGACAACCGTTTTACGGGAGATGATTTAACCCGAACTACTTTTGGACCTGATATTGCATTTTATCAGAATTCAAAAGGCCTTAGTTCGATTGCCACATTCAATCCGTCACAGGGAGATTTCTACATGCGGAACCAGGCCAGAGAATGGATGATCTGGTTTAAAAAGCAGACAGGTGTGGATGGTTTTCGGTTGGATGCGATCAAGCATTTCCCGAATGCTGTATCAGAGGATATGGTTTATAATCTTCAATTCAATGCCGGATTTGCCAGTGGGACAGATCAGATGTTTACCGTCGGCGAATGGGTTGGAGGGAAATCCGAACTGGATGCCTGGGTAGATGCCGTTCAGGGAAGAGCCGGAACATTTGATTTTGGACTACGGGGATTTTCAGGAACATCCGGTTTGTATGGAATGGTATATGGTTTAGGGAATTACGATTTGTCAAACCTGCCTGGCCTGCAACAGAACCGGCGAGACAGAACGGTGCCATTTGTGAATAACCACGATACCTTCAGGCCTACCCAACCATCTTCCGGTTCCTCCGGTCTTCAGGCAAATGGAAATTATCCGGTTGAAGCAAATGGTGCACCAAAAAGATGGTTTTCCAATTCCGAGCTTTCGCCAAATATAGATCCAAGAGAGCCGCGTCTCACAGCTGCTTATGCCGTAATGATGAGCATGGATGGGAGTCCGACCATTTTCTTTGAAGATTTGTTTGATGTGGGCACCACCGGAAAGCGATACACGCATTTGCCAACCAGCGAAACCGATCTTCCTGTCCGTGAATCCATTGCCAATCTTATTCGCTGCCACAAAAAGTTCGAATTTAAAAGTGGTGCTTATCGGGTAAGAACAGCGGAGTCCACCGTATTTTTTGATGGAAGCAATGCCCAGGATGTGATCGTTTTCGAGCGTTCTGCCAAAGCCATCATTGCGGTTACCGACAATTTCACCACCAATCAGGCCGTCTGGATTGACTGTGATTTTGCCGTCGGAACTGTATTGAAAGACTACACCGGAAACTTTCCGAATGTCACCGTGGTGACAAGACCAAACAACGTTCCAGGTGGAAGAGTGAGGGTTCAGGCTCCGTCATGCAATGGAACAGCCAACAATACATTGAAAAAGGGTGTGGCCATTTTTGCACCTGCCAGCCTCGAGACATTTTTTAACCAACCATTTCCGGTTGCCAATCAGTCCACCACCCACGAATGGGAACTGGCCGATGACCTGGGTGACAGCCACCCAAGATCACTTAGGCAGGGAGGGGCACTTCCTGCCAACTCAAAGGTCAGCCGTATGGCAGGAAAAATCTATGCCGCGGCCGGAAAACCGGTGACCTACAAATTGTTTTCATCGTTCAACCGTGATCTGACTCTTCTCCTGACAGATGCTTGTGGAAATGCGCTCGATTCGGTGCGTGGAATTGGCAATCTGACCAAAGTGTTTACACCTGCCACGTCAAACTGGTATCTGGTTAAAGCCCGCAATTCATTGGATACCAACCGCGAACAAAGGGTCTGGGTTCAGGTGACGTATACGGCCCCTGATTCTGTGGATGCTCTTTCAAGCCGTTCCCGACTTCTTCCTTTTGTGGATCTGGGAGCGGATCGGTATGGTTGTATTGGAACACCATTGACGCTGAACGCATTTTTTGATACCGGCCTTAGTTACAAATGGGTGAATCAACAAGGAACACAAGTTGGAACGAATGGTACCCTTTCCGTTACAGAGCCAGGAACCTATTCGGTGACATTAACGAATCCACAGACAGGCTGTACAGCCGCAGATGCCATTACCATATTTTCATTTGAAGCGCCACCGGCCTCTGCCATCGTGGTTCGCATAGGTGATACTTTGAAATTGACTAATCCGGTTCCAGGTAACCGCTATCAGTGGAGGATAAATGGTCAAAGCAATTCAGCTGATACGTTACTCTATCTTGTCATTCCAGACAATACTGTTAGCGTAAATCTGACAACCCGGAACATTTTTGGCTGCCAGACCGTGACGCCGAATCTGATTACCTCCGTTCCTCAACTGATCCAATCCAACAGCGGCATTTCATTCTTCCCGAATCCGGCGACTGAATTGGTTCGGTTCCAGTTTTCAGAACCTTTTCACTCCATTACAATTCAGGATGTGAATGGTAAAAGCTGGCTGAGTAAAATAGGACAAGGTGAAACGGAAGGTGTGCTCGACCTGAGTTCTGTTCCTGCAGGGCTGTATGTTGTGATGGTTAAAACAAACAAGGGTCAATTGCTGACTTCCAAGATTCTGGTGGAGAACTAAAAGGCAATTTCGTCACCAATTCAGTTGTGCAGATTCCATCATTCTGCTTTATTCTGGATTTGTCATCAGGACTTCGTTGTGAAGGGCAGGATTTCAAAAAATACCACCAATCCGGCCACGCCAAGACGTGATTCGGACTATTTCCAAGGCTCTGGTTTACACCTGGTCTGGGTTCATGTTTCAGGAAAGGAAAATTAGTTGAGATAAACCCAGAAAACGCATTAGAAAATCTATTCCGAGCATTATCTGGGATAAATGATTGATGTTGCTAAAGCTCCAACTTCGTTTTTCACCTTATGTCTTCTACTTTGGAGGGCTTGTCCCGAACTGGCTTCGGGAGTGGCTCTCATGGCGCCCACAGCTAAAGCAGGGTCAGAGACATGGTGACAGATTCAGGTTTCTAAGGTAAATTCAGGCTTTTGCGATAACCCGGATGTACATTTGAAAAAGTTGGGTAAGGGTATGGTGAAGTATGTTGGCTTATGCCAGTTTTTTTATGTCGTCCTCTGAAAGTCCGGTTGCCTGGACAATCTGTTTCGTGGTATATCCTAATTTCAGGAGGTTTTGAGCAATCTCA
>CAMCXM010000014.1 GCA_945883425.1 Spirosoma fluviale
TCAGGTTTGATTCCGATCAGAATATGCACATGGTCAGGCATTCCATTTATGATCATAAGCTTCTGCTTTTGATTACTGATAATACCTGCGATGTATTTGTAAAGTGTCTCTTTCCAGTCAGGTTGAATAAGGCTTTGCCTTCCTTTTACGGCGAAAACCAAATGGGTATAGAGTTGTGAATAGGTGTTAGCCATATGAATTGGGAAATAAAACATATCGCTCCTCTGGAGCTATTGAACACGGGCTGGAATCAGCTATTGACATTACACCCCGCTGGGGTAAAATTAATTTGAAAAAACAGTCGTTCGCAAAGCCAGCAACTACATTATCCGGATAATTCAATTTAGCTGGTTTGATTACTGATCAAACACCAATGGAATCCACTCCCCAGATTTTTCCGCTGACCCTGTAAAATTAGGACAGGTCCTGCGGTTTCTGGGATTTCGGAAGGTCAGGACAAAAAAAAGCCCGGCGACTTTGCGGGTTGCCGGGCTTTTTGAAACAGGACGGTTAGTCTTTTACAAACCGGCCATCGAGAGAGGTACCGTCCTTGATCACGCGGATGTGGTACATTCCAGGTGCCAGATTTTGGACATTCAATGCGCCGTCTCCGTTGATGGTGAGGTTCATTGTTTTTCCGGTGGCATCCGTCACGATAATGTTGTCCGTCTGTGAATTGGCTTCCAACAGATACACTTTGTCTTTGCCCGGATTCGGGAACAAAGTCAGCGTTTCGGACGATGCATCAACGAGTCGGTTTACCATCCGCACCTGAGAATAGGTTGGCAAACCATTCTGATCCACCGATTTTACACGGTAAAATACCACATTCTGATTCAGGCGGAACGCATCGGCATCGGAGTACGTGTACTGAGCTCCGGTTTCGTTTTTGCTTTTTTCGGTGGCGATGGTCACAAATGTCTGTCCATCATCACTTTTTTCCAGTTCATACCGGTTCACGCCTTTTTCATTGACGGTTTTCCAATTGGTTTCCACACTGGTTCCTTGCTTTTTTGCCGAGAAATAAACCAGATTCAGTGGAAGTGGCACATTCTGACTTGAACCGATGGAGAAATTGGAGAAGCCTGTCATGGATGACCGACGAACGGTTCCGTCACCGAAGATTCGCTCAGGCGTTCCCGGATCATCAAATACTCCATTTTCTCCCCAGTTTCCGGCACCCACCCGTTTGAGAATGGTGTAGGAATAAATACCAGCTCCGGTTGGGAAATCGGTAAAGTTGATTGGCTTCAGGCGCATGCTGTAGTTGGTTGCGTTTCCGCCTACATTGGGTTCTACGATCCAGTAACCGGTTTGCAGAACGCCATCGTACAAAGCACCGGACTCGTTGAAGGTTGTCAGATTGGTTCCGGGTGCAGTTGTGGTGTAGCGCACGTTCACATCGGTCAAACTGCTGACGGTTGTAAACGTCAGGCTCAGTAATTGCTGATCGGTTCCGTCACCCACCATGTAGTCATATTGAACACCGGTGGTGATGGCCCTGTTCAGGTTTCCAAGAACATGTGAAAGGTATGAACCACCCGATACTGCACCTGAAGCAGTGTTGGTAACCCGAAGATAGTTGGAACCGGTATTTATGAGACCGTCTGTGAGGGTAAGAACCCCTGCAGTACTCACTTCGAAATCGCTACCCAATGTTAGGGTTTTGCCGGTTCCGTTCATTGTGAGGTTGTTGATGATGGTGGTTCCGTCGTTTTGCAGCGTGATGCTTTTGTCAACGGTTACCGTTTCTGCATACGTATTTGATTTGGCACTGATGGTCCAGCCATCGGAAGAAACGGTGACGGCCCGTCCGATTCTTGGTGCAGTTTCCGGGCTCACAAAACTTGATGTCGTGACGAAAGCATTGGCTGATTTAACGGTTACAAATCCAAGTGAGCCGTAGTCGATGGCATGCGTCACCATGTCTTCCACATCGAACAACTCCGCCAGGGTCATGGCTGTTGGTAGCTTGGTTCCTCCGGAAACTTCATATAGGTTGTTGGTGGCATTGATGTTTACATTGGTTGGAGCCATTGTGGTGGATGTAGCGACGATTGCCCATATGTAAGGAGAAGGGGCACCTGTTGAAGCTCCGCTCAACGGATCGAGATAAATCCATGAACTCAGGTTGGATTTGAACGTGTTCGGTTGTCCGACTGTTCCTATTGTAACACCTCCGTTGAAATCACCTGTGTTGTTGTGGTTGGCGAATATCACTCCATACTTTCCGGTGCTTACCTGGCTGTTTCCGTTAAATGTATTTCCGGTAATGTCGATTCCGTTGCTGAAAGCAGTAAGCGGTGCGGATGCCATGTGTTTGGTGGTAGCCAGGATCATGACAAACGATGTCGCGGTTGATTTTGGATAAAATGCGTTTCCTGCGACGGTAACCCCATCGGCCATGGTTGAAAAAATTCCATATGGGCATTGGGCGTCTCCGATTCCCTGAAACGTATTGTTCTCAATGAGAATCGGACAAGTTCCAGTCTTGTTATCACGGATTTCAATATTGGCGGAGTGATTTCCACCTGTTAATGAATCCACCCGGTAGTAGTTATTTGAAATATTGACGGATGTAACACCGGTTGGGGCATTGATTTCATGACAGCCTATCATGATGTTGTTGGATAAGTTGGTGCCAATGGCTCCTCGTGGTGAAGCTTGTTGCAGAGAATACACACCCAGAAATGTGTTTCCAGTTCCCTGGACATTGCAATACCAGGTCCGGATCGCCCGGCCAAAACTGCTGGTATTCACTCCCTGACGGTTGGTGATACGGTTGTTTTCAACATACACTGTATCCGAACCTGCGATGCCTGAGTTGCTTCCCAGATACATTCCCCAACTGGTGAAAGCAGTCGATCCATAGTTCTCAATGATGTTGTTTTTTACCCGCAAACGACTGAACGTTCCGTTGTTGGCAGTTCCAATACCAATTCTGGCTCCGGCTCCTGAGAACGGTACGTTTACGTTGATCTGGAAATTCTCAATTCCACAGAATCGGCTGGTTACCTGGAGTAGAATCTGGTTGTTGGCTACGTTATCACCACCCGCTGGTCCGGTTGGAAATGAGCTACCTGTTCCGCTTATGACAGGTTTTGTGGACAATCCAAAGTTTCCTCTGAAATAGACCCTCCGGCTCATCACGACTGTCTCCGCAGAGAGCGAATAAGTTCCGGTGTATACGTCAACCGTATCGGTGTAGATGCCATTGCTTACCACAGCCACTGCCTGGTTTAATACGTTGGGCGAAGAAAGTGAACTGGCGTCAGACGAAAGTTTTACTCTGAAATGTTTAGCACTGTTCCACTGGATACCCACTTGTCCAAGTCCGGTTCCGGCCACATCATCCGGGTTTTCTGCCAGCCAGGCATTGTAGGCAATGGTGCCTGTTGTCGAATAGGTTTCGCCCGCACCAGACGGATTGATGTTCGATCCCACGTTTGGTCCGGTTGGATCGCCCCACCAGTTTCCTTCAAAATTCTGAATGGCACCGGTTCCTTCGTTTCGCACGCCGGAAACGGTGTTTCCGGTAATGTCATTTCGGTTGGCAACAAAGCCGGTTGTGGTAGCAGTGACATCCCGTCCGTAATAATTGTCGCCGCTTGTGGCTTCATTTCCGGGGGCACCTTGCTGAACCTGTATTCCCACTTCACAACCGGTTACAATGTTTAGACGGTTGAGATTGGATGTTCCGGATGACACGATTCCGAACGCGGTAAAAGCCGTTGAAGCGGAATTGGGTTGCTGAAGATTTTCGATCTGGTTGGTGTCGATTACCATTCCGGATGGATTTCCAGCTGAAAGAATGTTTCCGACGGCAATACCAGCCAGATCTCGTGTTTCATTTGTGCTGCTTGTTCCTGCATCGGATGTGAATGGTCCACCTGCCTGGTTGATGTAATTACTGGTGATTCGGAAACTTCCGGCACCGGATACAGCACCGTTCCCTAAACAGCCCCTGCACTCGATTCCTGCCCGGCCATACATATTGATGGTGTTTTGTGAAATGTTGCTGTTGCTGCCGGTCAATGCGGCTGATTGAATCACTCCGATTCCCATTTCGGTTACCCCGTTGGTTAGTGGAGTGACAGTTGTTGTTCCGGAAATGGTGTTTCCTCTTACAATCAGGCTCACTTGTGCGCCGGTTCCGATTTCCACTGCGGATGTTCGGTTGCCCGTCATCGTATTATTCCGGATGTTGATTCCGGTTTTTGACATGCCTGAGATGTTGATTCCATGTGAATTCACACCTGCACCATTGTTGTTGCTGTAAATTCCATTCCGGATATTAAGAGCGGTGGAGATGGCTCCGGCTCCTTCAAAATTGACGCCCCTCGAGAAATTGTCGGATGATTCCACATTGTCGATATTGGTCGTCACATTGGCAACCGCACTGGTTCTGTCGATTCCGTTGTAATAGCCTGTTATTTTAAGATTGGAAATGGTAACCGCTCCAGCTGCTATGCCGGATAGGTTGATGCCAAAGTAACTGGTGGCGGAACTGATTTTACCTCCACCCGAAAGAATGGTGGATCCGATTCCAGCTCCATTCAAGGTCATCGTTTTGGCGATGTTGATGGTTGGTTGCATCGAATAGGTTCCGGCTCCCAACGTAATGGTCGGATTGGTATTGGTCAGTGTGAAATATCCTTTTATGTGGCTTTGCGGCTCACTGATTGTCATTGTAGCGGCACCTGCAAAAGTTCCGGCTCCTGTGTAGGTTGGTGTAAAGTATACGACATGGTTTCCGCCACCGGTTGTGAGCAGGTCTATTGCCGTTCCGGAAATGGCGTTTGCATTTGTGGTTGCCAGTTTGATGGTATTGGCATTCACTACAATTGTGTAGTAAACTGTATTGGAAGTGAGTCCCTGAATGACGGACGAGATAATGCCGTGAGAAAGAGCTGAACCCGTTGCGGTGATGTCTACAACAGGAGTTCCGGCCAGAGCATTTGCGTAAGTGGTGGCCAGCTTAATTGTGGTGGCATTTACATTGATCGCGAAATAGGTGGTTCCATGAGTCAGACCAGTTGCGGCTCCGGCAGATGGATAGGCCTGATAAATGACGGGCTGTCCGGTTGGAATGTTGGCGCCAACTGTCAGTTCATCTGCACCGGTATTGATTCCCGCCGGCATAAATCCAGATGCTGAGCCGAGGTTGTTATATGTAACCGGCATTCCGGTTGCCAGTTGGTGGCCGGTAACTGTAATCTCATCTGAACCTGTATTGACGTTTGCAGGTACAAATGGAAATACGGCTTTTGTGGTGACCGTTCCTGTTCCTGAAATGGTAAATGCGCCTGCCCCGCTCACGAAATTAACATTCTTGTTCAATGTGTAAGCACCGGCAAAAGTACTGGTAGCAGTTGTCTGGATGGTGCCTCCTTCTGCTACTGCAGCCAGTGCACCGTTCATGGTTAATTTTGGCCCGGTTCCTGCCGGAACGTTGGTTGTGTTTTGTCCCGAGCTTGCATCGCTACCGGTTCCAGAAATGTAGACAACAGCCAGCTTATTGTATCCAAACGCAAAGTATGTAGTAGCTCCGGTAACACTGACGGTGCCGGTGGATGTTTTGGTTGGTGTACCTGTTCCTCCCAGATTTTGCCAGGAAGAAGAAATCACCTGACTAATCACCAGATTGTCAAGAGTCGGTGCTTCATCTGCTCCAACAACCAACGACACAGATCCGATTGACGTCAGGTTTGCCAATGTGGTGGTTATGAACGGAAAGTAACGTACGGTCGAAACTCCAACGATGGGAGAGGTATAGGCTGAAAAAGCCGCAGAACCAGCGCCCGCTGTTGAAGCAGCACTGTATGTGTTAGTCGCCGATTGCACCAGACTGTTGACTACGAGCGGACGGTAAGCAGAAGGTGAAGTCACCGCTGAACTTCCCAATGGATAGGTCAGTGTGTACGTTCCGGCACCGGTTACATTGTAGGCAAAACGGCCGGTTGTAGCAGTAAACACATACCCGGATGCATTGCTTCCAGTTGAGGAAGTATTGGCCACGGTTAGTGTCATCAAAGCATTTACAGTCAATACCCCGTTTGAAATAGTGAATGTTGAATTATTCAGCCCGGAACCATTGTCTACCAACAGGTTTGAGTTTAATGTAACGGCAGCTGTACCAGACGGAACAGTTGTTCGGTTGATGGATAAAGTCCCCAGACGTTGAGCGGTTGTAATAAAGGCCAGTGTTCCCAAAGTGGTGGTTGTTCCTCCAATGGTAAGAGTGGAGTTGGCTGTTCCACTTAAACCATTGGTGGTGGTCATGGTGGCAACAGTTCCATTTAATGTCAGGTTGTTGGATCCAATCACAATCACACCTGTTGTCATGGTCAATAATCCATTGATCACAACATCGCAGGCCAGATTTACATTCAGTCCGGCTAGCGTGCCTTTGGCCAATGTGACGTTACCAAATGTTTCACCACCGGTTCTGGTGATGGTGGTGCTCAGACCGGCGGCCACTGAAAAGAACTGGACAGTCCTTCCATTTTGATTGAAAGTGGCACCTGTTGCTGAACGTGTCCAGTTTCCACCTACCAGAAAATCTCCCGAAACAGCACTCAATGACAAGGAACCAGAACTGATGTTCAGGTTCCCATACAATGCCCGGCTGGTCGTGGTCATCGTGAGATCCGTATTGTTTTGGATGGTTACATTGCCTGGTCTGCCGGCTGTGACGGTTGCTGTCGCAACGGCTGAGGTCCATTCTGAACTCAATGAATATGCACCGCCGGAATTGTATATCAAATTCGAAGTGAGTCCATATAAGGGAGGATTGGTGGATACAAAACCGCCACTATTTATCGAAAGTGTGCCGTTTAGAGTTGAAATTGAGGCCCCGAAATTAATGCCACTATTAAGTTGGACTGTAACAGTATTTGCCAATGACAGGGTACTGGTGGCTGACCGGATTACGGTTTTCGTCCCTCCTGATATATTGATATTTCCTGTTCCGGAGATTGTTCGGATCAAAGCACCTGCTGCCAGGTTAATATTGCCACCTGTTCCGGTCAGATTCAGATCGAACCCGTTGAGGTTTATACCGCTGTTGGTTACAGTGTTGCTCAATTGCAGGATGTTTCCTGATGATGCTGCTACTGTTACATTGCTCAGGAACTGTAGGTTGAATGCGCCTGTCTTTTGAACAATGAGATAGTCGAATGTTTCACCTCCTGTTTTGCTGACTGTTGTGGTGGTGGTTCCCATGAAAAATACGGCTCTTCCATTTGGTGTAAATGTGCCGGAATTGCTCCAGTTGCCTCGAATCAATAAATCACCTGAGGTGGCATTTAATGCCAGTGTTCCGGAAGAAATGTTCAGGTTTCCTACCATTGAACGGGATGTGGTGGTCATATTTAATGTCGTGCTGTTTTGGATGGTTACATGATGTGGTCTTCCGGCACCCACGGCTCCATCCGCAGTGGCTGTCCACTCTGTCCCTACGCCATATGATCCTCCCGAATTATAAACCAATGTGGCTGTACCTGCATACACAGGTGTGTTGGTTGAAACAAATCCACCAGAATTTATAGTAAGTGTTCCGTTCAGGGTGGTAACTGCTGCACCAAAATTCAAACCATTACTCAACTGAACATTCACACCGGCAGCAAGTGACAAAGTACTTGTTGCAGATCGGGTAACTGTTTTTGTGCCTCCGGAAATATTCAGGTTACCTGTTCCGGAAATTGTACGGATAAGGGCTCCGGCCGCAAGATCAATATTCCCGGCAGTCCCGGTCAGATTGAGATTAAAACCATTCAGATCGATACCACTGCTTGTGCCAGTATTATTTAGTTGAAGGACATTTCCGGTCGATGCTGCTACTGTTACATTGCTAAGTAACTGCAGGTTAAAAGCTCCTGTCTTTTGAATAATCAAATAGTCAAACGTTTCACCACCTGTTTTGCTGACTGTCGATCCAGCAGTACCCAAAAAGAATACAGCTCGACCATTTGGTGAGAACGTGCCGGAGTTACTCCAGTTTCCACGAAGGATTAAATCTCCCGATGTTGCATTTAGTGCCAGAGTTCCTGAACTGATTGTCAGATTTCCAGCCATTGCCCGGTTCGTGGTCGTCATATTCAGGGTGGTGCTGTTTTGTATCGTAACATTTTGTGGTCGGGTTGCTGCAGCAGCTCCATCGGCTGTGGCCGTCCATTCGTTTCCAACTCCGTAACTTCCGCTTGAATTGTAAATAAGGGTGGATGCAGCTCCATAAATTGGGGATGCTGTTACGGATCCGCCAGAATTAATGGTAAGGTTTCCGGTTACAGTAGGCGCCGTTGTAACGGTTACCGCACCATTCACTGTCAGATTCGCCATAGTGGCCGTTGTTCCGCTGATGGTCCCGGATCCTGCAAAGTTAATGGTATGGGTTCCTGTAGATGCAGTGAAGGTTCCGCCCGATCTTGTAAAGGTTCCGCCGGCACGGATGGTCAATGTATTGGAAGATGCAGTAAACGTGCCGAGTGTCTGGGTAAATGTTTGGACTACGGCATCCTGTGTAAACGATGTGATGTTGTGCCCGACTGATACAGCCCCCATGTTGTTTGTTGTCGGAGGCACAGCCCCGGCGTTCCAGGTTCCGGCGGCATTCCATGCACCTGCCGCTATGGTTGTCCATCCTGCCGCAGGAGTGTAATTGTAGTTTGCTCCGGCATTATTATTGGCATTAATGGTAAAAAGATCCGCATCCGCAGTGGCAATACTCGCCACATCGCCCGAAGTGAAAACATAGTATTGATTTTGTGTCGATGGTTTGTTGTCTACTCCCGGAATAGTGGCGGTATAGCTGGTTCCGGAGCCTGTCATTTTAATGACAGCAGACGTTACCCAGCCATCGGTTGTATACCGCAGATAAGCAGACTGTCCTGCATCAAATGCACCACTCAATGTGGCGGTAATCAGCACATCCTGACCGGGATACACTGTGCCAGCGGGTGTGGTTCGGGCAACTGTCGATACCGTCCGTACATTGGTTCCCTGAATTTGAAATATGGCAATGTTGTTGATGGCAGCATCTACTTTGAATACATATCGGTAGCCCGTAACCGCACCGGCAACTTTGAAGGCTTTTGAGTTCCCATCCTGAATGGCTGTGAAAGCGGAAGTTTGATTGGTTGGAATGGATGTGCCGTCTGCACCGGAAGGCTGTCTGTTCGTTGTAGCGGCATTGTTCAGAAACCGGAAAAAGGCATCGCCAGTGGTTCCTACTGATCCAACGAACTTGTACGAACCGAAGGCAGACGCTTCAAACGTCCAACCTGTAGAATAATCTTTCGATCCTCCAGTCCCGGATTGATTGTCAAATTGACCAGTGTATAGTTTTGGCTGCGAATAGGCACCAAGAGATAGAAAAATGAAAGATAGTAGTGCGTAAAATGTTTTCAAATCCTTTCGTAATTAAACAGTTGTATATGATCAGCAAACTTACATTAATAAATTAAATTAAAAAACTCTAATCAACCTAAATTTGCGAGTGAATTCTGAAACTACGGTCTTGAGGTAATTGTTTGGTTTTTATAATTTTAGCAGAATTTGGTCTTTGAAAACTTGCTGAAAATTCTGGTAGTGAGTCTGGGATCGTTGTTGACTCTTGTTTCAAAACCTTGACTTTATTACCCGGAATCTGTCTCCGGTTCCGTCTTAAATGTGTTCCATTTGCCCATTTCTGCCCTGGTAAAATTGATTGTCAGGCAGGATAAGTTCAAATCGCAGCTTTGAAAAATACTCGGTTAAAGATGCGTTTCAAACAGGTTCGGAGGAGTTCGTTTGAGCTAGTGGATGCTGATGTAGAACGTAAAAGCAATGGAACCAACCCAAATGAAAATGCTGGATAAACTGAATGCCACACTTGAGGTGATATCTGACTTGTCTGTATTTCTGGATTTGTACTGGGAAAGTACGTTCAGTTTAATATACAACCAGGTTGCAAAAGGCCTGAAAAGCATAAGCATGACGAATGCGGCAGCACCTAGTTCACCTGTCAGAAACCAAAAATCTTCCAGTGTTTTAACCACCGGGCGAAATAAAATAATGGCTGAAGAAAGAAGAAGATAAAACTGAAGGCTGGTAATAAGTATGGCCCTGGGGAAGATTTTTTCGGCTTTCCATCCCGTGATGGCTACCGCCAGCGAATAGTTGGAAAGTAATAAAGGTCGGAGGAAAAATTTCGTCATCTGGTTGGTCAACCGAAAGCAAACCTATGGCCACGCTGCGGGAGTGTAGGCCATATCGTTTTCGGTCCGAAAGATACGCCTTTTTTAGCCAGATGAGCCCGGTTGTTTTACCATTTGTAATTCTGTATGGATTTCAATTTGAAACGTCTGCAGCTATCTGACCGCACTTTCCTCCTCTTTTTCGGTCGCGATTGATGGGATCAAAATGAACGGAATGGTGGAATTATTCAACACTTTTTCGACCACATTTTCAGAAAGTTGAAATGCAGAAATCTGGTGCTGATGAAATCCCAGTATGATGCAGCTGGCTTTTATCTCTGTCGCTGTTTCCAGTATGGTATCAGCAAAATTTCCTTCCCGAACCAAAATCTGGATCGCAGGGTCTTCCAGATGGTCTTTGATGTGGATCAGAAACCGCTGTGATTCTGCAATTAATTGCTCGTTGTTTTCCTGAACCCAGGTACTCATATCCATGTATCCTGTGAATCCCATAATCGGAGAATACTCGGCCGAAGAATAGAAGGAAGGTTCCGATAACACATGAAGCAATGTTACCCGGGCCCCCATATTACGGGCCATTTCATATCCTTGCTCCGCAATTTTTTCAGTGGCTGGGTTGTAATTCAATGCAATCAGAACGTGAGGCTGAAGGTTTTCTCGTTTCATGTAATTCAGTTGGTGAAGGTATTTTCGTGCAATTTCGCCATCCGATGAACCGCAATTGTTACATTCGATTTTATTCTTTTACAGGATTTTAAGGTATCTGTTTCGAAACGGTATTTCCGGGATCCGACAAATGTTTGAATTCAATAAAGGGGATTCTTTCCGCCCCGGAATCAAATAAAAAGACGGACGGTATCGCTTTTTAATTCGGCTTCACAGCCAGGGCAAATGCCAGAACACCCAATACAACACTTGACAAAATATACACCACAGCAGCGATCATACTCCCTTTGGAAATAAGCTGCCAGGTTTCCAGTCCGAACGTTGAAAAAGTGCTGAAACCGCCACAAAACCCAACCACCAGAATTACAGTCAATGGAACCTCCAGAATGCTGGTCTGAAAGTTCTTCGAAACGACCCAACCTGCCAGAGCACAAGCCAGAATATTGATTATAAGCGTTCCCCAGGGAAAAGTGGCGGGAAGGTTCTGTTTGAAAAACCAGCTGATCAGAAACCGGACGACTCCGCCCAAACCGCTTCCAACAAAAACCCAGAATATCGTGGCTGCGTTCATTTTCGGATCAACCAAAGAATAAAGGAAAGAATCAAACTAGCGACAATAGATGTCACAACGGGAAAATGAAAAGATCCATTTGTTCCCTCGTAATGAATGTCACCGGGCATATGGCCAAACCAGCGAAAGATTCCAGGAAAGAAATGCAGCAGCAATCCCATCAGAATAAAAAGTAAGCCTATGATTATCAGAATCTTTGCCATCAGGAAATGTAATTGTTCTGAATTCTGTTTTGGCAAACTTACAGGCAAAATGTTCTTTCACATTCATTTTTCATTTATTTACCCGTCCGGTTTGAAAGCCGGCACGGAAATTCCATCCTTCCGTTCCTCTTAATTGATCGTTCACACTTGCTATGATTCCAAAACCTTCCTTGCCAATTCTGCAAAACAATCCGGACCTGCTTCCATTTGCCAGGGAAATCAGTGACTTTCACTACCGCTACATCGGTATGGGTACGTATATCACCGATACCTATGGTTCGCTGACCCGGTTTGCTTCGGCTTATTCCTATTTTGGTTTTCAGAGAGATGAAAACGCGAAATCCTGGATTTACCGGGAATGGGCTCCGGGTGCTTACCAGCTTTGGCTGTCAGGAGATTTCAACGATTGGAACCGGGAAAGTCACCCCATGGCCAAAACGGGAGATGGGGTCTGGGAAATAGAAATCCCCGATTCGGCAGACCAGAAACTGGCGCATGGGCAGAAAGTAAAAGTGATTGTCCACGCCCGAAACGGCACACTCGACAGAATCCCGGCATGGATCCGGTACGCAGTGCAGGACGAAGTGACGAAAGATTTTGCCGGTATGATCTGGGCACCCAAAAAGAAATTCTCTTTTAAAAATACGTTTCAATTTCCGGCCAACACGCCCCTTTATGTGTATGAAGCCCATGTTGGTATGGCTCAGGAAACACCGGGACTCGGAACCTATACCCAATTTAAGGATCTCATACTTCCCCGGATTAAAAAAGCCGGATACAATTGCATTCAGCTGATGGCCATTCAGGAACATCCTTATTATGGGTCTTTTGGCTACCACGTTTCCAGTTTTTTCGCTCCTTCCAGCCGCTTCGGTACGCCGGAAGAACTGAAAGAATTGGTGGATGCCGCACACGGAATGGGAATTGCGGTGATTATGGATTTGGTTCATTCGCACGCAGTTAAGAATATTTTTGAAGGATTGAATGAATTTGATGGAACCGATCATCAGTATTTCCGGTCTGGTGAAAGAGGAAATCACCCGGGCTGGGATTCCAAACTGTTCGATTACGGAAAGCCAGAAGTACTTCAGTTTTTATTAAGCAATGTCCGCTACTGGCTGGAGGAATTTCAGTTTGATGGTTACCGGTTTGATGGCGTCACTTCCATGTTGTACCACCATCATGGATTGAGCTACACCTTTGATGGTCTGGCGAGTTATTACAACAACATCATCGATGGCGACGCTTATTTATATCTGCAACTGGCCAACGAGGTAGCACATGAGACCAAACCGTCCGCCATTACGGTTGCCGAAGATGTGAGCGGACTCCCCGGATTGGGGCAAGATCAGAAAACGGGTGGCGTCGGGTTTGATTATCGTTTGGGAATGGGAATTCCGGATTTCTGGATCAAGATCATCAAAGAGCAATCCGATGAAGCATGGAATATGCATGATCTCTGGAGCATGCTTACCAACCGACGGTACGACGAGAAAACCATTGCGTATTCTGAAAGTCACGACCAGGCATTGGTGGGTGATCAGACACTTGCTTTTCGTTTGATGGGGGCTGAAATGTACGGGTCCATGAGCCGGCTTACCGATAATTTTATCATCGACAGGGGAATCGCGTTACACAAAATGATTCGCCTGGTGACGGCATCGGCCGGTGGCGATGGATACCTCAATTTCATGGGCAATGAATTCGGGCATCCGGAATGGATTGATTTCCCAAGAGCCGGAAACGACTGGAGTTACCAATATGCACGCCGCCAGTGGAGTCTGGCCGATGAAGGTCACCTGAAATACCAATACCTGCTCGATTTTGACCGTGCCATGGTTCAGATCCTTCAGGAAAACAACGTGATGAACGACAAGTTCGCCCGGGAGATTTACATAGATAATCAGAACAACATCCTCATTTTTATGCGTCAGGGGCTGCTTTTCGTATTCAACTTTCATCCGGATCGCAGCTTTTTTGATTACACATTTCATTTGCCTCAGGCGGGTTCATTCCGGACGGTCCTCAATTCTGATGATGCGGAATTCGGAGGATTCAGTCGCCACAAACCAGAGACCGAGCATTTTACATTTGATGACAACAAGTTGAGTTTGTATCTGACCAGCCGCACGGCCATGGTGCTGGCCCCGGTTTCAGCTCCGGTAAAAAAGAAAGGAAAGAAAGGATGAATAAGTGTATTCTACTTGACCGCGATGGTGTTTTAAATGAAGAGAAAGGGGATTATGTTTTCCGGGATGAAGATTTTATCATTCCAGAAGATGTTCCTTCTGGACTTATGGCTTTGAAAGATGCGGGTTTTAAACTGGTTGTCGTGACCAACCAGGGCGGCATTTCCAAAGGATTGTTTACCAAAGAAACAGTTCAGAAACTCCATCAGAAAGTGCAGCTGTCTTGTGAAAATGCGATAGATCACCTTCTGTACGCACCACTTCACCGGAATTTTACCAAAAGTCTGGCCAGTAAGCCGGGCAGTCTGATGATGGAACGTGGGCTGGCTTTGACTCAATCGGACCCAGCCCAAAGTTGGCTGATTGGTGATGCCGAACGGGATCTCATCGCCGGAAAAAAAGCAGGAGTCAGAACCATCCTTATTCCAACACTTAAAGAACAGGAATCAGAATATGCCGATGCGGTTTGCCGAAATTTTGGTGAGGCAGTGGCCTACATTCTTGCATGCAGCGAAATCTGAAATCAAGATTCCGACTTCGATTCCACTCCCAGTCCAAACAAGGCAAAATCGTATTTCACCGGATCCATCGGATCAAACCGACGGAGATTTTCTGTCAGCTCTAACGCCATTTTCCAATCGGTAACCGTGCGGGTGACAAGTCCCAGTTGCCGGGCATTGCGCTCTACATGCAGGTCGCAGGGACAAATCAACTGACCCGGTGAAACCGCATTCCAGATGCCGAAATCAACTCCTTTGTCATCCTTCCGAACCATCCATCGCAGGAACATATTCAATCGTTTGCAGGCCGAGCCACTTTCGGGAGAAGAAATATGCTTGCCGGTTCGCTTCTGATAAAACGGATCTTGCGTAAACCGCTTCCGGAATCGCACCAATCCTTTTTCGACAGCATCTGATGATGTATCTGGCTCCGGAAAAAATGCAGATTCCATTCCGGTACCGTCTGTGTAAAGGCGTTTCAGAAAGTGCATGAGGTACAAAGCATCCGTTCCGTTGAACGTGCGATGCTTGAAATCCGTCATTGGTTTCAGGTCATTATCGGAATGCTCCAGCACAAACCGGTGAGGATCATTGTCCATCCGCTCCAGAATTTCAGCTGATTTATTCAGGATGGTGGTTCGTTGTCCCCATGCAAAAAGGGCAGCGATCAGGCCCGAAATTTCGATGTCTTCTTTTTTGGTGAAACGATGCGGGATCGAAACCGGATCAGCCGGGATAAAGCCGGGTTCATTGAAGCGATCGGCCTGGAAGTCAAGAAACTCCTTCAGTTTTTGGGGTTTATTTGCCAGGCTTTTCAGATCGGGTATGTGCACAATTGGTCTGTTTACAAGCTGCAAACCTCAGAATTTTCCGGATGGTTTTTTCATTACCCGTTCATTTACGGTTGATTTGTGCTTTTAAAGCCGGTTCGCCCAATAATGAAGGGATTCTACGCCATTGTTCTTCTCGCCATCTCCAACGTGTTTATGACACTGGCGTGGTATGGACACCTTAATTGGAAAGATGCCTCCTGGTTCCAGAAGTTTGGCTTGCCGGCCATTGTGCTTTTCAGCTGGGGACTGGCTTTTTTTGAATATATTTTTCAGGTGCCAGCCAACCGGATAGGGTATTCTGGAAATGGCGGGCCCTTTTCTATGGTCGAGCTTAAAACGATTCAGGAATTTCTGTCGCTGGTCGTATTTGCGTTGATGAGCACGTTGATTTTCAAAAATGAAAAATTGGCATGGAATCATTTTCTTGGATTTGGCTTGATGATACTGGCTGTTTTTGTAGTCTTTAAGAAATGGTGAAAACGATGCTGACTGAAACGATTCCAACCGGATTTACCCACATTTCAAAGGACGGTACCTTGTTCCGGTTTGTTTTGGCGGATGTGATGGATTATGCTCCGACTCGTCCACAGGTGGAAGTTTTGACAGAGCCCGAAACGGCGCTGGTAGTAAAGGTTGAAGAAGAAAGTCAGGTTCTGGTGCACGTTCATTTTCTGGCGTTTCCCGGAGCATTAATCCGGATCTGGAAAACAACATTTCTGATTCCATCGATACCGTCGGGAGAAAAGGTGCCGTTGGTTCATGCTGAAAATATCACCATGGCTCCGATGTGGACGCAACTGGATGGATATGGTGTTTTTACGTTTACCCTGGTGTTTAAAGGACTGCCCCGCGACTGCAAGGTCTTTGATCTAACGGAAGAGATTGAGGAAAGTGGTGCTTTTCATTTTTCTGACATCACCCGGAATGAAACGGATGTCTATCACCTCTGGCTCTGAAAGGAAATTCGGCCCGTATTTTTTTTATGGGTGTAATCAAAAGGCAGACATTACCTTTGCGAAAACATCGGCATCCTCGTAACGGGATACCTTTACCCAACCAGTGGAAGTAAAAAAAGAATTTAAAGTCGGAATCCTGGTCATCGCAGCTCTGGCGATTCTGTATTTCGGGATCGGTTTTCTGAAGGGTTCCGATATATTCAACCCTGCCCGTTCTTATTTTGTGGCGTATGAAAATGTCGATGGCCTCACGGCATCCAATCCGGTTATGCTGGACGGCTTTCAGGTGGGTCTTGTCCGACGAATCAAGATTTTTCAGGGAAGGAAAAAGCCGGTTGTTGTTGAACTGGAAATTAATAAGGACATTATCATTGGAGATTCTGCGAAAGCTCTTTTATCGAACAACGGACTTCTGGGTGGAAAAATGATTGTTCTGGATCCAGGTAGCCGACTTAAAGTATTGGAAGGGGATACATTGATTGCGTCTGTTGCTCCGGGATTTACCTCGATGCTGGAAGACAAAGCCCAGCCCATGGTGGATAAGGTAACCGCTCTTGTGAATTCAGTTGATGGGTTGATTCACTCATTCGAGCCTACAGTTGGTAAAATGAATGAATCACTCGAAGCCATCACGAAACTTTCGAACACCAGCAATGCAGTAATGACTGACAGCAAGCAGGACATTGCCCACATCACCCAAAACCTGGATAAGCTCAGCAAATCGCTTTTGGATGCCGAAAAGCAATTGGAGTCGATTATGACCAAAGTGGGAAAACTGGGTGATAGTCTCAACAAGGCTGATCTGGCAGGAACCATTCATTCTCTGCATCGGACAACTGAACAACTCAATAAAACGATGGTGGCACTTAATCAAGGACAGGGAACCATGGGTAAACTGCTGAAAAGTGACAGTTTGTACCGCAACCTGAATGCGTCAAGCGCTTCTTTGAATGCCTTGCTCATCGATTTTAAGGCGAATCCGAAACGATATGTTCACTTCTCGGTATTCGGAAGCAAGGACAAGAAATCCTCGTCCGGATCATCCAAATAACAAATCATTCTTCACAGAAAATGCTGGGATTGAAACTGGAAACCGATCCACGCTGGGTCGACATTGCTTCGAAAAGCATTGAGGAAATTCTGATTGATCATGCGTTTTGCGAACAGAAAGCGGCTGCCTCCGGAATTTCATTGATTGTCCTTTTTCCGGATCGCCAGCAACTGGTCGAGGAGGTAACGGAAATTGTGGCTGAAGAATGGTCACATTTTGAACGTGTGCTGAAAGAACTAAAATCCCGTGGATTTGGTCTAGGAGAAGCGAGAAAGGACGAGTACGTGCAGAAATTATCAAAGGTCGAGAAGAAAGGTGGGAGCCGGGAAACGCAGATCATGGAAAAATTGCTGATCTGTGCGATGATTGAGGCCCGAAGCTGTGAGCGGTTTAAATTATTGTACGAACATCTGGAGGATCCGTCATTGAAGAAATTCTATTACGAATTCATGGTTTCAGAGGCCGGTCACTACACCTCATTTATTAATCTGGCCAAAGTGTATAATCCGGCACAGAAGGTAAAAGACCGCTGGGAAGAAGTGCTGCAGGCAGAAGCCGAAATAGTCCGCACATTGGAATGGCGGACCGATCGGGTTCATTAACAGATATGGCTAATTACGGGTGGTATGCAATTTCAGGATTCCAGAGATTCCTCGTTGTTGTATGCCCCTTGTAAAAAGCTTTTGTCTATATTATGACTGATGATATGGTAGCTGCCATAGAAAACAAGTCCCAGAATAGGAGCGAAGTAGATCAGGTACTCCAGCTGTTGAATTTCGGCCATGATGAAGAAGATAAAAACAATGATTCCCATGATGGCAAAAGAAAGTAGACCGAGTGAGGCTGCTTTTGGTGTTTGAGGATTTGTTGTCATGATCAGATGGTTTTAAGTGGTTTGTTAAATAAGCTTTAATTATGATATTAAATCTTAATTCGATTTAAAAATAATAACAAAATTAAACTTTACAAATATTTTATTTAATTATTCCAATCTGGCTATTGCGGTTTAATGTAAGGTATGGTGGTTGTTGAATTTCAATGTGATTGAACATCAGACGGGATGTATGTTTGCATTCTGATGATTTGTTAATAAAGCATGTACCTAAATTCTTCCGATCAGGTGGACTCGAAATGAAACAGATAAGCCAATGAAAATTCAGAACAACACAGCCATTCTAACCATTGGAGACGAAATTCTGCTTGGCCAGATTCATGATTCCAATTCAGAATGGCTTGCCTCCCGATTCTCGGAAGCCGGCCTCGAAGTCGTCTGTAAACTCAGCGTCGGTGACCAACTGGAACAAATGGTGGCCGCTTTGGAATTTGCATTTCAACGTGCGGACGTGCTGGTTGTAACCGGTGGACTTGGGCCTACCAAAGATGACATGACCAAACAAATGCTGGCCGACTGGTTTGGAAGTCCACTTGAAATGCACCCGCTTGCCTTACAGCATCTGGAAGAGAAAATGCGAAGACGAGGCCGTCCGATGAACGACATGGTTCTTACGCAGGCACTTCATCCTCAAAAAGCTGAGTATCTCGAAAACAAAAACGGAACCGCTCCGGGTATTTGGTTTTCTGAAAACGGAAAAATATGTGTGGCACTTCCAGGCGTACCGTATGAAATGAAGCAGCTTGTAATGGATGAAGTTTTGCCCCGACTCAAACAAAGGCTGCAGCTTGATACGCTGCTTCACCGGTTTATTCGCACCGTCGGTGTACCGGAAACAACTCTTGCCATGCTGGTGAAGGAAGTGGAAGAAAATCTGCCCGCTGGTTTCAAACTGGCGTACCTTCCTTCGGGTGGACATGTTAAGCTTCGGTTGACAGCCCGTGGCACAGAACCGGAAAGCCTGAAGGCGGAACTGGTTCGTCTGGATGAACTTCTGTATCAATGTATAAAGGACCATGTGTATGCCCGGGAAGATGTAGAACTGGATTCAGTCGTCGCTGATCAGATTGTGCGTTATCGTTTGCCAATTGTGTTAAACGACCACATCACCGAAGGCAGACTTCGGTTTTTGCTTTCGCAACACAATGCCGTCCTTGATTTTTTGAAATTGGGTTCAAACGAAAATCTACCCCAACGTTTTGCCCGAATTTCGGTATGTAAAGCAGAAACAGAAACAGGAGAAGAGACCCAGCGAATTTCAGTTGAATTCTGTTTTTCTGAGGGAAAAACATTGCGAAGTCAACTGGATCTCAGATCATTTCCGGTTCCCGAAGTAAACCGGAATATGCTCAGCCTGAGGGCTCTGGAATTATTAAGACGCGGAATTTTGGATCACCAAGCAAAATTGCAAAGCGAGTGACCGCATAAATCCGTAAAATTGCAGCACTATTTAATACACCAGATACAACGTAATCTAAAAACGAAATTTAACAATGGCGCAAGTACAAATGGTTATGCCCAAAATGGGTGAAAGCATCATGGAGGGTACCATACTGAACTGGCTTAAAAAAGTCGGAGACCGGATCGAACAGGATGAATCCGTTCTGGAAGTGGCCACCGATAAAGTGGACACCGAAGTTCCTTCGACCCATGCCGGTGTTGTTCTCGAAATTCTTGCCAAAGAAGGAGACGTGGTGCCGATTGGAAAACCCATCCTCATCATCGAAACAGCAGGCGACGGAGCCGCAGTGGCCGTTCCGGTGGCGGCAGCTTCCAATGGCGCAGCTGTTAAATCGGCAGCACCGGTTGCCGCAGTCGCTGAAAAAGCAATGGAAACATCGGATCGTTTCTATTCACCTCTTGTCCGAAACATTGCCAAAGAAGAAGGTGTCAGTCTGGCCGAACTTGATAAAGTACCGGGCTCAGGCAAAGACAACCGTCTCACCAAATCAGATCTGATGGAATATCTCGGAAGCCGTCAGAAAGGCGCTGCTCCGGTTGTTACCGTACAGGAACGTCAGGCACCAGCCTCTGCTCCTGTGGCACCAGCCCGATCATTCTCAGGTGAGACTGAAATCATTGAAATGGACAGAATGCGAAAAATGATCGCCCAGCGGATGGTCGACAGCAAACGCATAGCACCACACGTTACCTCATTTGTTGAAGCCGATGTGACCAACCTGGCCATCTGGAGAAACAAAATGAAAGGCGAATTCCAGAAACGATACAACCAGACACTTACCTTCACTCCGATATTCCTCGAAGCCGTTATCAAGGCACTTCGTGATTATCCGATGATGAATGCTTCGGTTGACGGAGACCGGATCATCGTGAAAAAAGACATCAATGTGGGTATGGCAGTTGCGCTACCAAGTGGCAACCTGATTGTTCCCAACATCAAACAGGCAGACAAATACAACCTTATCGGACTTACCGAACAGGTCAATGATCTGGCCAGAAGGGCAAGAGAAAACAAACTTACGCCCGACGACCTTTCTGACGGTACGTACACAGTATCGAATGTGGGTTCTTTCGGAAACGTAATGGGAACTCCGATCATTATGCAACCGCAGATTGGCATCCTGGCTTTGGGTGCCGTCCGTAAGAAACCAGCGGTGATCGAAACACCACAGGGAGATTCGATCGGTGTCCGTCAGATGATGTTTTTGTCACACAGCTACGACCATCGGGTTGTGGATGGTTCACTGGGCGGAATGTTTGTCCGCAAAGTAGCCGACTACCTCGAAGAATTCGACATCGACCGGAAACTTTAATCCGGAACGGTCATAAAAAAAGCCACTTGAAAAAGTGGCTTTTTTTATGGTGTAAATTTTGAAGAATTAGTAAATCGAATTCCAGTCGCTGGGAGTAAGCGGTTGCTTAATTCTGGCCATCAAAACATCTTTGTCAATTGTTGTTGACGGTGAATTTTCTGTTGAACTGGTTGCCTCGGTAACGGTTTGATCAGTCGGAGCACCTACTATAAAATTTGATTTTTGGCCGGTAATGTCTTCATATTTTGTACTGAAGTCGTTGGCATAAAAAGTGAACAACTCCTGCAGCTCTGCTTTCAGGTTGGGTGCAATGTCGCCATTTGCCAGTTGTTCCAGATTTCCGGATTTGTTTTCTTCTAAAGATTGTACCAGGTGATTCACCCAGGTGTCAAGAAGAAAACTAGTTTCGGAATAACTATTCTTAATCAGGACCAGATCCTTTTCAGAAATGTTTTCCATGTTTTTGATGAAGGCAGCTTTGTTCTCCAAATCTGTTTTCAGTTTTTTGTACTTCGTAATCCATTGGTTCGTCATTACGGTCTTCACAATTTCTTTGCTTTGTGAATGTGCCGGATTGAGAACGAACAGAGGAAGTGCAAAAAGAATAATCAGTAATTTTTGCTTCATAGTTCGTGAACTTTTGATATATCGGGGATGAATTATGATACAAGACTAAGTAAAAATTCGAATAATCCAAAAAACAGAGCATAACAAATTGTTTTTCTTAAAATAATACAATTGAAATCTAATTCGAGTCCAAATATTTTACAAGCAATGAACGAAAATGGTATCCGGTATGCCATCCGGAGATTCCATATTATCTGGGCCGGATTCTGGTGGCTGATGGGCTTCATTGTCCTGCTTCCCTTTTTCTGTCTTTGTATCTGGTTCCCTCGCATCGAGCGGGCAATGGCTTTTTTCAATCAGCTCTGGTGCCTGCTGTTTTTTCCGTTGGCACTTATTCGGGTGAAAACAATCGGCAGGGAAAATATACCGGCCGGCCGTTCAGTGGTGTATGCCAGTAACCACGGTTCTTTTCTCGACATACCGCTGCTTACCTACATTCTTCCCGGATTTCCCGCCTTTATGGGAAAGGCCTCATTGGGCAGGATTCCTGTTTTTGGCTACATGTTCCGCAATCTCCACATCGTGGTGGAAAGAGGAAGTGCCCAGGGCCGTGCCAAAGCCCTCAAGCTTAGCCGGAAAAAACTCTCCAAAGGACGGAGCATTATCATTTTTCCCGAAGGAAGCATTCACCAAAGTATACAGCCCGGGCTGGCCGATTTCAAGGACGGTGCCTTTAAACTGGCCATCCAAAAGCAAGTGCCCGTTGTGCCGGTCACCATCTGTTTCAACTGGTTTATTCTGCCTGACGATGGTAGATGGCTTCCGAATTTTTACTTTTGTAAAACCATCATTCATCCACCCATCGAAACAAAAGGTGTGTCGGAAGATGAATGTGGACAAATCCGGGATCAGGTTCATTCCCTGATTTCGACAACCCTGGAACTTGAAAACAAGCCGTTGCTTAGAAAACTAAAACATGAAAATTGACCCTTCGACGATTGATAAAATGGCCCATCTGGCCCGATTGAACGTGCATGAATCGGAGAAAGCCGGAATTGCCGAAAGCCTGGAACAGATTCTGAGCTGGATGGAAAAACTAAACGAACTCAACACAGACGGAGTCGAGCCACTGGTTCATATGTCAGCTGAAATTAATTCCATGCGGCAGGATATTTCTTCTGTTCCCATGAATCCCGGAATTGCGTTGTCCAATGCTCCGCAGAGCCGGGATTCGTTTTTTGTCGTACCGAAAGTACTGGACGTTTAACATTCCGACCCCTGTCCTCCCCACTTACTTGAAAAACATTTCACTCCCCTGATTCTTTCACTATGATACCTTCGATACGAAACCAGTTTAACCAACAGTTTACCGATCAGAAATACAAGGCATTTCTGGAGGAACTTTTCACTCGTTTTGGTCATGAAATAGAATTCCGGATTGCAGAAACACCAGTCTTCATTCCAAAAGATTTGAAGAACCGATTGTTCGAAGCCTGCGACCATATTATCGATGTTATTATTCAGCCGGACTTTATGGCCAAAACAGACAGGGCCATTCCGGAGGGAAAAAATGTGCCTCATGAAGACAAACATGCGCAGTTCCTTGCCATTGACTTTGCTATTTGCGAGGATTCCGATGGGAACCTGACGCCACAACTTATAGAGATGCAAGGGTTTCCGTCCTTGTTTGCGTTTCAGGATGTGATATCTGAAACCTTCCGCAAGCACTATGCCTGTCCACCCGATTTCGATCACCTTTTCAGTGGACTCACCTCGGAGAAATACCGGGAGTTGCTCGGACGCGTTATTCTAAACGGACACAATCCCGAAAACGTGGTTCTCATGGACATTGAACCCGAACTGCAGAAAACCAAGGTGGATTTCATGGCAGTGAACGAATTCTTCGGGGTTCCTTCCGTATGCATTTCGAAACTGAAAAAGCACGGACGGAAACTCTTTTATGAAGCCGATGGACGGGACATTGAAGTGAAGCGGATTTACAACCGGGTCATTTTTGATGAGCTCGATAGGCGGACAGATCTGAATCTGCAGTTTCACATGAACGACGATGTCGATGTGGAATGGGCAGGCCACCCGAACTGGTTTTTCCGGATTTCAAAATTCTCGATGCCATTACTCGACAGTCCGTATGTGCCGGAAACAAAGTACCTCTCGGATTACAATGGGAATTTCCCAACTGATCTGGAAAACTATGTTCTCAAGCCACTGTTCTCATTTGCCGGATCCGGTGTGATTTATGATGTGAAGGCGGAGGATGTAAACTCGATTCAGGATTCGGAGAACTACATTCTTCAAAAAAAGATATACTATGCACCCGCTCTCAAAGCGCCCGATGGGGATGGTGTGAAAACCGAAATCCGGATGCTGTTTCTTTGGCCGTACGGAGCCGAAAGACCGATTGCCTGCACAAACCTCATTCGCTTCAGCAAGGGCGTGATGATGGGGGTGAAGTTCAATCACAATAAAACATGGGTGGGTGGCAGCACTGCCTTTTTTGAACCAGAAACAAACTAATCTTAAATAATATGGAAAACGAAACTATTGCAGGAACATCAAGCTTGAAAACAACCAAACGCTGGGTTTTTCCTGAAGAGCCTACCCAGGATGAACTGGGCGAATTGCTGGAAATTAAAGGATTACATCCCGTGCTGGCAGGTCTTCTCTACAGACGGGACCTCAAAACGGAAGCCGGACTGAAGCAGTTTTTCAATCCTTCCACCGACGATCTCCACGACCCTTTCCTTATGAAGGATATGGACAAAGCCGTTGCCAGAGTCAAACTGGCGTTGGAAAGGGAAGAACGCATCATGGTGTTTGGCGACTATGATGTCGACGGCACCACGTCGACCACGTTGGTCTACAAATTCTTGTCCCGCTGGTACGACAACCTCGAGTATTACATTCCAGACCGTTATGCGGAAGGCTACGGCATTTCGTTTAAAGGAATCGATACGGCCAAAGAAAACGGCGTGACCCTCATCATTGCCCTCGATTGCGGAATTAAGGCAATCGACAAAGTGCTGTATGCTACGGAAAGAGGGATTGATTTCATCATCTGTGATCACCATCTGGCTGGAGACGAGATTCCGTCCGCCAGTGCGGTGCTGGATCCAAAACGCCTGGATTGCCCGTATCCGTATAAAGAATTGTCGGGTTGCGGTGTTGGTTTCAAACTGATGCAGGCCTTGTGCCGGACTTTTCACTGGGAAGAATCCGATTTGTTTCAGATGCTGGATCTGGTTGCAGTAAGTATAGGATCTGATATCGTTCCCATTACGGGCGAAAACCGGATTCTGATGCACTTTGGTTTGCAACAGATCAACACCAATCCTTCTCCGGGCATGCTGGCTTTGCTCAACATTGCGGGATTTAAACCCGATGCCAATGGTCACTTTGCCTTGAAAGTGGACCGTCTCGTATTTGGAATCGGACCCCGGATCAATGCCGCCGGACGAATCGGACATGGTGCCGGTGCCGTCCGTTTATTGGTGGCCGATTCTCCTGAGCTGGCAGAAGAGCTGGCTTCCAAAATTGATTTGCAGAATGGAGAACGAAAGGAGCTCGATAAAATCATCACACAGGAAGCCCTCAACAAGATTGCCGCATCGGAAGAATTGCTGGAGGCTTATTCCACGGTTCTTTATCAGTCCGACTGGCACAAAGGTGTCATTGGAATTGTGGCTTCCCGCTGCATCGAAAAGCACCATCGGCCCACCATCATTCTGACGGAATCGGATGGAAAACTGACGGGTTCCGGCCGGTCGGTGCACGGTTTCGATTTGTATTCCGCCATTGAGGCTTGCAGTGAACATCTGATTCAGTTTGGAGGTCATTACCATGCAGCGGGACTCACCATGAAGAAGGAAAAGTTTGAGGATTTCGCACAGGCTTTTGAACAGCAGGTCCGTCAGAAAATGACGAAAGAGGACCTTGTTCCCCGACTGGTGATTGATGCCGAACTTCCATTGGCGCAGATTTCCCAGACCTTATTGAAACAGGTGCAGCGAATGGGGCCTTTCGGTCCTCAGAATATGAATCCTATGTTTGCCGCTTTATCGGTACGTGATAGTGGACAGAGCCGTTTGCTGGAAAACAAAAACGGAGGGCCGGCCCACATTAAGTTCTCCGTTACCCATCCCGATCTGGTGTACAACGACAAGCCGTATGCACTGGAAGGAATCGGTTTCGGAATGGGCGATCACTGGCCGCTGGTGGCATCGGGACAACCTTTTGATATAGCTTTTCACATCGAAGAGAACGATTTCCGCGATAAGAAAACGCTCCAGCTGATGGTGAAGGAAATACGCCAGAGCGAGTAGTTAGTAGAAAGTAGTTGGGAATTAGGAATCAGTAATCAGTAATCAGTAATTAGGATTCAGGTGGAACGTGGTGTCATTTCGCCAATTCAGGCGGAACCGTGCAAAGCTTGTTGAAAGCTTGAAAGGCAGGAGCTTATTGGGTAAGTCCATCAAGCCAAATTTGGTGGATTGGGACAAGAAGGTTTGATTTGGGAAATTACTGAACAGCACTTTCCAATATGACAAATCCAAACTTGCGTAAACCGGCCGGATTTGATATATATACGCAAGTGTTGGGACAGTGAGGTGCGTAAACCGGCTCGTTACCACCAATGCTAAAAAGACAGACGACACAGTAAGACAATGAATAATAACGGATTCGACATACTTACCATATCGACCAAGCGGACAGACTTTCAAGCTGACCATATTTTGCTATTGGGACTGGTGACAGAAAAGAAAGAAAAAACCGACCCTTCGCATTTTTTAAAATTTCTTTTTGCCTACCCGCATGGCACACATTTGGTTTTGCCAGATACAAAAGCCAACGCTTCGCAAAACCAAAAGAGTGCAATTTTTTCCAACCCACAAATGAAAATAATATCATAAATGAGTAAACTAAGAGTCATAGATTTCTTTTGTGGTGCAGGTGGATTCTCTGAGGGTTTCAGACAAATGGGTTACGAAATTGTTTACGGATTTGACCATTGGAAACCTGCTGTAGACACTTATAACCATAACTTTAGTTTAAACTGTGAAGTAAAAAACATTTTAGACTTTAAACATTCAATTGATGAAATTGAAAAATTACCAAATACGGAAATCATCATTGGTAGTCCACCTTGTGTTAGTTTTTCAAGTTCTAATAAATCTGGAAATGCCGACAAGTCACTGGGAGTTGATCTGACAGAAACTTTTTTGAGAATAGTTGCCGTAAAAAAACATCAGCCTAATTCAGTTCTTAAGGCTTGGTTTATGGAGAATGTAGTAAACTCTAAAAGGTATTTACAGACTGCATATACTTTTAAGGACTTAGGACTTAGTGAGTGGGCGAATAAAAATAGAATTAGTCCTCTAAAAATTGCCATTGATTTGTACGACAATACAACCATTATCAATTCAGCCGATTATGGTTCATATCAAGCTAGAAAAAGAGTAATATCTGGCGAAATCATAAAGAAAGGGAAACTGATTATTCCAAAAACGACTCATTCTGAAAATGGCCTTGATAGTAAAGAAAAATATTTGACGATTGGAAAAATGAAGAAAAACTTTCCTCATCCCTTTACTAAGAAATCAGATAAAAAAATAAACGACCCACAATATCAACTGCAAATTACGCAGAACCAATTATCAGACCATTTCTATGATACAGGAATTTACAGAGTTGAATGGAAGTTTTCTAAATATTGGAAAACTAATCATCCCTTTATGGGGAAAATGGCATTTCCTGAAAATGAAAACAAGCCAAGTCGTACTATAACAGCAACAAAAATTGCAAATTCAAGAGAGTCTATAATTTATAAATCCGAACTTGATAGAATTGGAGATGGTGCATACCGTCTGCCAACTGTTAGAGAGGCGGCAATAATAATGGGCTTTCCAATAACCTATCAGTTCATTGGTGCGGATAATAATAAATGGCGGCTAGTGGGAAATGCTGTTTGCTGTTCGGTAAGTAGAGCTTTTGCGAAAATGGTTCTAGAAGAACTTCGATACACAATACCAAATAATCTTGTTTTAAGTAACGAGCCAAATCTTGAAGGGGTTACAAATCTTAACTCATATAAATTAAAAGTATTTGATAAACCTCCAGTTAAAAACCAAGGATCAAGGTTTAGAAGACACGCCATTAAAGATGGTAATATAACTGTTACCTTGTCCAACTATGACATTGAAAAGAATACTAAATCTGCCGAAGGTAAATGGTTTACTTCTATTCAATACGGAACCGGCAAGGGCTTTCCAATTCAGAAAATAAATGATAATTTTTACAAAACCATTGAAAATATAATTAAAGAATATAAAGGAGGTAAAGAGTTTCTAAAGTACATAAATAATGGATTTTCGGAGAAAATTGGCAATGCAAAGGAAATGCAAAAACTTTACGAATTACAAAAGTCAAATACTAAATATACCGAACCTACTGACCTAGTTGATACAGTTCAAGACATAATTGAAAAACTTAACATACAAAATATTGAAGTTATACAAAACAAAATCAAAGTATTTAGGCACAAAGTTAAAGTGCCAGTAAAGCAATTCTTTGCATTGTATGCGATTAATAAAATATCAACCATCGCAAATGAAAATTGATTATGCCAGTTAGATTTTATCCCAATAACCCAATAGATGCTTTAGAAACCATAATAGTAAAGGAGGATGGTTCACCCCTGCGTGGTGAAATTGATATTTATAGGCAACTTTGGAATGATTTAAGCAAAAGCAATATTGAATGGGATGTTTGGCACGATTTGAAATTGCCTGAGCATTCAGATAACTTCAACTACTATAAAAAGACAAGTTCTCAAATAGATTTTTTAATTCTTTGTAAACACGGTCTTCTAGTTTTGGAAGTAAAAGGTGGTCCAATTTCTACGAAAGACAATACCTTTTTCTATGGAAAAAACTTCGAAACACCAATAAAGCAAAACCCTTTCAAGCAAGCCGAGGGATATAAATTTACTTTAAAAGACAACATTCTTAATAATTTAAAAAGTTGCTTTTTCTGCGAAGCAACGGCTTTTCCACACGTTGATTACCCATTTGAATCAAAGCTAATCGATAATAAACTTTTGTGGACTTCTTATCTTGCTAAAGATTATGATGGGTCAATAGAAAAATTTCTATTAAATGTATTTGACTACTCCAAAAGCAAACACAAAAAACACTTTCGGACATACACAGATGTTACTACTAAAGAATATGTTGCCATCAAAAAAATACTGAGTCCAATTATTGGAGATAGAAACCACTTAAATACAATTAATACACTTGAGTGGCTTGGTATCCAAAACATTGAAATACTAGATGGATTATATAAAAATCCAAGAATAATGATTGAAGGCCCACCAGGAAGCGGTAAAACGACCATTGCTAAGGCTTTTATTGATAAACAACATAATAAAAATGGGATTTACTTTTGTTGGAATAATCTATTAATGCATTACACCAAATCTCTTTTAAGTGAGCGGCAACTTTCTAGTAACATAGAAGTTACAACCTATTTTAGATTCTTTCAAAAACATAATCCATCTTCAGAATTTAAGGAATTAAGTTCATTAACTGAGGATCAGTTTTATGATTTGGTTAAAACCACCATTCTAAAACTTGAAACTGAAGAAAAACTAAAGCCCTATGATTTCATAGTAATTGATGAAGCTCAAGACATACTTGATAGAGGATTGGATTTATTTATTAATAAATTTTCAGGCTTTAATGGACAAGGTTTATCAAATGGAAACTCATTGGTTTTATATGATATTGACCAAAGCTACACAGCAAGTGGAAGAAGTGTAGCTGAAATAGCGGACTTAATGACTGAATATTATTGTCATTTTAAAATCAATGAGGTTAAAAGAAGTGCACAAAATCCTGATATTCGGAGATTATCATCAGAAATAATAGAACATCCAGAAATATTAGATACTGATAATTTTGAGATGAAATTTTCTAATATCCCAGTTAGACGGCACAAAACATTACAAGAAGTAAAGTCGCATATCGTAAAAAACATCTTAACACCCATTAGAGAAACAGATTCTTCATTAAAAGGGCAAGACTGTGTTATTCTGATTGAATCAACATTTTTAAGAGGTGAATATAAAGGAAAAGAAGATTTGCGGGAATTGCTAATAATAAAGGATGTAGAGGAATTGTCAGAAGCCAATGTTGGCGACACTGCAAATAAGTTGAGATATTCCTCAATACTAAAATTCAAGGGACTTGAAAAGAAGAATGTTTTCTTGGTGATTTCCAAACCTAGTGAGCTTAATAAATATGAAATATTTATTGGGATTACTAGGGCTATTTTGAATGTCGAAATTAATATAGTTGAGTAATGGAGATGATAAAGCAACATATTTTACCTCGATTGAATTCTTTTACGAATGAAGCATTAATTTCCATTAACAACATATTTAATGAAATTCAAAATGAATCTAAAGCAGAGTTTACTGAGATAATTTTCTACATAGAACATTTGCTTAATTTATGCTACTTATCAACTAATCAAGGTTTAACAAGCTTGCACATACATATCGAGAATGAATTCGATGATTCTAAAAAATTATTGTTAGCAGAATTTATCTTAATAAAATTCCATTACCTTGAATTTATAAATTCAATAGAACAAGAAAATAATCTCAACCACGAAATTCAGATATTAACTAATCGAGTAAATAATTTCTTTTTTCCAGTAAAAAAATCCAGAGATTATCCATTTGGTGTATCAACCCAAGAATATAACCAAATCACACATAAACATAAAAAGAATAAAGAACTCATCAAATTCTATAAAAAGTTTAATAAAAAAGTAAAACCCAAATTAGTTTTTAATTCAACGGTAAATAATATTAACTCTCTTATTAATTGGTTTGAATTTAAACCTTTTGCAAAAGAAATTAATAATGAGGTATACTCCACTAATCTATTAAATTCAAGTCAAACTCTGAATAAAATTGATGAAATCAATAATCAACTAATTGATGAATTGGATTCGATTATTCTTTTCGATTGTGAGAGGAAGAGAATAATGACTAATTTTTCATTTGAAGAAATAGCTAAATGGAACACAGACTATGATACTAAGTTCACTAAATACCTAATAATTACATTCGGCAAAGTATCTTCTTCTATAAATCACACTCGAAATAAACTTGAATTAATAAGAGAAAGATTTAAAATTCCAACCAATACAACTTACACAATAACTAAGTCAGAAATAGACTTTTTTCTAAAGAGAAAGGAAAGTGCACCACTATCCATTGAATTTGTTGGATACGAATCATCAAGTTTTTGGGATACGTTCGTTTTGGAAACAAGTGTTTTGGAAACGAGCATCAGAGAACTATATGAATTGAGATCAATAAAGTTGATGAATATTTATTCAATTTGCTATACTGATGAGATTAAGGATTATATTATTGGTGAGCTCTTTTCAGAAAAGGAATCTTCAGAACTGATTTCTTCAACCACTAAATTGGCAATTCTTGAATTAAGAGATGATTACATTGAGGTTTTAAAGGAGGCTCTTTCGAACACCCTTGATTCAATAATAAATTTAGGTATTAAATCAAAAGCAACAGATTCACTCTCAACTAACACAGCAATTGTATTGGATGAAGCGATTTTGAGGAATCAGAATTTATTATCAAAAGTAAAAAATTGCCTTGGTTTGAATAAGACAGCTGAATTTAAGACTTGGTCAGATTTGACAAATTGTGAATTTAAAGATTTAGTAATCCTCTCCTATCGGGACCAAGGTAGATACCCAAATTATTATTTCCCTAGTTTACTGGAGCTTGATTTAGTTTCCGAATATATTGCAAAAGCAATATTGCCTAGCTTTCTCTTTAAACAATATTATAATTGGTCAAAATACAATCTTTATAAAGAGTACCATAAACTTTTAACGCATCCAATAAGAGAGCAGCATTTTGAGTGGAATAAACTCAAGAGTAAAATACAAGAATTAAAACCTGAGCAAAAGTTAAATATTGACTGGAATTTGGAAAACGAATATTCAAATTCAGACCACCGCGAATCTTATAAAATTAAATTAAAAGGGCAAAGAGTAAGAACTGCTTACGGTTCTGATTTATTAATTCTTACAGAAGATGCAAAAACGCATTACAAAGTAGTTAAGATTGATTATTTATTGTCACTAGACAACGAAGACATGGTCTTTATTCAGAATCTAGATGAGATACAACAAAACATAAATATCTACGATAAAATAGTTGATAAAAAACAACAAGAAGCAGAATTAGAGGTAATTCGGAAACAATTCAATTTAGGTGATGAAACTGCGGGAAGACTTTGGAAAGTTCTTTTAAAGAATCTTGCTGAGGTTCAAGGAGAAGATCAACTTTATTCAGAATTGAAAAAGTATTTTGAAACTAAAGGAATAAAAATTGTCTCTCAATTTCACTTCAAAAATAGCTGGATTAATCCCCAAAGTGAATCAATTGCTCCGCTTAGTAAGCGAGTATTTATTGAATTATGCGAATATCTTAAAATACCTAAAATCTACTTTATTATCATTCAGAGAATTCGAAATTCCACTAAACAATCAAGTCGTCAAAGTACAAGGCAAATGAATCAACTATTGAAAGATTTATTTAATGACGGCTGTTTTGATACCGATAAAAATCCAAAAGAAATAATCAATAATAGATTGGATTACTATAAGGCAAATCATCCATTAGATGAACTCGGAATTGATGAAAATCATTTAGCAACTAATTTAGTAGCGCTTGTTGAACTCATACAACCAGAGCTAAATCTAATCGAACTTGAAACCATTGAAAAAAAAAGCAATGAGTAAAATTATAGACAAAAGAAATTCCTTAGAGCGTTTTATTCGAGAACAGACATTAGGTCCGGGAATAAACGGTTATAGGTTTGTGGATTTAGAAAATGAAATACTTCTCAGTAAGAACCTTCTTAAGGAAGAACCAATAAAATATTCCTCTGAGATTTTGGATATTGTACCTGCTGCAATTTACAGTACAGGAATTTTATTCCCTGAGGATAAAAGTGGTACTTGCAAAGAAGGAGTTTCTCTTGATAATAACGAGCAAACCGATCAAAAGGATGAAGCTGATGAACAAGACTCTCAAAATAATAGTTCGGAAGACATTGAAGCAACAGAATCAATTGAATTAAATCAAATGTTTCCTAGAACAATGGGCTTAACTTGTTGCTTAGACGAGAATTTTTTAATTAAAAAAACAATTGAGTTCAAGGTTAATCTGCGATACTATCAAAAACTAAAGCAAGAAAAAGAAGGCAAATTCAACAATAAATATGGACTACTTTGTGAAGTGAATCACGGAGAAATTCAAAATTTCATTACCAAGTATAAGCTAAATTCTTTTAGAATAAGAGCAATCAATGAAAATCATTTTCTGTTATTGTCTAAATTATCATCCGAAGAAATAACTCAGATAAAAACAAGAATCAGAGATATACAAAAACAAATAGCTGAGACTCTTTTTGATTTAGCTAATTCCATTTCAACAATTCCGCAACTAACAAAAGCTTCTTGTTACTTAAGTAATTTAAAATCATCTATTTATTACGAGCTAAAAAATAGCATTACAAGTGATGAGACCAGAAAAAAACTTTATGAAGTAACTCAAAAAATAGAACTAGCAGAAAGCATTACAGATCATTTCAGAAACTTGTTAGACATCTTTTCTGGTGGATATGGTTTATGGCAATCATCACCAGTTGAGCGAATCATAAAATTAGAAAACATAAACTTCCCGAAGGAATCTAGAAAAATATCTTATTTACACAATAAATCTGCTGAAGATGTCAATATTACGGTAATCAAAGAAGATGGTTCTACTTCTATTGGCTTAAAAGATATCTTCCGATTTGATTTAGGTGACAAAAAAAAGGACTATGCCTCAATATCTGCAAACATTCAGTTAAGTAGAGATTCTAGAAAAAATAACAACAAGATATTTCTTAAAATACAGCTGATAAACACGAGTATTGCGTTTGACGAAGAAAAACAAAATGACAATAGATATTATTCACCATTTAATGAGTTAGTAAATCAAAAATCATTTTTCGGAGTCAACCTTTCAGTTGAATCTGACTATTTAGTGCCTTATGGCAATCACGAATACTTTCAAGAAAAAGATAACACATACTCCGAAGACACAACAACAGCTTTCATTTATGATCAATTTAAAGATTTTGCCATAGGACACGGGTGTTCCGTTAAATGGGGCAAGCAAGGAGAATCTTTGATGGTAGAAACAGAGTATTTACCAAATTGTGAAACTCCAGATATCGATCCAATACCAAGGGATAAAAGTAGAGATGCTGTATGTGTTGACAAGGAAGAATTCGTTTCTCCTTTGTTTTTAGAAAATTCTAAGTCACAAGAATTTAAATGGCTATCGGTTTTTTCAGAAGCAACTAACGAGGAAATTGTACAGGGTCTTAATGATTTTGTTGATTCCTACGGTAGATGGATTGAGATAAAAAGAAGGGATGAAAAATATAAAGGCATTTATTCAGGCATTGCAAAACAAGAGTTAGACAAATGCGAAGGTGATTATCTGAGAATGAAGAAAAATATCCAAAATATTCTTTCAGGTGATAACAATAGAGAAAAACTTGATTCATTTCGATTGATGAATGCTGCTATGTTTATGCAGTTATGGCATTCTGTAAAAGTTAGACAAGATGAAGTTAATTCATTTATTAATGACGAAGCATTTGAACATTTTGATTTTTCCTTTTATAAAGAGATAGCAGACGATAAACTTTTTTTGAAAACAGAATCCGCAGGATGGAGAGCGTTTCAGCTCGCCTTTATTCTGCTAAACCTAGATGGTATATTTAAACCCGAAGACGATGCAAACTGGGGTAATAGAAATAATTGGGTTGATTTAGTTTGGTTCCCAACAGGTGGTGGTAAAACCGAAGCTTATCTTGGGTTAATTGCCCTCACTATAATCAATCGAAGAAAAGAGTTTAAAGAAAAAGGCGGTGGAACTGCTGCAATAATGCGATATACACTTCGATTACTCACGATGCAACAATTCCAAAGAGCAACTTTAGTTGTTATGGCTTTGGAGTTAATTAGAAGATGGGGCAATTTTGAGTTAGGTAACGAGCCAATAAATATTGGCTTGTGGGTGGGTAAAAATTCTATCCCGAACTCAAATATTGATTTAATTTATGAGTATGAACACAAACTTAATCTGAAAAAAGAAAACAGAATACCATTCAACAATTGCCCTTGGTGCAATTCTGAGATAAAAGGTGAAACGAAAGAAGATACTGAACCATCTTCATCTGTTTACAATCAGAACAAAGTGCATTTAAAATGCACTAATCAAAAGTGCTCTTTTTCTTTTGGCCTTGGGCGTATTTCCAAGAAAAGACAAGACCAAGGTCCAATTCCCGTATGCCTATCAGATGAAACCATTTATCAACATCCACCAGCATTACTTTTTGGTACAGTTGACAAGTTTGCTCAATTAGCCCATAAAGTAAATGGTCAGAATAATGGGAGAAATTCTGATTCAAGGAGAATTTTTGGAACAGGGAATTGGGAAGCGGGAAAACCTCAAGACGGTTATTTACCACCTGATTTAATAATTCAGGATGAGTTACATTTATTACTTGGGCCTCTTGGTTCTGCTGTTGCTTTATTTGAATCAGCAGTTGATCAGCTTTGCACAAGACAAAATGGAACAAGACCAAAAATAATTTCATCAACGGCAACCACAAGAAATACGCAATTACAAATTGCAGCACTCTTCGATAGAAAAGTAAATCTTTTCCCGAAACCTGGAGTTGAATGTGATGATTCTTTCTTTGCTTTTTATAAAAGAAGATTTAAAAGTATTGATGACAAAACGCCTGAATACCTATCTAAAAGAAAATACATCGGTGTTTTGCCAACGGGAAGAACTCAGATTTGGATGCAAATGCGTTTGGCGGCAATAATAATGACTCACAGAGCCATTTTTGAGTTAAAAGAGTTGGGTGAAAACCATCCGATTGATTTCGATTCTTTTTCAGAGTTCGAAAAGGCAATGGACTACTATCATACTACTATAAGTTACTTCAACAGTCTTAAAGAAGTTGGTAAAACCCAGTCGCAGGTTCAAACTTATATTTTGAAGGAACTTAGAAGAGTATTTTCAAGAGTTGTAAGACCTCAAAAGCTAATGCATTCACTCTATACCTATGGCCCAATTCAAGAATCTGAACTAACGGGAAGGCTTTCTGGTGAAGAAGTTAAAAATGAACTAAAAAGTGTTGAAGCTAAATGGGAAGCGAAGAAACGCTTCGCAAGAAGCGAAAATAACGAATTGGTTAGAGGTATAGTTCCACCAGAATTCGTTGTTGCAACAAATATGATTTCAGTCGGGATAGATGTTTCAAGATTCAACACCATAATTATGAACTCTATGCCTCGTAATACAGCTGAATATATTCAGGCAAGTAGTCGTGTTGCAAGGAATGATTATGGACTTGTTTTAACGGTTCATCATCCATTCAGAGCAAGAGATATTTCTCACTATGAAAAATTCATTGAGTTTCACGAAAAAATGTATAGCTACGTTGAACCTATTTCAATAACTCCATTTACACAAAAAGCTGTAGAAAGATATATGGGTTTATATATAGCAACAATGCTTCGTCACAGGACCAGATTTACTGAACGACTTTCTGCAAGTGATATTTCTTCAATTTCAGAAGCAGAACTATCTGAAATAATTTCTGAATTGACTGACTACTTTGAAGAACGAAAAATCAGAATGAACACTTATGACACTTTAATTAGTAATCTACTAAAAAATGAAAATGTGGAACAAATAAAAAGATGGATTCAAGAGGCATTTTATGAATGGAAAGAAGAATCAAACAGAACTTTGGAAGATAATAAGACTTTTGTTTTCAATAATAAATCGGCAAGGTCAACCCCACCCCAAGAACAACTCTATGTTGATATTGAGGAATATGAAGGCAATATACATAGTAAAAAATGGCAAGTTCCAATGTCATTGAGGGTAATTGAACCAGAAGCTGCCATAAAAATAAATTCAATATAAGATGAAAGTATTAAGGCAAAATCAATATAATCAAGGAGTTGGCAAATATAAACTACTATCCTCAACTTCTGGCGTTGGTTCAATTATTACAACCAAACTTGGCTCTTATGTTTTAATTTCTGACATAAATAAATGGAGATTTATAAAATGGGCAAATTCAAAAATTGAAGTTATAAGAACTAACAACTCAGATGACAGAAAAGTATATGAGCTGAGCAAGTCAGAAATTTCAAATAGAGGAATTGAATTTATTGATGATCAAAGATTTATTAAATTCATTAAATCCGAGAAAAAGCTTGAAAACTTAGTTTGTTTGATTGGCATTCCACATATGGCTTTGAATGAATCATTCAATACACCTAATTGGAAAAATCATCCAATAAGAACTGCATTAGAAAGAACAGGTGAACAATTTGAAGGAGTTTCAAGCCATTATATGATTAATGGTACTCACTTTCCAAAATGGTTTAAAAATTCCGATGGTGAATTAAAATTAATAAAAGAATGGTTTGCAATCTGGGAAAAAGAATGCCGTAAATATCCTGATACTCTAAAGCTAGATAATTTCTCACCGCCTAGAGATGCTCTGAGCAAAAAGGCATTTATTCGTGAAATAAACTCAAAAAATGAAGACGGCAACCCGATCAAAATTCGAGAGTATAAGACTCTTGAACAGACTAACTTAATTTTGATATGTCCTAATGGCCACCTTTCAGATATTCCTTGGGCTAACTATTTACGATGGAAAACAGAAAAGTATTTAAGACTTCGTCCTGAGGAAGATAAAGGGGAAAATCTTATGTCAAATGAAATGGTGGGCCCTTGTTGCAGTAATCCAAAACTTAAGTGGACAGAAAGCAAAACAAAATCTGAAGGTTATGGTAGTATCTACATTGAATGTAATAGCTGTGGTTTAGGTTCGGGTTTAGACAAGGATAAACCTAAAATCAATCTTGAAGGTATAAATAGTATAGAACCGTATTGTATTGGTCAAAAACCTTGGGAGATAGACCTTGATAATCCGACAATCATTCCGTACGAAAATTGCTTCAAAAGAAATGAACCTGGCAAGAGAGAAAAGATGCAGGTAGCATTGGTAACCGCTAATAATGTTTACTACGCAAATGGTTTTTCAAGTCTTTTTATACCAATTTACTTAGCGGAAAATAAATCGAAAGAATTAATTGACGCATTAAAAATTATTGAAGAAAGATACAACAAGAGAAACTCAACTAATCCAATAACAAAGGAAGATTATTGGGCTAAAAAAATTGAAGATGATTTTGATGAGTTTTTATCAGACAATGGAATTGTTGTTACCGTTGATATGGAAAACTTCAAAAAGCAGCTCAAAAGTGAATTTCTTAATGTAATCTCCGAGACTAACGTAGATAAACACGAAGAATATAGATGGCAAGAGTACCGATGTTTTTCTCAAAATTCACTAATTAATGGATTAGACGACAATAAAGGTTTAAGATTTAAGGACATAAAGCTACCTGATGAGTTAACAGATTTCTTTATAAAAATTCAGCAAGTAGAAGAATTAAAAGTAACTAACGTACAATTGGATTTCACAAGAGTAAAACCTAAAGAACGAATTGTAGTTAATGGTGAGGTGCAAGAATCTTCAAGTGGTCAAAATATATTTTCTATTGACTCTAAGGAATTATTATATACACTTCCTGCAAATGAAACGCTAGGAGAAGGTCTTTACTTTGAATTCTCAAATGAAAAAATTGATAGTTGGGTATCTGGAAATATCAATGAATTAGAAAATCGATTTGGTAAATACCTTAATACAATTCCGGATTCAAGTGGTCAAGGTCTTAGCTCCAAAATGAAAATTTACAACAACAAATACAAACACTTTTTAATTCACTCCTTCTCACATATGATGATGAGAGAGTTAGAATTTTCTTGTGGTTATCCAACAGCAAGTTTAAAAGAA
>CAMCXM010000015.1 GCA_945883425.1 Spirosoma fluviale
AACTTCGCCATACGTGTAAACTCCAAAAATCCAGCCATAGTTCACCCCAATCATTTCAATGAAAATTCCGAAAATGAATACCAAAAGTCCAAACTTGAAAAAGCCGGCCGTATATTCTGATTGGTATTTGAACGTGATGAGTGCTGTAAAAATCAGATTGATTGGAACCAGGTCCAACGTGATCTGGTAGAGTCCGCCTTTTGAAAACTGAAGGATGGCTGCTCCCGTGATGTGAAATAAGGCTATGATTCCCAGAGCAATTTTTTCTTCCAAAGAATCCTTTTTCAGAGAGCGTTTTTGTTTAGTCAAATTTTTTGGAGGTAATGAGGACTGCAAAACAAGGGATAGTTGGTATTCTGCCAAAAATAACGGGAACACTTCAGGTTCATTCCGCCTTTGTTTAGAATTATTCTAAATAATTTCATATTTTAAATAGCCCGTTTCCGGTTTCATTCCCATAAATTACACAAAATCAGGTAGATGAACTAAATGAATGATAATTATCAGATGAATAAATATTTCACAGAAGGTTTGTTCCTTACCTCTTCACCTTTACTTTTGCGGCAGTAAAATGGAGTTTCCGTTTAATGATCACAAAGTGATATGAATCAACGACTTACAAGTCAAATAGTAAGATTTTCTTTCTCATTCCTGTTTTGTCTGGGTCTATTGACCCCCAGATTTTCACACGCTGACAGTACTGCTGTAGCCGCTGCGGGTGCTCCCGCACCAGCCGTAGCAGCAGCCGGAGGGGGTGATGCCGTCGGAGGAGAAGCGGTTTTTAAAGCCAATTGTAAACAGTGTCACGCCATCAACGATGTGGTTGTTGGACCTGCTTTGAAGGATGCTCACAAGCGTTGGCCCAGCAAAGAAAAGATGGCTGGTTTCATTAAGTATCCACAAAAGGTGATTGATGGTGGAAATGCGTACGCCAAAGGCTTGTATGACAAATACAAGCAGTATATGCCAAACCATGATTTCCTTACTGACGGTGATATCGACAATGTGATCGCTTACATTGTAAAAGAAAGTGAGAATCCGACTGTCGCCAAAGAAGAGACGAAGGTAGGACCATCAAGTCCTGAAAAAGGATCTGATGAAGGTTCCGGGCTACTTGCTCCGGTAATTGCCATCCTTTTGGTGACTCTGTCGGTTGTCATCGTATTGTTATTGGTCGTAATCAATCTGGTTTCCAAAATTCTGGGTCAGAAACGAGAAGATCTAAATGAAAGCGACATTGATCAACTGGAGGGTGATATCAACTGGAGCATCTTGTTCAATCACCCATTGTTTAAAGGTGTGGTCGCCTTTGTTTTTGTTGTAATGATAGGAAAGGTAGTCTTTGACAAATTCTATTCCATCGGAATTCAGCAGGGATATGCGCCTGATCAACCAATAGCTTTCTCGCACAAACTGCATGCCGGCATGTATGAGATTGACTGTAATTACTGTCACACTGGAGTGAACAAAGGAAAATCAGCAACCATTCCAGCTGCCAACGTTTGTATGAACTGCCACAATGTGATCAAAACAGAATCACCTCAGATCAAAAAAATCTGGAATGCAGTGGAAAATAACCAACCCATCAAATGGGTTCGTATTCACAACCTTCCGGATTTGGCCTACTTCAACCACGCCCAGCACGTCAAAGTGGGAGGAATCGAATGTGAAAAATGTCACGGTCCGATTAAAGAGATGGAAGTTGTTCAGCAACATTCCCCGCTCACAATGGGATGGTGTATCAATTGCCACCGCGAGACAGTCGTCAAAACGGAAGGCAATGCGTATTATGATAAGATGGTTGAAATACACCAGGCCAATCATGGAACTAAAAAACTAAAGGTAGAAGATATCGGAGGGTTGGAGTGTTCCAAGTGTCATTATTAATCAATCAGAAAAAGGCAACAAGTATTTGCGATGAGCAATAATAATCAAACGATTTATTGGAGAGGCTACGAAGAACTAACCAATGATCTGGAGTTCGTAAAGAATGCCGATCAGGAGTTCAATTTGCCGTCGGATGAAGAAAAATCTTCTTTCTCCGATCGAAGAGATTTTCTGAAAGTCCTGGGATTTGGGGTCGCTGCTGTGTCACTGGCTGCTTGTGAAGCACCTGTGAAACATGCCATCCCGTTCCTGAACAAACCGGAAGAATATGATCCAGGCGTAGCCAACTACTACGCATCTACATTTTTCGACGGTGGTGACTATGCCTCTATTCTGGTGAAAACCCGTGACGGTCGTCCTGTTAAAGTTGAAGGAAACAAATTGTCTTCCATTACGAACGGAGGAACCAGTGTAAAAACACAAGCATCCGTTCTTGGGCTGTATGACAATAACCGTTATCAGAATCCGAAGAAAGGAGGTGCCAACACTACATGGGAGGCTCTCGATCAGGAAGTGAAACAAGGGCTGGAAGCAGCCAAATTAGCCGGACAGCCAATTTATTTGGTTTCCGGATCCAACATCAGCCCTTCTTCAAATGCTGCTATTGCCTCATTCGCATCTGCATTTGGTTCAACGGTGAAGCATATTCAGTATGATGCCTTCTCATCACATGGATTACTCGAGGCGAGTAAGGAAGTTTCAGGCAACCGTGTTTTGCCTGGTTATGATTTTTCCCAGGCAAAAGTAGTCGTGAGTTTGGGAGCCGATTTCCTTGGATCCTGGCTTTCATCCACTGAATACAGTCGCCAGTTCGCCAAAACCCGGCGTGTGAGTCCGACAAATAAGCAAATGTCCCGTCTGTTTGTTTTTGAATCCCTCATGTCGATGACGGGTGCAAACGCAGATTACCGGACCAATATTCGTCCATCTGAAAAAGGACTGGTTGCAGCAGCTTTATATAATGAAGTTGCGAAACTTGTTGGCGGAACTCCAGTTGAAACTTCTGCACCTTCAACAAATCGATATATCAAACAAGCCGCCGAACAACTGGTGGCCCATAGAGGTGCCGGTCTGGTAGTTGATGGCTCAAATGATAAAAACGTTCAGAAACTGGTTCTTCAACTGAATCATCTTCTCGGTAATTTCGGAAAGACAATTTCTTTCGCTTCTCCCGCTTTGATCAAAAGAGGATCTGATTCCGATATGAATCAGTTTGTGGATGCACTCAATGCAGGTCAGGCAGGTGCAGTTCTTTTCATGAACTGTAATCCAGTTTATGATCATCCAAGAGGTGGGGAGATTAAGGCAGGTATTTCAAAGGCAGGTCTTTCTCTTTCCTTTGCATACGCTCCGGATGAGACAGCCGCATCTTGCAAGCTGATTGCTCCAAATCACTATTTCCTTGAATCATGGGGTGATGCAGAACCGAAGAAAAATTGTTACTCTCTGGTTCAGCCAGCTATTTCGCCGATTTATAAGACCCGGCAGGCGGAAGAATCACTTCTTACCTGGGCTGGACAGACTACATCCTATTACGAATTCGTAAAATCTTATTGGAAATCAAATCTATACCCACTTCAGAAATATGGGTATGGTAATTTTAAAGACTTCTGGAATTACAGCCTTCACGATGGAGTTTTTGAAGTGAATGGAGCTAATCCAAGAACTATAGCTTCCGCTCCTTCAGCAGGTGATTCAACAGCGGTTGCTTCTGTTGCTCCCGCTCCGGTTATTATTTCCGGTCCAGAGCCAGCGATGAATTTTGATATGTCCGGAGTGTCAGCTGGCATTTCAACAGACTACAAAGTATCCAACAGTGGTTTTGATCTTGTGGTGTATGAGAAAGTCGGTATGGGTACTGGTGCCCAGGCAAATAATCCTTGGCTTCAGGAGTTTCCTGATCCGGTAACCCGTGCCTGCTGGGAGAATTATCTGGTCATTCCGGTTGCACTGGCCAAGACATTGGGTCTTAAGGTAACCGAAGGAAAGACAATAAAAGTCAATCTGAAAGCGGGTGGTAAATCAATTGCTGTTCCTGCCTTGGTTCAGCCAGGACAAAATAGTGGAACTGTAGGTTTAGCCATTGGATATGGAAGGACCGAAACAGGAAAAACCGGTAAGGATGTTGGAGTAAATGCCTATCCTTTGGTGAAATTCCTGAACGGTGCACTTAACTTTACTGTAAATGGTGTTTCCGTTGAAGCGAATGGAGCTGAACATTTAGTTGCACACGTTCAAACGCACCACACCGTAATGGGTCGTCCGGTTATTCAGGAAACAACCCTTGAAAAGTATTCTAAGAATGCGGCTGATGGTCGTTTCTTTCCGAAAATTACGACTGTTAACGGCGAAGAACCTGCTTCGGCTTTCTCACTTTGGTTCAATGATGAAGAAGCCAGAATGAATAACAAGCCAGAGGAATTAGAAGGAACCACCAACGAAAGAGCGAAAGGTCCAAATAAACGTCCAAACCATCAGTGGAGCATGGTCGTTGACCTGAACACTTGTTTTGGTTGCGGAGCTTGTGTAGTTGCCTGTCAATCAGAAAACAATGTGCCTGTTGTTGGTAAGCAGGAAGTTCTGAACAGAAGGGAAATGCACTGGATCCGGATCGACCGGTACTACTCTTCCGACATGTCGAAGGAGAAAGCTAAGAAAGAATCTGTTGGTATGCTGGATATGTATGATGCAATGGAAGTTGCGTCTGATGATCCTGAAGTGGTTTTCCAGCCTCTTATGTGCCAGCATTGTAATAATGCACCTTGCGAAACTGTGTGTCCGGTTCTGGCAACAACACACAGTACGGAAGGTTTGAATCAGATGACCTACAATCGTTGCATCGGAACACGATATTGTGCAAACAACTGTCCTTATAAAGTCCGTCGTTTCAACTGGTTCAGTTATCCTGAAAACAAGGAGTTTGATTACAACGTCAACAACAACCTTGGTAAAATGGTATTGAATCCGGATGTAACGGTTCGTGCCAGAGGTGTTATGGAAAAATGTTCGATGTGTGTGCAGCGTATTCAGGAAGGTAAACTCTACGCCAAGAAAGAAGGACGTCGTCCGGTGGATGGAGAAATCATTACGGCATGTGCGCAGGCTTGTCCGACAGAGGCCATCACATTTGGAGATTTGTCGAATAAAGAAAGCAAGTTATACAAACTGCTTTCAGAGCACAAAGACGGTCGGGCTTACACCCTGCTGGAGGAAATAAATACACGGCCATCAGTGGTCTACTTAACTAAAATCAGAAACAAAGCATAAAGAAGAAATCAAATGAATGTTACTTCTTCTGTAAGAGAGCCACTTATCAACGGTGGGAAAACCTGGGCGGATATCACCAATGATATTTGTCGTCAGGTAGAAGGCAAGCCTTCAAAAAGTTGGATTGTTGCCTTTACCATTTCTGTTCTCCTTCTCGGGGTCGGTGTTTTCTGCGTGATGTACACGTGGTTCGTCGGAATCGGTGTTTGGGGATTGAATAAAACGGTAGGATGGGCCTGGGATATCACCAACTTCGTTTGGTGGGTAGGTATTGGTCACGCAGGAACCCTTATTTCCGCGATTCTTCTCCTGTTCCGTCAAAAGTGGAGAACTTCCATTAACCGTGCAGCAGAGGCAATGACGATCTTTGCCGTATTATGCGCTGCATCCTTCATTTTGTTGCACATGGGTCGTCCATGGTTGGGTCATTGGGCTCTACCATTGGGAAATACCTATGGCTCACTTTGGGTGAACTTTTACTCACCACTCGTATGGGACGTTTTTGCGATTTCTACTTATCTGACTGTATCCGTTGTTTTCTGGTACATTGGTCTCATTCCTGATCTTGCAACCATCCGTGACAGGGCCACCAATAAAGTTTCCCGCCTTATTTATGGAATTATGGCTTTTGGTTGGAATGGTGCTGCCAAGGATTGGTCCCGTTTTGAAGCGGTATCTTTGGTTCTGGCAGGATTGTCAACTCCGCTGGTACTTTCAGTACACACGATTGTAAGTTTTGACTTTGCTACCTCGGTTGTTCCAGGATGGCACACCACCATCTTCCCGCCATACTTTGTGGCAGGAGCGATTTTCTCCGGTTTTGCAATGGTGTTAACATTGATGCTGATAACCCGGAAGGTGTTTAAACTGGAAGATTACATCACGCTGGCTCACGTCGAGTCTATGAATAAAGTGATTACCCTGACAGGATCGATAGTAGGTGTTGCGTACATAACAGAGTTTTTTATTGCCTGGTACAGCGGAGTTGAATATGAAGGTTACGCCTTCATTAACCGTGCTACCGGACCTTACTGGTGGTCATATTGGGCTATGATGACTTGTAATGTTGTGTCGCCACAATTGTTCTGGTTCCGTTCAGTGCGGAGAAGCATTCTGGCCACTTTTGTCCTTTCGATAATTGTGAACATTGGAATGTGGTTCGAACGGTTTGTAATCATTGTAACTTCCCTTCACAGAGATTACGTTCCTTCCAGCTGGGCGTATTTTTCTCCAACCTGGTTCGACATTGGTGATTATGCCAACTCCTTCGGACTTTTCTTCACTCTGTTCCTTTTGTTCTCTAAATTCCTTCCTGTTATCAATATGGCAGAGGTAAAAGCGATTTTGAAATCAGCAGGAGATACACAAACAGGACAGGGAAAAGGTCAGTCTACAGTTTCATCCGATAAGTCTGTTTCTTCTCATTAATACGAAGTCATGTCAGAAGTTAAAAGTTATTTAGTAGGTGTTTTCGACGATGATGATGTTTTGTTGGGTGCCATCAAAACACTTCGTGAGAAGGGAGCTAAAATAGTAGAAGCTTTCACACCATTTCCTGTTCATGGAATTGATCCTGCTTTGGGCATCAAACGCAGCAGACTTCCACAGGCTGCATTTATTTTTGGAGCTACCGGAACAACCTGTGCCTTGACCCTTCAGATCGCCACTCTTGGATTTGATTGGCCAATGAACATTGGTGGTAAACCAAATCTTGCTTTCCCGGCCTTCATACCAGTAAGTTTTGAATTAACTGTATTATTTGCTGCACTTGGTATGGTCGGAACTTTCTTGTTGGCATCTGGTCTGGGACCAGGTTCCCAGAAGACTGTTTTTGATCCAAGAAGCTCGGATGACAAGTTTATTCTGGTTTTTGATCTGGAGAAAAATTCTCAGTTTTCAACTGAGGAGCTAACTAAGATGATCAAAGATTCCGGTGCATCAGAAGTTAATATTAAAGACATTGTTGAAAAGCATTAAAATGAAGTTTATATATTCAATTCTCGTCCTTACAGGAACTTCGCTTTTGTTTGGATGCAGTAAAGATCCGAATGATCCAGGTTTGGAGTATGCCCCTCAGATGGCACATGCAATTGCATTTGAGCCTTTCAGCCAGGTGACGGACACCAATTCTGAATTTTATAATACCATCAATGTAAATTCCGGCGGGCAAAATTTACGTTTGCCAGCTTCTGGAACCATTGCCAGAAAGCACTATTCTGGTATGGCAAAAGGTGAGCTTGCCAAAGATATTTACCAATACAATATTCCGGCTGATAGTCTGGATTATGCGGCCAAGGTATTAATTAATCCAATTCCTCTTTCGCCGGGAGTTGTTGAAGAAGGAAAAGTACTGTACGGACGATATTGCCAGGCTTGTCATGGTGAGGGTGGTCTTGGAGATGGAAAAGTTGCGGATCAGTACAAAGGGGTGGCCAATCTTGTGGCTAAATCAAAGACTGTTACAGAGGGTCATATTTTCCATGTTATTACCTATGGAGTTCGCAGGATGTGGCCTCACGGTTCTCAAGTCAATTCGGACGAGAGATGGAAAATTGTTCATTACGTTAAATCATTAGGAAACACACCACAATAAGTACAATGGGATCTCATAGTCATACTCATTTTAACATGGATGAACGATACGAGTTCACGCCTGAGGCGAGAAAACGCGTATTGATGTGGTTGTTTATCGGTCTTGCCATGTTTGCGGCGGGTCTTGTTTGGATTATTATGGATTCAGGACATGGTGCTGAATCACATGGAGTGGCGTCTGCTCATGGAGCCCATGGAGGTGGTCATGCTGCACCTGGTTGGAAAGCACGTTTATCAGCTGTCTTGTGGCACAATTCGATTTTCTTCACAGGAATTTCTCTGATCGGTGTGTTTTTCATAGCTGTGCAATATGTTGCATGGGCAGGTTGGTCTGTGTCAATTAAGCGTATTCCAGAAGCTTTTGGTTCGTTTCTTCCTTTCACTTTTGTAGCGATGGTTCTTACATTTTTGTTCGGAGGGCATGAAATCTTTCATTGGACTCACACAGATGTTGTAGCGCATGATGAGATTCTTCAAGGAAAAAGTGGATTCTTAAATACGCCGTTCTTCCTTGCAAGAATGGTTATCTTCTTTGGTCTGTGGTATTTTATCTGGACGATACTTAGGAAATACTCCAAGAGTGAAGATTTAGAAGGTGGTTTGAACTACTATAACCGATCGATCAATATTTCAGCGGTATTCCTTATTGTGTTTGGGGTTTCCACTTCTGTTTGTGCCTGGGATTGGACAATGTCCATAAACCCTCACTGGTACAGCACCTTGTTTGGTTGGTATCATTTTGCCAGCTGGTGGGTATCTGGTTTATCAGTGGTGACGCTCACGATCTTACTTTTGAAGGATAAGGGGCTTCTTTCCTGGGTGAATCAAAACCACCTTCATGATCTTGGAAAGTTTATGTTCGCGTTTTCTGTGTTCTGGACCTACCTTTGGGTTGCTCAGTTCCTCCTGATATACTATGCAAATATTCCAGAAGAGATCATCTATTTCAAGGAGAGAATGCACGGTAATAATGGCCATTACCGGGGTCTGTTTTTCTTTAATATTATTATAAACTTTTTGTTTCCGTTCTTGTTTTTGATGACAAGAGATGCGAAGCGACAGTTCATTTTACTTAAAATTGCTGCGATTGGTCTCCTAATGGGCCATTGGCTGGATTTTTATCTCATGATTATGCCTGGTGTAACGAAGGAAAACAGTGGATTTGGACTTCTTGAGTTTGGTACTCTTACGGTCTTTGCTTCTGCTTTCATTTTTGTAATCAGTACGCAGATATCAAAACTGGGTCTTCTTGCTAAAAATCACCCGATGCTTCAGGAGTCATTACATCACGACATTTAACAGAAAAAAGATAGTATGTTTTATTTAATAATTGCAGCCCTTGTACTTCTGTTTGTTGTCATCGGGCTTTTAGTTCGGGCTCAGGTACTTATTGATATTTTCACTAAATCGAGTGAAAAGCGTGGAGGACTCAGCAATCAGATTAACGGATTGTTGTTTCCTGTTTTCTTTGTATTTGGGTTGGCCGGATTTATTTGGTTAACAGTTTCATCAAAGAAGTATTATTTACCAGACTCTGCTTCTATCCATGGAGTGAGGACGGATGAGTTATTTTGGATTACAATGGCAATCATCACCATTGTTTTCATTGCCACGCACCTGCTGTTGTTTTTCTTCCCTTATGTTTATCAGTTTAAGGAAAACAGGAAAGCACTTTTTTATCCTGTCAATCATCGCCTTGAATTTATTTGGACTGTCATACCTGCTATCGTTCTATCGCTTCTTGTCTTTAGTGGGTGGAAAGTATGGTCAGATATAACATCTGAGGCTCCAGCAAATTCAGTGGTTGTTGAAATTATTGGCAAGCAATTCAACTGGATGGTTCGTTACCCGGGAAATGATTTATCGCTGGGCAAACATAATTACCGAAAGATCGATGAGTTAAACACGGTTGGTATTGATTTTTCAGACAAGAACGCCTTCGATGATTTTATGGCAGGAGAGGTACACATTCCTGTGAACAAGCCTATTTTGTTTAAGATTCGTGCTCGTGATGTACTTCATTCCGTTTTTGCACCTCACTTCCGCTTGAAAATGGATGCGGTCCCCGGAATGCCAACAAAATTTTGGTTTACACCGACCATCACCAGCGCCGATATGAAAGCCAAAACGGGTAATCCTGATTTCACCTACGAAATTGCGTGTACCGAAGTTTGTGGAAGAGGGCATTTTGGAATGCGTATTCCATTGGTTGTTCATGAGCAGGCAGAGTATGAAACCTGGTTCAAAGCCCAGCAATCATTTCTTTCAAAGAACCCCGATTATCTCAAGATGGTTCCTGACAATCTCAAAAAGCTGGCTGAAGAATCCATCCAAAACAATAAGAAGTCAACTTCTGTTGCATCACTTAATAAAGTATCTCAGTCCGTCGCAAAATCGAATTAAATTAAGCAAGAATGGAAAGTATTGAACTACAACATCATGCTCATGCGGTTCATGGGCATGGTCACGATGATCACCACGAGGATCATGAAGAAGGCACCTTCCTTACCAAATACATTTTCTCACAAGACCATAAGGTAATTGCTAAACAGTTCCTGATTTCGGGGATTTTTTGGGCAATAATTGGCGGTACGTTATCATCTCTTTTTCGTATCCAGCTAGGTTTTCCGGATGCAGATATGTCCTTTTTGAAACCTATTCTTGGTGGATGGATTGAAGATGGAAAGTTGAATCCTGAGTTTTATCTGGCGATGGTGACGATGCACGGAACCATCATGGTTTTCTTTGTATTGACAGCAGGTTTGAGTGGAACATTCTCAAACTTCCTTATTCCGTTGCAGATTGGTGCCCGTGACATGGCCTCTGGTTTCCTGAATATGTTGTCATACTGGTTTTTCTTTGCCAGTTCTGTCATTATGCTTTGGTCCATGTTTATTGAGACTGGTCCTGCATCTGGTGGTTGGGTAATATATCCTCCTTTAAGTGCCGTTCAAACTGCTTCGCCTGGTTCAGGCCTTGGTATGACCATGTGGTTATCCGCAATGGCATTGTTTATTGTTTCGTCCTTGTTGGGAAGTATTAATTATGTTTCGACGGTTATTAATATGCGTACCAAGGGAATGACGTTTACACGTCTGCCTCTTACTATCTGGGCCTTCTTTTTTACAGCAATCATCGGTATTCTTTCATTCCCGGTTCTTCTTTCGGCGGCTTTACTTCTGATTTTTGACCGTAGCATGGGAACCAGTTTCTACCTGTCAGAAATTTATATCAATGGAGAGGCTCTCCCTAATATGGGCGGAAGTCCTATTTTGTTCCAGCACCTTTTCTGGTTTCTTGGTCACCCTGAAGTGTACATTGTACTTCTTCCAGCGCTAGGAATTACATCGGAAATTATTGCAGTGAATTCACGTAAACCAATCTTTGGATACAAGGCCATGATTGGTTCTATTATGGCCATCACTTTACTGTCATTTATTGTATGGGCACACCATATGTTTGTGACAGGTATGAATCCATTTCTTGGGTCCATATTTATGTTTCTTACGTTGATTATTGCGATTCCTTCAGCTGTTAAAGCGTTTAACTACATAACCACTCTTTGGAGAGGTAATATCGTTTTTACGCCAGGAATGCTTTTCTCAATCGGTCTTGTTTCCTTCTTTATTTCGGGTGGTCTTACAGGGGTTGCTCTTGGTAACTCCGCGATTGACATTCAATTGCACGATACCTATTTCGTTGTGGCACACTTTCACCTTGTAATGGGATCTGCTTCATTTTTTGGAATGGTTGCGGGTGTTTATCACTGGTTTCCTAAAATGTTCGGCAGGATGTTAAACGAGAAGCTCGGTTACGTACACTTCTGGTTAACGTTTGTCGGTGTGTATTGTATCTTTTTCCCGATGCACTATACCGGAATAGCAGGGTTCCCAAGAAGGTATTATTCATTTACCAGTTATGATGCATTCAAGACTTTCGGTGATTTGAATTCATTCATTTCTGTAGCCGCCATCATTACGTTTGGAGCACAATTGATATTTGTCTTTAACTTCTTTTACAGTATTTTCCGTGGTCGTCGTGCGCCTATGAATCCATGGAGAGCGAATACACTGGAGTGGACGACACCGATTAATCCTGGTCATGGTAACTGGGTGGGAGAGATTCCTCACGTTTATCGTTGGCCATACGATTACAGTAAACCAGGTGCAGATGAAGATTTCATCATGCAGACGGTTCCTTTCGCTGAAACAGCTTCTTCGAACCTTGAGGGCGAAGAGGATCTGGTAGAGGGTGAACCTATTGAGAAGGCTCATGCCTGATTCTGATAACACGATAAGAAGATACAGGAGGTCCATTAGGACCTCCTTCTTTTTAGTGTTGTTTCTCGTATTCGTTGGGGGTGTTGTCAGAAGTACTGGTGCAGGACTCGGTTGCCCTGACTGGCCAAAGTGTTTTGGACTTTGGATCCCACCGACCCATATTTCTGAGGTCCCTGATAAATATTGGAATGACCCTTTATCCTCAGTTAACGGTCAGATTATTTTCAATCCTGTAAAAACGTGGATTGAGTATGTCAACAGGCTTATCGGAGTGGTTATAGGATTTGCTATTTTTCTTCAGTTTGTTTTTTCTGTGCTTTATGGTCCCACAACAGTTGGTAAACGTTTTAGCCTTTTAGCTCTGTTCCTTGTATTGTTTGAAGGCTGGCTAGGGTCTAAAGTTGTGTCAACAGATTTAAAACCTTTGGTGATCAGTTTGCATCTTTTTGTGGCTTTGATTCTTGGATGTGCTTTGTTGGCAGCGTTGTTCTATGCTTCAAATAGAAAAATACCGGTATCGGCTTTTAAAAATGACAAATCTGTGGAACGGGTATTATGGCTGACCAGCTTGCTTATTTTTCTCCAATTTTTTCTGGGGACGGAAGTTCGTTCACAGGTAGATGTTTTGTTCCGGAGGTTTGACTTTGAGTTCAGAGATCTGTATGTGCAACAACTGAACTGGAGTTTTTATGTTCACCGGACTCTTTCCATTCTGGTATTGATCATGATGGTTTTACAAATTTTACGGTTCGCGAAGAGATTTCCTGTGGTGAATTTGTACCAGGTAATTACACCTTTTGTACTGACCTTGTTTCTGATTCTAAGCGGTGTGATTCTTGTTTACTTTGATTTTCCGGCATTGGTCCAACCATTTCATCTGGTTTTGGGTTTTTCCATTGTATGCGCACAATTCTGGTTAATTTTGAACCATCGGTTTTCTGATCCTTCTTCCAATGGAAGTGCTTGATAAACAAAACCTAACAACAACCGCAGCTATGTCTGCCTACTGGACTCTCCTCAAACCTAGACTAAGCCTTCTGGTCGTTATCTCTACCTTATTGTCTTTTGCTTATGCAACGGATGAGGTTTCTTATTTCAGTTCATTGATGCTGCTGGGTTTGTTTGGTTTCTTTATTACGGGAGCAGCCAACGCCTGTAACCAGATTATTGAAACAGAGTTGGATTCCAGGATGAACCGAACCCGTTTGAGGCCAATGCCAACACAAGCTATTTCACAGCGGGATGCCATCATATTCAGTGCTGTTTTGTTGGGGTTGGGGATTGTTGGAATTGCGTGGTTTTTCAATCTGACAGCATCCTTGCTTTCCTTCATCTCATTTGCATTGTACGTGTTCATTTACACGCCTCTCAAACCTAAGACCCCTCTTTCAGTTTTGATCGGTGCGTTTCCCGGTGCTTTGCCAATTCTTGTTGGTTGCGTGGCTGCCAGTGGACACTTTTATCCGGATTATTTCATTTTGTTTGCGATCCAGTTTTTCTGGCAATTCCCACATTTCTGGGCAATTGCCTGGGTCCTCGATGATGACTACCAACGAGCGGGCTTCCGGTTGCTTCCATTCGGGAGGGACAAAGATTCAACCGCTGCCTATTACATTTTTATCTATACAGTCGCTCTTGTTATGGTATCCCTTTTTCCTTCCTTCCTCCAGTTGGTTGGTGTCTGGTACACGGTGATTACCGCAATAGCAGGACTTGGATTTCTTCTCATGACCATCTTTCACATGCGGCAGCTTTCCATTGAATCTGCCAGAAGGGTGATGTTTTATTCTTTTTTTTACCTTCCGATCGTACAACTTTTACTAGCTCTTGATAAAATATGAAACCAACCAAAGTACCCATCTGGGAACAGGAATCCAGTGAAGCACAGCCAACCCTTGGAATGAATCCCAAGAAGTTTAGCATGTGGCTTTTTCTTCTGAGTGTGGTTATGATTTTTGCTTCGTTAACCTCTGGTTACATTGTCCGTAAAGCCGAAGGAAACTGGGTCGATTTCGAATTACCACCTATTTTCTGGTTCACCACCGCTATTCTTCTCCTAAGTTCTGTAACTCATCAGCTTGCTTTTAATCAGGCGAAGAAAGATAATCTCGCTCAGGTGAAAGGATGGATGTTCTTAACCACTTTGTTGGGTATTGGATTTCTGATAACCCAGTGGTATGCGTGGGTATATCTGGTTCACATCAACGTGTATTTCTCTGGAAATAATGTCGCCGGTTCCTTTCTGTATGTACTCACAGGCCTCCATGCCCTTCACCTGATTTCGGCCATCGTATTTGTTCTGATTATCACGGTTAAGACCTTTCGTTTTCAGGTGCATTCCAAAAATATCCTTGGAATTGAGCTTTGCACGACTTACTGGCATTTTCTCGATGTCCTCTGGATTTACCTCTTTATTTTCTTAATGGTTTTCCATTAGAAACCTGAAGAGGCAGGGAACTATCTTTCGCTTATAAAGATTGTTTTTGGAATCAGGGTTACGAAACCCCGCTTCCGGAACGGACTGGTTCTGATGGCTGGACAAAGACCAGTTTTCCGTCGGCATCCTGCGCCATCAGGATCATACCTTGCGATTGAATTCCTTTGATTTCCCGTGGTGCCAGATTGGCCAGAAGAAGAACCTGTTTTCCGATAATGTCTTCTGGCTTGTGGTATTCTGCAATTCCGCTTACAACCGTTCTTGTGTCTATCCCGGTGTCCAAAGTCAGTTGCAGAAGCTTTTTGGTTTTAGGTACGGAAACCGCAGCTGTGATTGTCGCCACCCGAATGTCCATCTTACCGAAATCATCAAATGCGATGTTTTCTTTCTGCGGCGGTGCAGAGTAATTGGCCAGCGCATTTTCCAGACGGGACTTTTCGAGTTTCTCCAGTTGTGTTGCCACTTCCTCATCGGTAATCTTTGTGAACAGGATTTCTGGTGTTCCCAGTAAAGAGCCAGATTGTATAAAATCTGCCGTTGATCCATTCGGCCAGGCCACATCAAAAGATGGAAGCATATTTTGCAACTTCTTGGCAGAAAATGGAAGGAAGGGTTCCATTAGACGGGTAAGCAAAGCGCAGGTTTGTATGGAAAGATTCAGAATTGTTTTTACACTCCCCGGATCTGTTTTGATGCGCTTCCATGGTTCAGTTTCGGCTAAATACCGGTTGCCAGCACGTGCCACATTCATCATTTCAGTCAAAGCCTGGCGGAAACGGAAATTCTCCAGATTCTCAGAAACCAGACCAGGGGCCATTTTCAGGATGCTGATCAATTCATTTTCAGAATCACCCAATTCGCCTGCGGCCGGAACTTTTCCTTCATAGTATTTATGCGTCAGAACCAAGGCCCGGTTCACAAAATTGCCGACGATGTCTGCCAATTCGTTGTTGTTCCGGGATTGAAATTCTTTCCATGTAAAATCATTGTCTTTGGTTTCCGGTGCGCAGGATGCCAGCGTGTACCGAAGGGCATCTTCTCTTCCCGGTAAATCGGTGAGGAATTCATGCAGCCATACAGCCCAGTTACGGGAGGTTGATATTTTCTGACCCTCCAGATTAAGGAATTCGTTGGCCGGTACATTGTCCGGAAGAATATATTCCCCATGCGCTTTCAGCATGGTTGGGAAGATGATGCAATGGAATACGATGTTGTCCTTTCCAATAAAATGAAGTAGTCGGGTATCGCTGTCTTTCCACCAGGTTTCCCAGCTTTTGTTTTCCCGTTTTGCCCAGTCTTTGGTGGCAGAAATGTATCCGATGGGCGCATCAAACCAAACATACAACACTTTGCCTTCCGCACCTTCGACCGGTACAGGAACACCCCAGTCCAGATCGCGGGTTACCGCACGAGGTTGAAGTCCTTGTTCGATCCAGCTTTTGCACTGTCCATATACATTCGGCTTCCATTCTTTATGTCCTTCCAGAATCCATTCCCGAAGCCAGGTTTCGTACTCATTCAGCGGAAGGTACCAATGTTTGGTGGCCTTTAGAACCGGACGCCCACCACTGAGCATAGAGCGGGGATTGATGAGTTCGGATGGACTTAATGTGGAACCGCAATTTTCGCACTGATCGCCATAGGCACTCTCAAACCCGCAATTCGGACAGGTGCCCTGAATGTAGCGATCCGCCAGAAATTGCTGTGCTTCCTCATCGTAATACTGGTCGTTGCTCTGTTCCAGAAATTTTCCTTCTCCATAAAGTTTCTTGAAAAAAGCAGATGCTGTTTCGTGATGGGTCTGGTTGGATGTGCGGGAATAAATATCAAAACCAATTCCGAATCCTTCAAAACTCTTCTTAATCAGGGCATCGTATTTATCGACGGCTTCCTGAACCGTGATGCCTTCTTTCCGGGCACGGATGGTTACAGGAACACCATGTTCGTCAGATCCACAGACAAACAAAACCTCTTCTTTTTTCAGACGCTTGTAGCGGACATAAATATCAGCCGGAAGGTAAACACCCGCCAGATGGCCAATGTGAACCGGACCGTTTGCATATGGAAGGGCTGCAGTAATGAGAGTTCGTTTGAATTCAGGAGTAGGCATAATTCAGGAAATGAGGCGGCAAAAATGATGATAAGGGATGGAATGACGAAACAAAATGCCAATTGTCAATTCCGGACAGAACGAATTGCTTTGAGAACGATCTGTGTCAAATCAGACTTCAAACCCGATCAGGAGAATGTCGTCGGTTTGCGTTTCGGATCCCTGCCACGATTCGAAGAGTGATTCCAGTTCAGATTTTTGTTTGGATAAAGGCAAGGATTGCAACTGAACGATTTCATTTACCAGATTTTTTGTGCCGAGTCGTTTGCCATTTATATCCGATAACTGGTCAGCAGCGCCGTCCGTGAAGAGGTAAAAGCGATCGCCCCGTTCAATTTCCATCTCGATGGTTTCATATTGAACATGTTCCGTGGCCCATGTGGCAAGTTGAAAACGGGTACCCGGAATAATCTGGCTTTTGCCTTCGTCTGTAATACGGACGATTGGCCGGCTGGCAGATGCAAACGACAACGTTGTGTCGGTGATCAGGCAAACAGCAATGTCCATTCCATCGCCCAGTTCAGAATTCTGGTCTTGTTTGAGTCGTCGGCGTAGTCGCCGGTCGAGCTCTTCCAGAATATCAGATGGAAAGGATTTTCCCTGTTCTTCCACAATCTGAGAAATGAGGTTCGATGCAAAAACAGCCATCATGCCGCCGGGAACTCCATGTCCAATGCAATCGGCAATCACCAGAATCAATCCCTGGTAGGTACGCTTGGCCCAGTAAAAATCACCCGATACCACATCTTTGGGTTTGTACAACAACATCCCGGATTTCAAACCGCCAAACAGGTCTTCCTCAGAAGGAAGTGTTTCGTGCTGCAACATTGAGGCCAGGCGGAGACTTTCGAAAATGGATTTGTTCTGTTGTTGAAGTATGGTAGATTTTTGCTGTAGCTGGTTGGTGGCAATCAGGGCTTCATCCTTCTGCATCATCATTTTTAAGGACAATGCCGACAAATCTTTGTTCTGTGTTTCTATAATTTCCTGGTAGCGATCCGATTCATACCGGAAGTTATGGATCACGAATATGAGCATGAAGAAGGCCACAAAGAAATTCGGGTAGTATGAAAACCGCAGTCCTTCGTCCACTATCTGCGGATGATACTGAAACCAGGCATCGTGGAGAACATAAAGAATACAAATAGCCAATGTATACAACAGTATCAACACCAGATCATCAAACAACAGAAAGCTGATGATGGTGAGAAAAAGGAGGAAAAAGTGGACGCCCAATACGTTGCCAAAATGGTAGCTGATGTTACCCAGCGACACCAGCACCGCGATCATGATCAGGTGACGGGTGAAGACCCTGTAACCAATGCTATGAAGTGAAAACCCAACCAGACAAAAAACAACGGAAGAAATGGAATCCCATAACAGAATTTCCTGGTAATGATAAAATCCATAGGCAAATGAATTCAGGATGTTGAGAAAAAACAGGTAGATAAGAAGGTAATTGGAAATCTGTATCTTCCGTTTTTCATGAAATCCATCTTCCGGATGGATTCCCATGGTTACCAACTTCTGAATAAATTCGAGCAATGCGGGGGGAGGTATTTCGGGATTTATCCCAAAAGTAAATCAAGCCCAATTCTCAACTGAATTTGAGTGGTTTTTCCAAAAAAACCGAGGAAGTAAGTACTGAATGAAAATGAGAGAATTACGACTCATCTGTTGGTGGAGAATCCTGAATTTCGTCGGCGGAAACCTTCAATGGCTGCTTTTGAAACAGGATCAGTTTGAGCCGGTCCCGAAGGCGAGTGACAATGTTGTACATCGCACCTGTGTATACCTCCAGAATATCTCCGCATAAACCCACTGCAATGGCTGCAACTGTCACATCCATGCTGTAATTGTAATTGGCATAAATCATGACCGCTGCACCCAAAATCAGTAATACCTCCAGGACCTGAACCGTTTTCACCACCAGATCGTACCAGGAAGGGAAGTAATCGTGGATGTAAAAGAAGAAGATAACGTTGAGGTAACAGAGTAAAACAGCCAGTAAAAGACCGCCCCATTCACTCATAGAATTCACGGGTGTTTCATTGAGAACCATCGACACAATGTTGGCATGCACCACCACCCCAAACATATCTGGATACGCTTTGCCTGCGTAATTTTTGTTGATGGGTGTATGGAATTTGTCCTCCCGCGTAAGGTTGGAAGAAGGGCCGAAATTCTCGCCCATAAATCCCATAATCACGATTTTGTCTTTGAGAGAAATGTTGAGTTCAGGTTCCTGAATGAAGCCAGTGCCGTCGTCATGTCCGAGCAGGTCGGTCACATCCAGGCTATAGTAATAATCCTTGTTGCCTCTGAAATTGATGATTTCCACATCCTTTTTTCGCGACAGAAACATATTCGTTTTCTCCTGGTCTGCATGTGCTGCAATTTCTATCGCAAAGGCGTTTTCAATGTGACCGCGAACAGAGTCAACAGGTTTAAACGTGCGGCAGGTGAGGTATCCGGAATCTCCGGGCGTAATAAGATTGCAAAAGCCTGAGCTTCCGTATTGAGAGAATTTGGGATGGCAATACAACAGAGTATCAAACTCATCAGACTGGCTGTTTTTAGTAAAATCCAACTTACTATATAATACCAGGTTATCGATTTTACTCATTGCTAAGGCAAGCAAAGAGTCATCTTCTTGTTTTTTCAAAACCCGGAAGCTGCAGTCAATACCCACAACTTTTGGTTTTTGTGCAGCAATGATTTCGATTTCACGGGCGATACCCCTGCGTGATAGATTCCCGAAATTGACCAGAACAATATTCGTATCGATGGAAGGCGTTTCCCGGATTCCTCCTGAAAATACAATATCCGTCATCTCAAAATCTTCCAGGGCTATCTCAATGGGGTTGAGGAAAGAGAATTTTTCCACCAACTGCCGGATTCCTACCATAAAAAGGAAAACCAACAGAGTACAATAAATATAATCGGGCTTGAAAACAGCCTTTAGAATGCGGATGATTAAGGACGATTTTTTATCAGCCATCAGCGTCCTTCTTCCAGCATTTTATTGAATTTGGAATACAATACTGTTTGCTTGCTTTCGAGTGTAACGGGTCGGCCCTGAATCCAGGCATGGGTCAGTTTTTGGGTGCTCATATCCAGAGCATCGCCATCTGAAATAAAGAGAGTGGCGTCTTTCCCGGTTTCCAGACTGCCACAGGTTTTATCAAGACCCACAATCATGGCCGGATTAAGGGTGATCAACTGAAGGGCCTGTTCCCTGGTAAGTCCGTATCGAGTGGCCGAACCTGCCAGAAAAGCGAGATTTCGGCTGCCCATAATTTCCATGTCACCCGAATAATCGAGAGCCACCTGAATGCCGGCTGCCACCAGTTTCGCCGGAACTTCCACCGGATGATAAACGGGATCATCAGATTTTTTGGGTAAAGAATGAATCCGGCTCAGCACCACCGGAATGTTTCGCTCTTTCACCAGTTCCATCACATCCAGAACCTGTGTTCCTGTGACCAGCACCACATTGGTCAGATTTTGTCGTCGGGCAAATTCAAGTGCCGATACTATGTCAGCAGCAAATTCAGCATGGATGAATAGTTTGGTGGAACCAGAATACAGGCCAGCGAAGGATTGCAGTTTCACATTCACCTGCTTTACCGCAGAAGAATGATACATCCGGGCTTCTGTAAATGTCCGATCCAGTTCTTCCCGTTCCTTCAGGTATTCTTTGTTACGCTCAATCGAACCGGGTTCAGCCCACCAGCCCTGCACCGAATACCGGGAAGGCCAGATCACATGCATGCCATCGGCTTTTTTCAGGACCGCATCTTCCCAGTTCCAGGCATCGAGTTGTACCACAGACGACAATCCCGTAATGCCTCGGCCACCCGGTGTAATCTGTGCCATCAGAACACCGTTGAGCCGGATCGTCGGAGTGAGGTCAGAATCTGTGTTGTAAGCAGAAATGGCCTGAACATTGGGATTCTCTTTTCCTGTTTCCCTCTCATCATTTGTAGCACGGACGGCATCGATTTCATTCAGACCCAAAGAAGTATTGAGGGACATAAAACCCGGATACACATGTTTTCCGCCTGCATCCAAAGCATCAAACCGTGACGGGTCCGGCATGGCATTGGCAGCATTCCGTTCGCCGATAGAGCTGATTTTACCATTTTCAATCTGGATGAAGCCTTTGTCCCAGACTTTTCCTTTACCATCGTGGATGGTTGCATTGTAAATGAACAAACCTTTGGATGGTTTTTTTCCCGGAGCGGGAACCTGGGCCTTGGTTTCTGTACAGATAATGAGACAGAAAAAGCAACACAAAAGCAGGTGAATTGGAGACGCGATCTTCATAGGAGGTGCAAAGTAAAAATTTACTTTATTGGAATAAGGCTCTGCAAAAAAAAATGCTCTTTTGCAGCCCGATCGTATCGTTCCAATTCATGAGAAAAATTGCCTTCTGCGGCTTTTTGCTGGCCTTTTCATCTTTTTTGTTTTCCTGCGGTGAAAAAGAAGATAAAACCATGCCGATGCACAAAGACATCATACAGGCGGTGTATGCGTCCGGAAAGATATTCCCGGTCGATTACTATCGTCTCAATGTGAGCATTCCTGGTTACATCAAGGAGATTTATGTAAAAGTGGGCGATACCGTTCAGGTTGGTGAACCGTTGTTTGCTATGAAATCGGAAGTGTCGAATCTCAACGTCGCCACCGCCCGCAACAACCTGGATCTGGCCACTTTAAATGCGTCCGAAAATTCAGCCTACATGACGGCCGTGAAGCAGGATGTAGGTCTGGCGAAAGAGAAACTCGAACTCGATTCCACCAATTATACCCGGGTGCAGGGATTGGCAGAAAACAATGCCACCACCAAAGCCAACGTGGATCAATCAAAGGCGCAGTATACCGCCTCGCGTCAGAATTATCTCAAGGCGAAGTCATCTCTGGAAGCCACCCGTGAGCGATTGAAAACGGAGGTAAAAAATGCCCAGAACCTGTTCAAAGCGCAGCAATCCAATTCCAACGATTTTACCTATTTCTCATCGGTGTCAGGAAAAGTGTACGACATCAGTGGCCGGCAGGGAGAATATTTCACTCCTCAGCAGATTGTGATGGAACTGGGCCGGATCGACAATTATGAAGTCGAACTCCTGGTTGACGAAGCCGATATTCATTATCTGGCCAAGAAGCAGGAGGTAATTTTCCAGACCGAGGCCTACCCCAATTTGTTTCTCAAAGGAGAAATTAAGGAAGTGTATCCGAAAATTGGCAGTACCAACAAAAGCATCAAGGTGATGGCCTCCATTAATCTGCCGGATGGAATCAGCATGTACGCTGGTGCTACATTGGAAGCGAATATCATTAACCAGCGGAAAACCAATGCGCTGGTTATTCCCCGGTATTACCTCACCAACGATTCCGTCATTTTGAAAAGAAAAGGAAAGGGCCACAAAGAGAAGGTGAAAGTGCAGTTGGGTGTGAGCAATGTGGAGTTTGTGGAAGTACTCAGTGGCCTCACCACCGAAGACGAGGTGTATAAGAAATGATTGCGCAAATAGCCAACCGTCCGGTACTGAGAATTGCCATGGTGCATCTCATCAGTAAAAAAAGGCAGACCGCCGTGGCCATGCTCGGGGTTATGTTTGGCATCACCGTTTTTATTTTTCAGGCAGGATTGATCACCGGTCTCCAGATTTTCATGCTGGATAAGATCGTAAACAACTCTCCCCATGTGCATTTGTACAATGAGCCCGAAAAGAATCCGCCCTCAATCCTGAGCAAAATCTACCACGAAGACAGCCAGATGGTGGTGGTGCGGAATCAAAAGCAGAAGGAGATTGACAAGAAAATCCGGAATTCGTCCGGTATCATGGAGATCATCAAAAAGATGCCCGGCGTTATTGGTGTGGCTCCCAATGTAGCGACACAGGCCATTGTAAAAGCGGGTGTGAAACAGATTCCCGTCACCATTTCGGGAGTGGAAATTGAAAAAGAAGATGCCCTTTTCAATATTCATAAAGACCAGATTGCCGGAGATATTCGTCGGCTTGACATCATCAACAATGGCGTGATTCTGGGAAAAGGAGTGGCGGATAAACTCGGCGCCACCATCGACGACATCATCACCGTAAGTACCACATTGTCAACCATCGACATGAAGGTGGTGAGCATCACCAGCACCGGTATTACGTCCATCGACGACAACCGGGCAATGGTAAATCTGAGGATTGCCCAGAAACTGATGAACCGGGATAAGCTCTACATCACCGACATCAACCTGAAACTGAAAAATGTGGACAAGGCTGATGAGATGAGCGGAGACCTCACCCGTCTGTTCGGACTCAAAGCCCAAAGCTGGAAGGAGGCCAATGCCAATGTGTTTTCGGTGTTTAAGATTCAGAACATTGCCACCTATCTGGTGATTACGTCCATTCTCATCGTGGCCGGATTTGGGATTTTCAATATTCTCATGATGATGATTTATGAGAAGATGACCGACATCGCCGTCCTGAAATCGATTGGCTACAAGAACCGCGACATCCGGAATATTTTTATGGTGGAGGCCATTGTGATTGGATTTACCGGTGGCTTGCTGGGCCTGGCCCACGGTTGGCTGGCGAGTTATGTGGCCTCAAAGATTGAAGTAAAACTGGCCGGACTCGTGACTCTCGATCACCTCAGCATCAACTTTGATCCCATGTTTTACCTGGCCGGATTTGCCTTTGCCCTCGTTACCACTGCATTGGCGGGTTACTTTCCTGCCCTGAAAGCCAGCAAAGTGGATCCTGTGGATATTATCCGGGGGCATTGATACCAATAGGGATTTCGTACTGTTTCCAGATTCATTCACCCATCCTGTTTTCCTGGGTATGTTCAGTATTCAATAAATTGGGCCACGCATGATGGCCGGAAATTTTAATTATCGCATGCACTACATTAATCCAAATCCTGGGTTCGAGTCCTCTCGAACCAATACCCGGTTTAGATAAAGTACAAATCATTTATAGGCTAAATAAATGGAAAACAGTTTGATTAGGGTTAAAAGAAAATCGTTCATGGAGCTTGGAGAAATTTATTTTTGGACTGCTACCATCCATAAATGGATACCCTTGTTTCAAACCTTCTCCTGGGTTCGAGTCTTCTCGAACCAATACTTGGTTTAAGAATAAGAGCGGATCATCAGTAGGTTATGGAGATGGAAAACAGTTTGTTTAAGATAAAACTTCTCCCGGGTTCGAGTCCTCTCGAACCAATACTTGGTGTAGGAACAAAATCGGATCATCAGTAAGTTATGGAAATGGAAAACAGTTTGTTTAAGGTTAAAAGAAAATCGTTCATGGAGCTTGGAGAAATTTATTTTTGGACTGCTACCATCCATAAATGGATACCCTTGCTTCAAACCGATTCCGCTAAAGATATGATATTGAATTCTCTAAAGTATTTATCAACCAAAGATAAAATTGATGTTTATGCCTTTGTTATAATGCCCAACCATATTCACCTGATATGGAAGCTAAATGCATTAAATGGAAAAGAGCTCCCTCATGCTTCTTTCTTAAAATTTACAGCACATGCTTTTAAAGCGGAACTGATAAAAACGCCTGAAAAACTCTCCAGGTTTTTTGTGTATGAAGGCAATAAAGAGTTTAACTTCTGGCAAAGGGATTCCTTGGCCGTAAAGCTGAACTCAAGGGAAATGGCTTTTCAAAAGATGAACTATATTCATTCCAATCCTTTGGCAGATCATTGGAATCTAGCCACAAGACCAGAAGATTATGTTTTTTCTTCTGCATCATTTTATGAAAAAGGTAAGGATCGATTTGGGTTTTTAAAGGACATTCGTGAGGAGTTTTAGGTATTTTTATCCTGAAAGTCGTATGGGTTCGAGGAGATTGAAAATGACGCCATGGCGATACTCGAACCTAGGTGAGAATGAGGAATAACCTTCTATCAAATTCTGGGTTTGAGTGCTCTTGTACCCAGAACTGGGTTAGATATAGAACTATTGGGGCCGACGGTCGTATGGGTTCGAGGAGACTCGAACCTAGGTGAAGTGGTTAGTGGTTATAAGTTTGTGGTTTGTCAATTGACAATGCCTAAATATGGTTGACCGTTATTCCTCATTGAGATGCCCTGATGCTATTTGAGAAAACCCAATAGAGTCACGCTCCGGCGTGGTTCCGGCTATTGTATGGCCTCAGGCCAAATCAAACATCTTTCTCACAATCCACAAGATTGATCCCGTTTTTACTGCCAATGCATTGGATATGTAAGCCAGAGGCTTATGAATAGTGCGAACCACGAAAAGGCATTACCCGATTTAAGTCACATTTGCTGATTGCAAATCCGACTTATCTATCGTACGACATGCGCTTCGCCAATAAACTGGATTTGAGATTGCTTTCCATCTCCAATTATTTTGCTTTTGAGGGGGGCGACTTATGGTCGCGAAGAGTACTTATGAATTTTTCAAATTCAGAGTGCTTTTTATTTCCCTGGTCAGTATCCAGGGCTTTGGTTTTACTGGCTTTTAAAGCTTCAAACGAGGCATGCTTTTTGACTATTATCACGGCTTTTGGTTTTTCTTGCTTGCACAATGTTTCTAATAATCAGCAAATTTACAACGCCTTTAGGAAAATATGTATCCGTATTTCAGGCACCTGAATTATGAAAAAATCAGATCCAATTACTCTTTGCTATCCGCCATGTTATCGAAATGCATATAGGACTGTCCGACATGCGCTTTGCTAACTTGCCGGAAAGTGAAAAATTCCCTACCGGTCTTTTACTTTCAACTCCAATGCCTGAATCCGACGCTGTAGTTCCTGCATTTCCTGTTTGAGCTGAATCGCCCATTTATCCTGTTCCTGTGGCATAGAATTCGGCCTGATGTATTTTTCCTCGGGTTCTGCGAGGAATCCCTTTTCTCCCGACGGCCGGTCGAAGAGCCAGTCCGCCGAAAGGTTTGGATTTGCCAGGAGAATTCGTTTTATGCTTTCGGCACTCAGCCCACCGTTCTTCTTCTGGGCTTTATTCAATGCGCCGTTTGCCAGTCCGCAACGGGCCGAAAACGAGCTGATGTTTTCGCCATTGCTTTCCAGAAACTGAATAATTCGTTCAACCAAACTTGCCATGTGTACGTGGCAGAGAGAGGATTGATGAATTAGACGTTCATCTAATTTTTCGGCTCTTTTTGTAAAGTAGCTCTAATGCAGAACATGAGCAAACCAGCAAACGCAAAAGTTTGGACCCTTTTCCTTTTCGGTCTGTTTTTCAAGGAGGTAAAGAAGATGGAATATTCACCTTATTCATGCCTAAAATTTCTAAACCAAATAAACAGATAGATAAATATCTAATTGTGTTTTGAATATTAGATATATATCTCATTTTTGCATCCGATCCGGTAAAGCACTTTTCTTCCAGGCAGTATTTCCTACTAAGGGATGGAGTTGCATAAAGGATCCACCAATATTCTTTTAAAAAGTCGCATTCTCAAGTTGAACTCGGGAAACCAATTATTAAAATAATCTATGTCAACAATTAACTTAGTAAAAGGCCAAAAAATTGAAATTGGATTAACAAAAGTAAGTATTGGACTAGGATGGACACCAAATGAAGGAACCGGGCACGATTTCGATCTTGATGCATCTGCGTTCATGATTAATGAGAAAAGACTGATTCCAGGCGAGTCCTTCTTTGTTTTTTATGGGAACACAGATTCTGGTGATGGTGCCCTTCGACATACCGGTGACGATCCGACGGGTGGGAACAGTGCCGATGGGGATGATGAAATCATTGAAGTGGATCTGAAAAAGGTTGACCCTTCCGTGACGGAGATTTTGTTCGTTGTAACCATTCATGATGCTTTGAGCCGCAAACAAAATTTTGGGCAGGTGAGGGACAGCTACATCCGGATAGTAGATCATGCCTCTGGAAATGAAGTTGCCAAATATGAATTGGGAGAGGATTTCTCAATTGAAACCGCTGTTGAATTCGGGAGGTTATACCGAAACAATGGTGCTTGGAAATTTGAAGCATCAGGAATTGGATACAGAGAGGATCTGTCCTTTTTCCTCTCAAAGTATTTCAAAGGGCAGATTATCAAGTAATTCTATGTTCATTCTCGAAAAAGGGAAATCAAAGGAGTTAAGCATTTCCAAATTAAGAATTGGTTTGGGCTGGGAGCCTAATTTAGATGATTCACCTTTCCCTTTCGATCTGGATGTGTCAGCCTTTATGTTGGGGAGAAAAGGGAAGTTGCCAAAAGATGATTATTTGGTTTTCTACAATTCAGACGGCAGGGTTCTACCTAAAAAACTATTAAAGCTTGAATCACCGGATGAAGTAAAATATCCATCCTATATCGACGATGAAGGTGAAGAGGTAAGCTCGCATGAAAACTGGCGCCGAAGTACCCGGCCTGTCGATCCGGAATTTTCTGTTTACGGTTCCATTGATGATATGGAAGGAGTAGTGAGCGATGGCGGCGATGACGAAACTATGAACATCAATCTGGAAAAAGTTTCTGATGAAATCAAAGAGATTATCATTGTCGCTAGCATTTATGACTACGTAAACCGCGATTATCAGAATTTCGGTCAAATTGATGAATCATACATTTCCATCTATAATGAGTTATCCAACTCCCCTGAACCAATTTATAAATACGAGTTGAACGAAGATTTTTCAGAAGATTCTGCTATCGAGTTCGTAAGAATTTTCAGAGAAGGTGCATTCTGGAAGGTAGAAGCGCTGGGAAATGGCCACAGTGATGGGCTTCAATCTATTATAAGCAAATACTATTAATTTTAAATAATATGTCAGTTATAAGTTTAGTAAAAGGTCAGAAAATAGACCTTAGAAAAAGTTCAGGCGAGGCCCTGACGAATTTTTGCGTGGGCGTAAACTGGGGCGCAATTGAAACCTACAAGCCTGGTTTTATGGGCATCGGGCAAAAGAAGGTAATTGAAGATGTCGATCTGGATTTGAGTTGCATTCTGATTAATGCTCAGGGGCAAATGATCGACTGGATCTATTCTCCTGATTACAATGCCTATCTCTCCCAGAAAAATCTCCCGCTCGGAAAACTATCAACAAACGACAAGGCACTGATTCACAGCGGCGATGACAGAACCGGTGACATTGGAGGCGATGATGGCCTCGACAATGAAATCATCAGCATAGACTTGAACCGGGTCAGTAATCAGGTGGACAAGATTTTTTTCTTTCTGAACATCTACCTGAAACAGGGACAAAACTTCGATTTCTCCCATGTGCCTTTTGCGAAAATACGCATGTATGAGGGTACACCTAAAAAAGTAGTCAATGTTCATTCCAGTTACGACATCGTGACCAATTCCGATTACCGGGGAACGAGAGCATTGATACTCGCAAAGCTTTACAGAAAAAATGCTGAATGGAAATTCGATGCCATCGGCGAGCCAACCGAGGACGAACTATTTCTGCAAACCATTCAAAGAATATTAAACCATTTCGTATGAGAAGATTACCCGTATACCTCCTGCTGGATACCTCCGGCTCCATGATGGGCGAGCCCATCGAGTCAGTAAAAAATGGCGTTCAGACCATGGTATCTGCCCTGAGGCAGGATCCCTATGCGCTGGAAACAGCCTACCTGAGCATCATAACCTTCAACTCCACAGCCAATCAGCTTGTGCCGCTGACCGAGCTGACCAGTTTTCAGACGCCGCAGCTGGATGCTTCCGGCACGACTTCTTTCGGTGCTGCCCTGAGCCTGATTGCCAGTGTGGCCCAAACGGAAGTAAAAAAAACCACTGCTGAAGCCAAGGGAGACTGGAAACCCATTGTCTTCATTATGACGGATGGTATGCCAACCGATGACTGGCAGAAAGGGCTGGCTGATTTTCAGAAACAGAAATGGGGCATGGTGGTGGCCTGCGCTGCCGGCCAGGCGGTTGATACTTCCATTCTCAAGCAAATAACAGAAATAGTGGTGCAGCTTGATACCGCAGACTCTGCTTCTTTCAAGGCTTTCTTTAAATGGGTTTCAGCTTCCATTAGTACCAGCAGCGCCAAAATTGAAGAGGGTGCAAAAGAAGTTGGCGGACTTAGTGAACTGCCACCACCACCACCAGAAGTTAATGTTGTGGTGTAATGGTTAGAAGACTTCTGGTTTACTTATTACTGGACACTTCGGGTTCCATGAAGGGTGCGCCGGTTGAATCGATAAAGCTTGGGATTGACAACATGCTAAGCTCCTTAAAGATGGACCCTTTTGCGCTTGAAAATCTGAACCTGTCCATCATAACCTTTGATCGAGAAGTAAATGAAACTCTGCCTATGACAAAATTGGAAGGATTGGTATTACCGGAAATGAAAGCAAATGAAATCAACCTATCCAATTTAGGGATGGCATTAGAATTTTTGTATAGAAGATGTGACCAGGAATTAATCAGGTCGACTTCAACAACAAGAGGAGATTGGAAGCCCTTGCTTTTTTTATTGTCTTCGAAAGAGCCAAGTGATCTGGCAAAGTATAGGGAAATAATACCGAAAGTAAAATCACTTGGGTTTCGACATATCATAGCATGTGCTGCCGGATTAAAAGCAAATCCTGATTCTTTAAAACTGCTTACAAAAAAAGTTGTGCAACTGGGTAATTCAGACAGCCATTCATTCAGGCAGTTTTTCAAATGGGTTTCTGAAATTATTTGTAAAACTCTGTTTCCATCAGAAAGTATATGGCCTTACTCAGCAAAAATTTGATTTAACAATGGTTAGAAGACTGCCGGTTTATTTATTGCTGGATACCTCTGGTTCCATGCGGGGAGAACCCATTGAATCTGTAAAAGTGGGAATAGAGGCCATGGTGAGTTCGCTCAGGAAAGATCCCTTTGCGCTGGAATCCGTTCACCTTTCCATCATCACATTTGACAAAGAAATAAAAGAAATACTTCCTCTTACCGAGCTGGAAAATCTGACCTTACCGGAAATCACTACGCCAGAAAGCGGACCTACGCACCTTGGAATGGCCCTCGAGCTTTTATATGAAAAGTGTAATAAGGATTTAATCCGGGGAACGCCAGACCAAAAAGGAGACTGGAAACCTCTTTTGTTTATCATGACGGATGGTAAGCCGGGCGATATGATGAAATATAATGAATTTATACCCAAGATTAAATCTTTGGGTTTTGGAAGCATTGTTGGCTGCGCCGCAGGACCCAAAGCAAGTCAGGAAGCACTAAAATTATTAACCGATAATGTGGTACACCTCGACACAACCGACAGCAATACATTTTCTCAATTCTTCAAATGGGTTTCGGCGTCTGTTAGTATCGGAAACAAAAGCCAGGGATTGGCTGAAAGCACTGAATTACCTCCACCACCTGCAGATGTTCATTTAGTTATCTAAATCAATGGATGTGAATTTAAAATCCCCGGGATTAATCGATGTCAACCTGAAACCCGGAGAAATTTTCTTGGGAGAACGGGGGTCAATGTCTTTTTGTGAAGGAGGAATAAAAATGTCTCCAATTGAAACTTCACTATTCAAGTCGATAAAAAGAAAGATGAGTGGCGAGTCTTTTTTTTCGATTGTAAAATTTGAAAACAAGTCGAGTACAATTCAAAACTTAAAGCTTAGATATGACACACAGCAAGGTGCCTGGTTCCATCATAATAGTACAAATACCGATATTGTATATATTGATCTATCGAAAGTTAACGGAGACCTGATAATTAAGTCCGGTTCATTTTTTGCAGCGTCAAGCGGTATTAAGGTTGATGTTTTTTTCGACAAAAGCTGGGGAAGGACACTTTTCGGATTTGGAAAGTTATTTAAACAGAGATTGTCAGGAAATGGAGCTGTTTTTATTCAAAAAAACAGATGGCAAATACTTAATGAAGTTACTGTACTGAGCTCAAGATCAATAGTAATTGATCCAAAAGAGGTATATGCTTATCCCTTAAATTCCCTATCATTAAAGGGTGGTTTTTCGTTCTCGAACTTTTTAACTGGCGAAGGTTTTGCGAGCTACACTTTTATAGGACCTGCTACAATTTACACATACAAAAACAAACCAGTTGAATTTGACTTATCCGATTTATCGTTTTTCGATTACATTAAAATTGGGTTTGTCATATTAATCATACTTTCATTTTTCTAGGAAATTTCCGAATGAGAAGACTACCCGTTTATTTTCTGATTGATGTCTCAGAGTCCATGGCCGGAGAGCCACTTGAACAGGTTCAGGAGGGAATTGCGGCCATCGTTAAAGAACTTCGTGCCGATCCGTATGCGCTGGAAACCGTCTGGATGGGCATTATTGTATTCGCAGGAAAGGCAAAAACAATTATGCCACTCACCGATATCATCCAGTTCTATCCCGTAAAACTACCTTTGGGATCAGGGACGAATCTGGGTGAAGGCTTGCATGCTCTTGAGGCGGAACTCAACAAATCCCTGGTAAAAACAACACCTGACTCCAAAGGGGATTGGAAGCCCATCGTTTTCTTATTTACAGACGGGCGCCCAACCGATAATCCCAAAGCAGCGATTGAAAACTGGAAAAAGAAATATGGAAGCAGTTCCTTCTTTATCAGCATTTCTTTCGGAAACAACACTGACTCTGAACTACTATCCAGCATTTCAGAAAACAATCTGACTTTTGATGCCACAGATAAAAGCACATTCAACAAGTTTTTTAAATGGGTAACTGCCAGCATCAAATCTACCAGCCAAAGCATTGCAGATGGGAATAACCAGATTATTGATTTATCGAAAGACCCAAATAAGGTTATCAGCAAAAATCTGGGGAAATCAGGAGCACAAATTGATGAAAACGTAGCGGTATTTCTTGCCAAATGTCAGAATACCAGGAAACCATATCTGATAAAGTACACCAAAACATTAAAGCAATCCGAAATACCGGAATTTGATTTTGAGACGTTATACTTCAGACTTAATGGCGCTTTTTCTGTTGATGAAGAATCGTACGCTGAATTAAGCGATAGCAGCCCAAGCGGCAAGCATATTTCAACAGAAGAACTGATGGGCTTTCCAACATGCCCGCATTGTGGCAATCAATTCGGATTTTCTACCTGCGCTTGTGGTAACATCCTGTGTACAGGAGATGAAGAGATTACTTCATGCCCATGGTGTAATGTACAGGCAAAATTCGGATTTGAAGATGGACATATTAACCTAAACCGATCACGAGGGTAATGAATATAGATTTAAAACAATACATAATTTCTGTCCTTCATTTTGATCTCAAACTCAAAACGGAAGAGATCCAGACTGAGGCGGTTGATTTATTATTCACCGAATTCTCTAATGACAAAGGTAAAATCAGTGTTGATGAAATCAGGAGATTATACACAGAGTTAACATCCAGAAAAGAAAATACTGAGGCAACTGAAAAGACTTATTCAGAACCTGTTCCGGAGATTCTTGCAGAACCTCTTCCGGAAATTTCCGTGAGTGTAATGCAGGATAAACCGGTTGAAAAAAAGGACACTGTCATTCCTAAAAATATTCCAGGCAAACCCATCCTGCTGCCCAATGCCAAAGTGAATGAAAAATACCAAGCAACCCTTCCATTAATAGAAAATGGACTAGGTGGCATTATGGTGTTAAACATTTCAGGTCTGGAAGAAGTGGGCCTGCAATCAGAACCGAATGGACTGATAATTGCCGGAATTCCAAAAGTGGCAGGCGATTTCAGCTTTGTGATGGAATACAAACACAAAGAAGAGTCTGAGAACAGGCCGAGTTTGCACCGGAAATTATCCATTTACATCAATCCGGATCCAAGATCTCTTTGGGTTGAAATAGAACCTGATCCGGAATCCCTTTTTCCCAAAACACATATTGCACATTCCGAATTGCAATACCATGAAAAAGAGGCAGTAGGTGCAAGTAAGCGTGGACGTAGCCATGCAAAAGATGCCAAGTTTCGTGATGATCATTTTGAAATGATGGTGGATCCTGCTTCGGATTGGCTGGCAATTACCGTCTCAGACGGGGCAGGAAGTGCAAAATATTCCAGAGAAGGATCCAAGATCTTTTGCCAGACAGTTTTAGCCGAAATTTTTTCGGGCGATAACAGAAAACACCTGGATGCAGCTTCAAAATTTATTGAAGAGGGGGATGCAGAGCAGCGTGAAAAAGAGCTGAAAAAAGAACTGTATTTCCTGATTGGCAATGCCCTCCTGAAAAGCTATAAAGAGGTGGAGGAGACGGCAAACCTGAATGCAGCTGTTGTAAAAGATTTCTCCTGCACTTTCATTGTTTCATTGATTAAAAAGGTTCGGGACGGCTGGTTTATTATAGGATTTTGGGTAGGCGATGGCGGCATCGGAATCTATTTTGAGGATAAAGAACCTCAGATTTTAGGGCAGCCCGATTCCGGTGAATTCTCGGGCCAAACCCGGTTCATAACCATGCCTGAGATTTTAAAAAACGCCGAAGAAATATTCGGCCGCATAAAGGTGTCGAGAGTTGATGATTTCAAAGGACTGGTATTGATGACCGATGGAATCAGCGATGCCTGGTTTCATACCGACGCCAACTTATTCAAAAAAGAAAAGTGGGATGAGTTATGGCTCGATATCCAAAGCAAACGAGGCGAGAAAAGCAGCCTGAATTCCATTGAACTTCTCGAATGGCTGGACTTCTGGGTGAAGGGTGAATACGACGACAGAACCATTGTAATTCTTCAATAGAGAAATGGCTAAGAAAATTAAGTTGGTAGGAATCTCAGGCAATACCATTGAGTTCATGGACAATGGAGATCCCATGCAGGGAGGCATGAAGGATGTTTATTTCAGTCCTGACAAATCCTATGTGGTTGCTTTTTTCAGGGATTATGATTCCAGCAAAAACCGGCAGGAATACAACAACCTCAAGGACCGGATGCTTGAAATCGTGACTACTAAAAAAGACGGAATATTCAAGCAGGAAGGGGGTGCTTATTGGTCAGAATATTTATGTTGGCCTTATGATTTAGTAGAATATAAAGGCAAATTAGGGATTGCAGTACCATCATATCAGAAACACTTTTTTTTCTCAGTAGGATCAAGAAATAATGATTTTCTTGGAATTAAGGGCAAGGAAAAGGATGGCAAATGGTTTGCTTCTCCGTTTCACTTTAATAAAAATATCGACCCACTTGAAAAGGGTGATTGGTACAAGTTCCTATTGATCTGCTTACACCTTTCCAGGGCAACAAGAAGACTTCATTCTGCGGGTCTCGCACACAGCGACCTATCTTATAAAAATGTACTTGTTGATCCTATTTCCGGAAAAGCTGCTGTCATCGATCTGGATGGATTGGTGGTACCTGGAAAATTTCCTCCCGAGGTGATGGGAACTCCTGACTTTATTGCGCCGGAAGTATTGGCAACCAAGCATCTGGGCAAAACAGATCCGGGTAGAAAGCATCCAAGCATCCAGACAGACCGGCATGCACTGGCTGTGATGATCTACATGTATTTGCTGCACCGGCACCCATTAAGAGGCGGAAAAATTCATGATGCAGATGCCATCAAAGATGAAGAACTTGGAATGGGCACCAAGGCCCTTTTTGTGGAACACCCAGCTGATCGCTCGAACCGACCAAAACTGGCGGATATTAAACCAAGTCATCTTAGCCCGATTCCCTGGCCAGATGTAACGAAACTGCCATACAAATTGTGTGGACCTTATCTGGCAAAATTATTCACTCAATCATTCATTGATGGATTGCACAACCCATCCTTAAGGCCATCAGCGGGAGACTGGGAGCATGAACTAATCAAAACCATAGACTTGATCCAACCTTGTCAGAATACCGGTTGTGAATCAAAGTGGTATGTCTTTGATAATTCAACCAGACCCAAATGTCCTTTCTGTGGCACAGAATACACAAGAGCACTACCTGTTCTTAATTTTTACATCAAAAATCCATCCGGGAAATATGCCTATGAAAACCACCGATTAATGGTTTACAGCGGACAAAATATTTATCCATGGCATGTGAACAAGAACATCATTCCCAATGAGAGAATCTCTCCGGATCAAAAGCAGCCGGTAGCGGATTTCCATTTTCACCAGAACAAGTGGATTTTGATAAACCGAAAACTCAATTCGCTTACCGATGTAAGCGATTCAAACCGGAATATCCCAATTGGCCAGTCCATTGAGATTACCGAAGGCAAGCAGATTCTCCTTTCTAAAGAGGAAGGCGGAAGGCTAGTAATTGTACAATTAGTAAATAACAGTTAAACAAATAATCAAATTAATTTTATGGAGGAGTTAGCTCAAAATTTTGACATTCTTATTCAACAATTTTCAGACAATCTTGGCCAATCAATGACGGCCATTGGACTCTTGATAATTATTGAAAGTTTGCTTTCCGTAGACAATGCTGCGGTATTAGCTACAATGGTCAAAGATTTACCTGAACAACAAAGAGATAAGGCTTTGAAATATGGAATATGGGGAGCCTATTTTTTCAGAGGCTTGGCAATGATATTTGCTGCATTTCTGATTCAAATATGGTGGCTAAAACCACTTGGCGGCTTTTACCTTTTGTATCTTGTTTATGACTACTGGAAAGGAAAACAGACTGAAGAAACTGATGATGACATTCTGGATAAGAATAGTAATTGGCTTTATCGTGCTACAGTCGGATCCTTAGGGAACTTTTGGGCAACTGTTGCATTAGTAGAATTAATGGATATGACATTTTCCATTGATAATGTACTGGCAGCAGTAGCGTATGTTGAAAAATTTCCGGATCCTCTTAAGTATTTTTTGGTGTGTTTAGGGGTCTTTATTGGAATACTTGCCATGAGGTTTGTTGCTCAATGGTTTGTTAAGTTGATGAGTAAATATACATTTTTGGAAACAAGTGCATTTGTTGTCATTGGAATTTTAGGAGTTAAACTACTTTTTTCAACGTTTACTCATTTTTATCCTTGTTCTGAACTTAGCGTTTTTGTTGAGGGAAGTTTGGAGTGCAACAGAGTAAATAATATTCAAAGTCATGGAACTCATGAGATTTCAAATGGGGATATTATTACATCTATTTTAACATTATCAATCTTTTTTGTTCCTATTTTAACTAGCATTCTATTTAATTATCCCAAAAAAAGTGTTTCGGAAACAGAATAAATTAGCTTAAATCCGTATTCTTATAATGAATATTAAATCCATCATATTCCTGATAATGATGGCATTGCCAGGTTTGATACTCCATCTTTTTGATTTATTTCCTATTCAAGTTTACCTTTTTGTAATCTGTCTTCCACCCATTCTTTTCGCATCTGTAATTGACCCAATAATAATCATTTACAGAATCATATTTTTGAAGTCCAGAACAGCATATTTTAGATTCACCTTAGATGAATTTATAGAAAATATATTTTCATTATGGATTTTATTAATGCTAGGTTTTACTTTTTATGCAATAAGGTTTTCTGCAGAAGAATGGGTAAGAGATCTTTTATAAACATCCGTGTTTTTAAATTATTGAAGTATTCATAAAAAAATCTGATGTTTATATCAATTTAAAATCTTTACAATAGTCATGGGTTTCCGCTACAACAAAAGAATTGGAGGAAATAAAGGATGGGGCTGGAACATCAGTGGCTCTGGTGTTTCCTCCAGTTATCGTTCCAAATATGGTTCCATTGGTTCCAGAGGGTTTTCCATCCGAACCGGAATTCCTGGATTGTCTTTCAGCAGCGGATGGGGCAGTGGAAAAAACAAGGGAGCGGGAGCTGCAGTGTTTCTGGCATTAATTGGGTTTTATGCCGCTGCTGTTGTGTTTTACAACCTGTTCCGATTTGTAATCTGGGGGGCGACCGAGTTATACCACGCATTTCTTAGGCTCTATTCCCGATCTTCTGGAAATCAGTCCTAAATTAAAAATATCCCAAGAAAAGGAGACGTACCTCACAAATAATTTACTAGTGATGAAGGTCTTAAAATGAGTAAAAACAATAATTGAACAATATGAAATCACTCCATTTATTTTTTGTTTTAGTCCTAATCCTATCATCCTGCAGCAGAACCATTGAGCAGCAGGTAGAGGAACTGGTTGAGGAAGAGGATTATGCCGACCGTGAGGCTCAGGCCAATGAACTCGCTGCATCTTTTAATCCCAGAGCTGTTGATCTGCTAGGGGGCATTTATTCATCCAACCAAAATTCGGCCCAGGGATTGAAGGACATGTTGCTCGTTTATTTGAAAGGAGAAGATGCTGGCCCCAAAAGTGCGAATGATTCAACAGAGATTCTGCTCCGCTACATGACTGGCAAAAATAATGGCAGCAGTACTTTAACCGATTCAGCGAAAGTTGAATTAATCATTTTTGGCCTTAAAAATTGTGCTGACAATGGTCCTTCTTCTAAATTACTAATTGAGTCAGCGCTGTCTATCAAGGAAAGGGCAATGGTTACAATAATGGATTCGTGCAAAACGAATCTCGAAAACAAAAACCTAATCCGATGCCTAACCGCCTTTGGCAATACAGCGTTGTTTGTTCTTTTGGATGAGGTTGGTCGCGGCAAGAAAGCAGAAAGCCTGCTCGGATATTTTGGTGATTCAGCCGTTCAGCCACTACTCAGAAAAATGAAAAGCAGCAACCAGGATGACCGATATGCTGCTGCAGACGCACTTGTCAAAATCTCAAAGACTCATCCTTCTGCCGTACAAAACCTTACTGACGTTTTTGATAATGGAAGTTTAAAAGGCATCGCAAAAAATTATCCTTTCTACATAAGGCTTGGAGCAAGCGGAACGGAAAAACTACTTCTGAAGGCGCTGAAAAATAATTTTAGTGAGGAGATGCTCAAGGATTATTTGAACTGTGGAAATGCTGTTGTTGAAGATGGGGCTAGAGCCATTGCCTCTGAAAAGGGATATATGGTTTATCAATCAATAGGCTCCAACAGTGGACCGACATGGGGAAGCGGGAATTAAATCAAATCCCTTCTTGTACGAGTGTTCCGCTTGGCTCTATGCACCAAGAATTAAATATAGGTTGCAAACCGGCATAATAAAACAATTGAATCTAAACTCACAAAAGGGTTTGGCAAAAGCAGCGGTTAAGTAACCGTCATGTTTAGGGTAAAAATCACCAACTTCCTGTAGAGGCAAAACATGAACAGTTATGGCATAAAAATTTCTCGCTTTCATTTTTTCCAAAACCATTTTACCTTTGAATCACTAAACAAAACCGAATGAGTAAGAACGAAGCCAAAGCGGAGGCCATGCGCTATGTAAGCAACGCCAAAGAAATCCTTTCCGAAAAAGGGAAAAAAGAAAACGGGTATTACGGCGATCCCAAATACATTAAAATGGCAGGAAACACCCTCTGGAATGGGGTTTTGCTTGCCCTGGACCATAAGTTTCCGGAAATTAAAAACGGAAAAGGCCGTCCCGACCAAAGCAAATATCGGCAGGCCATCAAGGACGGAAAAATTTCAAAAATGTTCGACTCCTCCTATTCCTTGCTTCACCTGGTGATGGGGTATGATGGCGTGGGCGATGAAAAGGTGGTAAAAATTGCGATTGATAACGCAAAGCAAATCATCAACTGGGCCACGCATGATGGCCGGAAATCTTAATTGCTGCATGCACTACATTAATCCAAATCCTGGGTTCGAGTCCTCTCGAACCAATACCCGGTTTAGATAAAGTACAAATCATTTACAGGCTAAATAAATGGATACCAGTTTGTTTAAGGTTAAAAGAAAATCGTTTATGGAGCTTGGAGAAATTTATTTTTGGACTGCTACCATCCATAAATGGATACCCTTG
>CAMCXM010000016.1 GCA_945883425.1 Spirosoma fluviale
GGCCTCCGACAAACCGAAACGTCGCTGAAACTGGTCCAGCTCCAATGTTTTGTCGCCCACCACTTCGGAGAGTCGACCCGAAACGGCCAGGTTCTGAAAATCCATCTGCCAGAGCCGGTGCTGAGCCGTGATGAAGCCTTGCCCGAAAAACAGATCTCTTTGCGAAACGGCAGAAATATGGGGAATCAAATCCTGATCCAGTTCAATGGAAATCTGACCATCCCGTCCTTTCAACGTGTAGGTTCCGGGTTTCTGGTATTCCTGAAACGTAATCTGCCAGGCGCCTTCAAACGGACTTAAAAATCGGGCAATGGGTGGTGTGAGTCCCCACCGAAAATGCAAAGCGACCACCATTCCGGACAGGACCATCAACCAGAAAAGCCAGGCCCAGGAGCGCTTTTTTCGGGCTGTGGAAGGATGGAAAGAGCCTAATTTTGCCATGTTGTGGAGGTGTGACTACGTTCCGCAATTTGCAGAATCCTTTTGTCTCTTCAGCATTCTGAGAATCTCCCCACAAATAAATTCTGCACTTTTTCCATCCCCATAAAATCCATCCGGAGCCGGATAATCTGTGCTGGAGAAAAATGCAACCGCTTCCTGCATTTTCTTTTCATCTGCGTCTACGAGAATAGCTGCACCGGACTGAACCAGCTCAACCCACTCTGTTTCCGGACGGAGAACAAGACATGGCTTCCTATAGAAATACGCTTCCTTCTGAACGCCTCCCGAATCGGTCATAATTAAGGAACAGCGAGCTTCCAGCAACACCATCTGTAAATAGGATGCCGGAGGAAGAATACGAATGTTCCGAGAGGGAAGGTCAGCAAAAAAAGCATCCGTTTCTGCGAACTGTTGAATCATTTTCAAGGTCCTTGGATGCAGTGGAAGAAAAACCGGCTGATTCAAAAATTCTGAGGCGTTGCTCAAACCAGTGAGCAGAGATTTCAATCGCTTCGAATCGTCGGTATTGGCATTCCGGTGAATGGTGGCGAGGATAAAGCCATTATTGGCATCAAGCGTATGGAACCAATCTTTCGCTTTTTCTTCTGCCAGTTTGCGGAAATAAAGGGCATTGTCGTACATCACATCGCCAGAGTGAACAACAAGCGGATGATTTGCATCTACCTGATCGCCTTCCTTTTGACTGAACCCTTCTTTTTTAAGGTTATCAACCCCTGTTTGAGTTGGGGTAAACAACATGGTCGAAACATGATCTGTGAGAATACGGTTGATTTCTTCGGGCATCGACTTGTTAAAACTTCGGAGACCGGCTTCCACATGCACAACGGGAATCAGTATTTTAGAAGCAGCGAGGGCGCCGGCGAGTGTTGAATTGGTGTCACCATAAACCAGAACCAAATCCGGTTTTTCCGTTTGAAACAATGTTTCAAGGGCTGTCATCATAGCGGCAGTCTGGGCTCCATGACTGGCTGAGCCTACATGAAGATGAAAAGCAGGTTTGGGGATTTCCAGTTCCTCAAAAAAAACATCGCTCATATCGGAGTCGTAATGCTGGCCGGTATGAACAATGAACTCAGTAAGCTCGTTGGAATAAACAGTACGGATGGCTCTGCTTACGGCAGCGGCTTTAATAAACTGAGGCCGGGCCCCGACAATCGTAAAAATAGTAAATGGCACGTGTGCGAATAAATTAACAGCTTCAAAGATGGTGGAAACTTTGGAGGAGAAGGCTGATGAATCAAGGAAATTACTCCTTCAGGACGGAATCTCTACTACTAAGAGCCTACTTGATGGCTTTCAGGGCATCTTCAGCTGCCGCCTGTTCGGCTTTCTTTTTACTCATCCCTTTGCCTTTTCCCATTACTTGACCGTCGACCACTACTTCTGCCACGAACTCTTTGTAATGAGATGCTCCTTTTTCATCTATGATCTCAAAACTCACTTTCTTGTTTTGACGCTGAGCCCATTCAATCACCTGACTCTTGAAATTGACATTTTGTTCAACCATTATGTCAAGGTCGACATGTGGCGAAATGAGCTTTTTCAGAACAAAATCTTTGCATTTTGAAAAGCCATGATCCAGAAAAACGGCGGCTACAAGGGCTTCCATTGCATCACCATGCATAGAGGAACGAGCCAGTTGACTGCTTCTCTGGCGTTTATCGTGGTCAATGAGCGTAGACAATCCGATTTTACGAGCGAGAGTAGCCAGGTGTTCACCATTGACCATCCGACTTCGTATTTCGGTTAGGAATCCTTCTTCTTTGTAGGGAAACTTTTTAAAGAGAAATTCGGCTACGATGCAACCGAGAACGGCATCACCCAGATATTCGAGCCTCTCATTGTGATCCTTTACTTTCTGGGCAGCCGAGGAATGTTTGGTTGCCAGACGGTAAAGTTCGAGGTTTCCGGGTCTGAGTCCCGTCAGTAAATGAACAGCTTTTGAGAATTCTTTGTCCCCAGGTTTTGAGGAAGAAAAAAATGGAAATAATTGGGATACGAACTGTATCAAATCAATCCATCTTTTTGAAGATGACGGCGGCATTGTGGCCCCCGAAACCGAAACCATTGCTCATGGCATACCGGATGGTACGTTTCTGGGCATGATTTGGGGTCAGATTGAATCGTGGATCAATGCTTTCGTCAAGCTCGTCCAGATTGATGGTGGGCGGAACGATCTGTTGGTCGACCGCCATGATGCAGGCTGCAGCTTCTACTGCGCCGGCAGCTCCAAGTAAATGACCGTGCATAGATTTGGTCGATGAAATATTCATCGCAAATGCATGATCGCCAAATACTTCATGGATCGCATTTAATTCAAGCGGATCACCAAGAGGAGTTGATGTTCCATGGGTATTGATGTAATCAATTGCCTCCGGTTCCAGATTGGCATCCCGCAAAGCATCTTTGAGCATCAATAAAAATCCAAGTCCTTCCGGATGTGGGGCAGTAATGTGATGCGCATCCGAAGACATTCCGCCTCCGACTACTTCACAATAAATATGAGCTCCTCTTTTAACGGCGTGCTCATATTCTTCTAATACGATAGCGGCACTTCCTTCACCAAGGACAAAACCATCACGATTCTTATCGTATGGCCTGGAAGCTTTTTCGGGTTCCTCGTTGCGCTCAGACATAGCCTTTAACGCATTGAACCCACCTACTCCTGCAATGGTGACAGCTGCTTCTGAACCTCCGGTTATGCACACTTCCATTCGTCCGGTACGGAGATAAGTGAATGCATCAATGATGGCGTTGTTGGAAGAAGCACATGCCGAAACCGTACAATAGTTAGGTCCTCTGAAACCATGACGCATGGAAATAAGTCCGGCACTGGAATCCACAATCATTTTCGGTATGAAAAAGGGATTGAATCTTGGAGTACCGTCGCCGGAACCAAAATTCAATACCTCTTCCTGAAACGTCAGCAAGCCTCCAATTCCGGAGCCCCAAATAACGCCCACTCTGTTAAAATCGACTGTTTCTTTGTTCAGCCCAGCATCTGCAACCGCTTCATCAGTGGTGGCAATGGCGTAATGAACAAACGGATCCATTTTCCGGGCTTCTTTCCGGTCAAGATATTTTCCCGGATCGAAATCTTTTACCTCACATGCAAACCGGGTTCTGAATTTAGAAGCATCGAACCGAGTAATCGGACCGGCGCCACTTTTTCCGGAGATAAGTGCGTTCCAATGATCCTGTGCGCTGTTTCCTAATGGAGTAAGCGCCCCAAGGCCCGTTACGACAACTCTCTTAAATTGCATATCAGATAAAGATAATCTGGAAAATTATTTGGTATTCGCTTCGAGGTAGCTGATCGCTTGTCCTACAGTAAGGATGTTTTCAGCCTGATCGTCAGGAATAGAGATACCGAATTCTTTTTCGAATTCCATGATAAGCTCCACAGTATCCAGAGAATCGGCTCCTAAATCGTTGGTGAAAGATGCTTCGTTCACTACTTCTGATTCTTCAACACCCAATTTTTCGATGATGATAGCTTTTACTTTGCTAGCAATTTCTGACATTGTTGTACAGTTACTTGTTTAATAAGGCCGCAAAGAAATAGGATTCAGCCTAATTATTCCAAAAAATTAAATACGAAAAGAATTTAAGCTTCCAGAACGTTGAAATTCAACATCTTGACAAGAGTTGCGGCGGCCTCTGTTCCTTTGTTCCCATGCTTCCCGCCTGCTCTGTCCAGTGCCTGTTCCTGATTGAGTGTCGTCAAAACACCGAAAATGACCGGCTTACCGCTTCGGACATTGAGTTCAGCAATACCGGAAGCAACTGCCTGTGAGATAAAAGTAAAGTGTGGTGTCTCTCCCTGAATCACACAACCTACCACAATAACACCGTCAACATCTTCTTTTTCCAGCATGTAGGAAGCACCATAGATCAATTCAAAACTACCTGGAACCTGACGAACTACAAGATTTGAATCATCAAACCCATATTTCTTCAAAAACGCTACCGCTCCGTCTCGCATGGCGAAGGTCACTTCTTCATTCCATTCTGCGGTGATGACAGCCACCCGTTTTCCTGTTACTGGCCTAAGACCATCTGTTCTGAAATTATCCAGATTCTTATGAACACTTGACATACTGAAAAACTATCCGTTGATATGGTAGAAATACACCTCTTCCAGACCTGCTTCCACTGGAAGGAATCCATCACCCGGATGCGAATCTGCGTACACAAACAACTGCGGCTTTCCTCCCATCAATCGGGAATTCAGGACCCGGAAACTGCGACTGTATTCTTCCAGAGCTGCTTTCTCGACAATCCGACTGAAAATTTTTCCTTCCAGAGCCGACAACGTTTCCTGCGGCTTGCCATTGGCCACCACACTTCCTTTGTTGATGATGGCCATGTCGTTGCAGAGATTGCTCACATCCTCCACAATGTGGGTTGACAAAATCACGACGGTTGTTTCCCCGATTTCACTCAATAAATTATGGAAGCGATTACGCTCCGCAGGATCGAGTCCGGCAGTGGGTTCATCCACAATAATAAGACGGGGCTTACCTAATAAAGCCTGTGCAATACCAAATCGCTGCTTCATCCCACCGGAATATGTGCCCAGGTTTTTCTTCCTAACATCATAGAGATTGGTTTTATGAAGAAGAAAATTGACCCATTCTTTTCTGGCTCCGGCATCGGTCATCCCTTTCAGAACAGCCAGGTGTGTAAGCAATTCTTCGGCAGATACTTTGGGATAAACACCAAATTCCTGAGGAAGGTACCCCAGAATTTTGCGCAACTCCTGAGGCTGGGCCAGGATGTCTATGTTGTCGAACCGAAGTGTTCCTTCATCAGGTAACTGCAATGTGGCAATGGTCCGCATCAGGGAGGATTTCCCGGCGCCATTTGGCCCAAGAAGGCCGAACATTCCAGGTTTGATTTGTAAGGTGATGTTGTTGATGGCTTTCACCCCATTGCTGTAGGTCTTCGATAGATTTTGAATGTCCAGCATTTGCGTTACAGATTTGATTTTTTTGATTTCCAGATTTGACCGCGGTAATTAATGTAAAAGCCGTGATTGAACTCCCAGATTTTATTTCTGAGGTCATAATATGGTTCAATCCGGCTGGTTATCCAGATATCCGGTCCGATTTTATATTCTGACATCCACCGGATCAGAAGCAAGGAACGACTGCTTTCCTGGTATCCCGGTGTATGCATGCTGGACGATACCGTCCGGTATAATCTTCCTCCCTGGTAAGAAGGGAATCCTGTGCTTTCCCAATAACTGAACATGAGCACACCTATTTTGGTGTTCAGCGAGAGATTGAGGTAGGGAGACAATGTCTTCTTATAACTGAAAGCATCGAAAAATGAATAATCCAGAAATCCGACCGCAAATGCCTGAAGGTCGATCGTTTTCAGAAATCCATGTTCGGATATTTTGTATCGAAGAGTGGCACCCGGAGCGGCATGAAACCAGGTTATCAGTGGCTTATCAACGGTATCAATTTGACCTCCTTTGTGATACGCTGTGCCTTGAAATGAAAGTGTGGAAGAAAACCCTGATCCCATTTCAAACTTTCTCAACACATGCAATCCACCCGATACTTCTTCCTGTTTATTGCTTTGCGGATAAATCATGGTCCGCCAGTCAATCCAGGCATCGCAAAAAGAGGACGGTGTGGCATATTTCCATTGCAATCCGTATTCCAGACGGCGGTTTAGCTGATTTTCAAAATCGTACAATGGTTCTATCAATTTATGCTGCAAACCTCCTTCCAGCGTCCCCATCATAATTTTATGTCTTCCTGTCTGATAAAGAAACCGCATCACTGGTTCGATGGATTGAAATCCCTTGGCGCCATAATCTTTCCAGATAAATCCTCCTCCTTCCAGACTCACTTTATCGGTTGCCTGATACCGGACGGTGGGAATCAAGTGGAACCCATATAAAGTATAGCCGTCTGTGATCTTATTAAAGTACTCATAGTTGCGGGTAAAGTTGAGATGATCGAGCCGAATATCAAACTGACCTGGTTCTAACGACGAGACAGAATCCGAATAAAAAACATGATTGTCGACCTGTGCGAAACCGATGGAAGAAAACCAGCACCAGAATCCAAATGACAACCAACCAATCTGCTTTTTCATTCTACTGGAAAGATAAGATACGGAATTCCATCCGTCGGTTTTGCTGCCTGCTTCGTTCCGTTTTGTTGTCGGTGATGGGTTTTGTGCTGCCATATCCTTTGGCAATTACCCGGGTGGATTTGATACCGGTTGTGACCAGATAATCGACGACTGCATGGGCTCTGTTTTCAGAAAGCTTCTGAAGAATATCTTCCGGTCCGCCTGGATCCAAATGGCCGGCAATCTCCACAACCAATCCCGGATTTTGCCTCATTATGGACAGTATCCGCATCAGTTCTTTGCTGGATTCTTTCCGTAAACTGCTTTTTCCATTGTCGAAAAACAGGTTATTGAGAACAAGTGTGACACCTGGTAACAGCTTTTGCATACGGATGTCACGACTCAGTTCGTTGTACGTTTCCTGGTCTTTGAGATTCACCAGATCAGAATAAAAAAGATAGCCTTCCTTTTCCACCAACACCGAATAGGATTTACCCGATTGCAACATGGTGACAAACGTTCCGGTTTCGGGATGTGCTTTCAGCTTGGCGACGGTTTGCCCGCTCTCTGTTTCCGTGATCAACACGCTGGCATCAATCGGAAGGCCGGACGTTTCCGAAACGGTTCCTTTAAACAAAGCCAGCTGAGGCGTTTTCCCGATCGACATCCGGATGGAATACAGATCCTGTCCGCCAAAACCGCCGTCTCTTCCCGAGCTGTAGAAAGCCGTTTTTTCATCCGGAAGGAGCATGAAATAAAGATCATCGGATGCCGAATTGATGGGATATCCAATGTTCTCCGGATCGGCCCCCGTTTCACCATAAGGCACTTTGAATATGTCGAATCCGCCCATGGTGCCGTGTCCTTTGGAGCTGAAATACAGATACTTTCCATCGGCATCCAACCAGGGAGATTCTTCATCCGCGGCAGAATTAATGTAGGCTCCCGGACGTATAGGTTTGGACCAGCCCTTCGGTGTCTTATTGCAAACATAAATGTCTTTACTGCCCGCCCGGTCTGACACAAAAAACAAGCGTTTCCCATCGGCGGATAAACTGAGTGACGATTCAGCTTTTGGCGAATTGTATGGAAACGCTTTTGGCTTCGACCAGGAACCGTCCTTAAATTCGGAATAAAAAATATCTCCCTTTTGTTGGGGGCGAATGAAATAGAGGGTTTGTCCATCCGGAGAAATGCCGGCACAAGTGGAACCCTCATCCGAATTCACCGGACCCGGTAAAGGAATGGCCTTTTCCCATCCTGTTTTATTGAAGCTCTGATAGATTTCGTCTTTTGCAGGGTTTTCTTCCGATGCATCCCCTCTGGTAAAAAACAACTGCATAAAATCTGCCGTCACCAATGGATGGGATTCATGCGCCAGACTGTTTATCTTATCTCCCGGATTTGATATTTTAACTTCCAGCGGTTTGCTTTTCAGTTCCTGTCCGGTTCTGCATTCGAGCAATTTTCCGGGCAGAACTTTTTTGAATTTGCCACCTGGCTTACACTTCTCAAAAGTTTCAATGGCATCTTCAAACTGATGTGATTTCTGATAAGCGTCGCCCAAAGCAAAATACATATCCTCGGTTGGATTTTCACTTTTTTCAATGGACTGGTTAAGAAATAAGGTGGCGAGCTTGAACTTGTGTTCAGCCACAAACAACTTACCTGTTAAGAATATCGCTCTTTGGTTACCGGGATTGGTTTTCACCAGATCATTCAGAATCCGGTATGCTTCCTGTGTTTTTCCCAAACCAATTAGCTTTTCCGCTTTTTCTAAACGGGCATCTTCCTGAGCCATAACGCTGTAGAAGCTACCCATCCAACCTAAAAGCAGTATAAAAATAAACCTCATTCCAATTGTTTGCGTTCGTTCGGAGGCCCTAAACACAAGTCTCCGAATTGTAAAAAAGAGGGCGAATTTGGCATTTATCTCCCAACCTGAAAGCTATTTTTTTGAAGAAGCCTCATTTTCAGGGATTAATGGATCAATTCCTTCGTTGGAACGATTGGTCATCATTTCAGAGAATGTGATCATCATCCACTATTCACCTGAGTTAAAAAATAGCCATGCCCGAAAACAAAATCGCCACCCGGGTTTCGGATGGCGATGAAAGTATACTGCGTCTGAAAGGACGGTATCGGTTTATTAGTAACTGTAAATTCGTTCGGTCTGGGTTCCTCCAGCTGCCTGCCAATTGATCTTCCAGCCATAGGCGCAATCCCTTGTATCGGTCTGCCCTTGTTCGTTCACTCCAAACTTCACTGTGATGGTATTGCCATTTGACTTGTGCTGAATTTCGCCACCCCTCGGCCGCCATACCTGACAATAGGTGTCGCTTAGTAACCGGCTGAGATATTGATTGGTAAATGTTTGCTGAAAACGGCTCGTTCCCCATGTGTCTACATTCGAAAGTCCATTTATGGTGGTGTCTCCAATGGCCGCAAACTGGATAAAGTTGCGGTTGGTTTCCTGAACCGATTTCCATGTGGTGGTTCGGGCAATGTTGTAGGTTGCATTGGCTGAGTTGTTCACCGAAACCAACATATTTCTCGCTCTTTCCTGAAAAAGCAACGAATCTGTTCTTGCCAGAAAACCGATCCAGTTGGTTCCCCGGATGTTTTTCAATGTTTTGGTTCCGTTGAAATTCCATGATTTCTTATCACGTAACCGAACTACTTTGTAGTTATCAAGTGTGATGTTTAACACTGCGCCCTGTTGTGACCATCGGCTACCATTTACTAAGGTAAACGTAATTTTTCCGGCTCTTGTCCGGGATGGATTCCCGCATGGAGTTACGCCGTCATAGGAAAGTCTCAATGTTTTCGGACCCACGGAGTCGATGCTGCAACCGCAAATAACCTTTGCCTGAGTGGCTGCGATCCGTCCGTTGATGGTGGAGAAATTCTCCATTGCATCGGTTACATCGGAATTGGCCTGGTCGCCTTCCGATTTCAAATCGTTGTTGTCTTCCACCTGATTCACTGTGTTATCAGGAGTTTCTTTGTCCTTTTTGCATGCGCCCAGCCCCAAAGCAACAAGAAGGGTAAGGCCTAAAAATTGGTTTTTCATTTGAAAAATGATGGTGTTAAAAAAGTTGGAACGCCGGTATGGTGAAAATATTTACAAAGCTCAAAATAGAAAAAGCCTGACAAATCAATTCAATTGAATTTCAGCACTTTAATTACATAGCTTTCCCATAACAATTTATACCTTAAAACAGGGCGTTGCAGTTTGTTCAAAATACGGGTTTGGAAACGTTAATTTGCGGCCTTTAAAGGGAATTTCTGTGAGTGAAACGCAATCTGAAATGGGCCAGCAGGATGGATTAAGTTCGATCACCCATATCGATGGCCTGTACGAAAACTGGTTTATTGACTATGCCTCTTATGTAATTCTGGAAAGGGCTGTTCCTGCCATTGAAGACGGTTTGAAACCGGTTCAGCGGCGGATTATGCACGCCATGAATATGATCGACGATGGTCGCTATAATAAAGTGGCCAACATCATCGGACAAACCATGCAGTACCATCCGCATGGTGATGCGTCCATTTATGAGGCGACGGTGAACATGGGCCAGAAAGAGCTGCTCATTGATACGCAGGGAAACTGGGGCGACAACCGTACGGGTGACGGCGCCGCTGCTGCCCGTTACATCGAAGCCCGTCTCAGTAAATTTGCCATTGAAGTGCTCTTCAACAGCCAGACCACCAACTGGCAGATGAGTTACGACGGACGGAAAAAAGAACCCGTTACTCTCCCGGTAAAGTTCCCGCTTTTGTTGGCTCAGGGTGTGGAAGGAATCGCGGTTGGTCTTGCCACCAAGGTTTTGCCCCACAATTTCATTGAACTTTGCGAAGCTTCTGTGGATGTTCTCAATGGAAAACCCATCAATATTCTTCCTGATTTTCAGGTGGGCGGATTGATGGATGCCAGCGGCTACAACGAAGGACGGCGAGGTGGAAAAGTCAGAGTCCGGGCACGGATCGAAGACCTCGACAAAAAGATCATCATCATCAAAGAAATCCCGTTTGGCACCACCACCACATCGGTGATGGAAAGCATTGTGAAGGCTTCAGATGATGGCAAAATCAAGATCAAAAAAGTTATAGACAACACGGCCAAAGACGTTGAAATTCAGGTCCATCTGGCACCTGGCGTTTCACCGGATGTGACGGTTGATGCCTTGTATGCGTTCACGCAATGCCAGGTGTCGATTTCGCCCAATGCCTGTATTGTTTTGGAGGACAAACCGCATTTCATGTCGGTAAATGAAATCCTCCGGATCTGCACCCAGCAGACCATGGCTCTCCTGAAACGGGAGCTGGAAATCCGGCAGGATGAATTGATGGAGAAAATCCTCTTTTCATCACTCGAAAAAATCTTCATCGAAAACCGGATTTACCGTGACATCGAAGAATGCGAAAGCTGGGAAGAGGTTATCACCACCATCGACAAGGGCCTCACCCCTTTCAAGCCTCAGTTTTACAGAGAAATTACCCGTGACGACATTGTTCGCCTGACAGAAATCAAAATCAAGCGGATTTCAAAATACGACGGATTCAAAGCCGATGAACTAATGCGGGACCTTGAATCAGAACTTGATGAAGTCCGCAACAACCTCTTGCATCTCAAGCAGTACACCATCAAATGGTACCTAAGTCTGCAGAAAAAATATGGCAAAGGCCGGGAGCGGAAAACCGAGATACGTGCCTTTGATGTGATTCAGGCACAGGCGGTGGTTGCCAACAACGAAAAACTTTACGTGAACCGGGCAGAAGGCTTCGTTGGGTATGGTATAAAGAAAGACGAATTCATCTCCGATTGCTCTGACCTTGATGACGTAATCGTCTTCTTCAAAAACGGCAAGATGAAGGTGGTGAAGATTGAAGAGAAAGTGTTCGTTGGGAAAGACATCTTCTTTGTGAGTGTCTTCCGGAAAAACAACGAACGGATGGTGTACAATATGTGCTACCTCGATCCGCCATCGGGCAATACGTACGCCAAACGGTTTGCCGTGCTGGGTATTACACGCGATAAAGAATATGACCTGACAAAAGGTGCCAAAGGAAGTAAAATCACGTATTTTTCTGCCAACCCGAATGGAGAAGCCGAAGTGATTTTTGCCTTGTACACACCCGGGACAAGGGCAAGAACCAACGGAATCGACTTTGATTTCGCTGAGCTCACCATTAAAGGACGGGAAAGTCAGGGCAACATCCTCACCAAATACCCTGTGAAGAAAATCACCCTCAAATCACAGGGCGTCAGCACACTGGGCGGAATTGACATTTGGTACGATCCGACCATTGGCCGCCTGAATACGGACGGGAACGGAAACAAAATCGGGAATTTCGAAGGGCCGGACAAAATCCTGGTGCTGTACAAAGAAGGCAGTTATGAACTGACCAGCTTCGAACTGACCAACCGCTATGAGCCCGAACAAATGCTCAGCATCCAGAAGTTTGAACCCGAACAGATTATTTCAGCCGTCCACACCGAAGGCGACTCCGGCAACACTCTGGTGAAACGATTTAAGATTGAGAACCAGACGCTTGACAAACGCTACCTGTTTATTTCAGAAGCCAAAGGATCAAAACTTTGGCTGGTGACGACACAGCAGCATCCGCAGATTGAAATGGAGTTCCGCAAAGACAAGAAGTCGCCCGTTGAAAAACAGGTGGCCGATCTCGATGTGGTGGTGGATGTAAAAGGCTGGAAGGCAATGGGCAACCGACTGAGCAATCAATTGGTGCAGTCCATCCAACTCCTTCCTGAACGTGCCGCCCCGGAAGTGGAGCAGGAGCAACAGGACGACGGGCAGATGACGCTTTGGTAAGGGTTAGTGGTGCGTGGTTTGTGGTTAGTGGTTAGTGGTTAGTGGTTAGGAATCAGGCGGAACCATGCAAAGCTTGGCTTGCAGCGTGGCGCTAAAAGCGACAAGCAAGGAGTCAGTAATCAGGTTGGAATACAGGGGGCTGCGGGACGATGGGCAGATGACGCTGTGGTAGGTTAGTGGTGCGTGGTTTGTGGTTAGTGGTTAGGAATCAGTAGACAGGAATCAGGCGGTATGTGGCGCCACTAGCGCCAAGTCAGGTTGGAATACAGGGACCTGCTGGACGACGGGAAGATGACGCTTTGGTAGGTTAGTGGTGCGTGATTTGTGATTAGGGATTAGTTGTTAGGAATCAGGCGGAACGTGGCGCTAAAAGCGACGAGCAAGGAGTCAGTAATTAGTAATCAGTAATCAGGTTGGAATTCAGGGGGCTGCGGGACGATGGGCAGATGACGCTGTGGTAGGTTAGTGGTGCGTGGTTTGTGGTTAGTGGTTAGGAATCAGTAGACAGGAATCAGGCAGTATGTGGCGCCACTAGCGCCAAGTCAGGTTGGAATACAGGGTCTTTAAAGGATGACAGGACCTGCTGGACGACGGGAATATGACTCTTTGGTAGGTTAGTGGTGCGTGATTTGTGATTAGGGATTAGTTGTTAGGAATCAGTAGTCAGGAATCAGGCAGTATGTGGCGCCACTAGCGCCAAGTCAGGTTGGAATACAGGGACTTTAAAGGATGACAGGACCTGCTGGAAGACGGGAAGATGGCACTTTGGTAGGTTAGTGGTTAGTGGTGCGTGATTTGTGGTTATGGATTAGTTGCTAGTGGTTAGTAGCTGGTAATTAGTAATTTGTAAACGGTAGCAAGGAGTCAGGCAGTATGTGGCGCCACCAGCGCCAAGTCAGGTTGAAATACAGGGGGCTGCGGGACGATGGGCAGATGACGCTTTGGTAATGATGAGTGATAAATTATAAATGCTGAGCGAAGCGAAGTGGCGCCGTGGCGCCAATGAATGAAAGGCAAGTGATGGGTTACTGGTTCATGGTTATTGGTTATTGGTTATTAACCACGAACTACAAATCACTAACCACTAACTTCTGAATGGCGCCCCTGGGTGCCACCTATTGGTAGAAACCAATATCACAAGAAGTCTCAAGTGCCGTTAGGTACGAAATATTGAAAAATAAAGGGCACATAGGATTAGGCTGAAAACCATCCTGGGTTTGGCGCTACTTCATGGCGGTGGCGAGTGTTAAATTCGCGTGTTGGCGGTTTTGGTGCTGGCATTGGCAATTGTCTGAATCCATGCTAAAGCTTGTTGTAAATCCTGCAAGGCAGGGCAAGTTGTAAACCCCGTCTTTAGCGGGGCAGGATTTTTAGGATTTCAGGATTGGAGGATGAATGCAAACGGGCTGGGTAAAGGGTTATTAGTTTCAAATGCCCGAATCAAAGCCGGTCCTGGCAAGGTTCTGTGCCTGTCTTTGGCCTTGGAACAATTTGAATACGATATTCCCACAAGCCCAACCGCTCGCTTCGCATTTGATTTGCCAAGCCGCACCCATCTCATGAAGATTAAGCATTTGAAACATTTTAAAAATCTGATAACCTATCAATAAAACATTAATAACGCCAATTCAGAGCGCCTCCAAAGCGCACCAAATTTTTTTGACTAACTTGCGCCTTGTAAAATGCAAGCGGTTAGACAACATATTTTCTTTCGACTTATTTGGTTATTCATGGCCATTCACATCTTCAATTTAAGTGTGGATACCCGTGATGCCAAACCAGATTATGTGCCTGAAGATTTGAGCTTCAACGATTTAGAGAGCGTTGCCGAAATCCTACTTGAGCAGGTATTGAATTTTAATAACGCCTTTGCCGAACACGACGAAAGTGACACTGAAGACGGAGGCAGCATAGAACTGAAAAAGGAAATCCTAATTACCCACAAGTTTCTGTTTGAATACATTCCCTTTTTCAATTACAACCTTAAGCTATTGTATTCAGGCAATTATACAGAACAGTACAGTTCTCAATTTCACCCCGAAATTGTGCCGCCTCCACCAAAGGCGTAATCCTCTTATTTAACATTGGCAATTTGCAATAAGCAACTTGCCATAAGCTGAGAAATGACAATTGCACATTGCCAATTGCTCATTCCCCTTTAATCATTTCCAACAACTTCATGAATCTAATGAACAGAATAGTATTGCTATTTAGCATCGCTGTAGGCGTTGCCGCCTGCACAACTCATAAAGAAAACAAAACCGAAGCAGGTAAGTTCCCTGTAACCAGTCCACTTTCTATGGACACTACCTTCTCAAGTGAATATGTAACCGAAATCCAATCACTGCAAAACGTAGAGATTCGGGCAAAGATCAAAGGATACATTGATAAAATATATGTGGACGAAGGCAAACCTGTAAAGGCAGGACAAACTCTTTTCAGCATCAATAGCCAGGAGTTTCAGAAAGAACTTTTGAAAGCCAAAGCCATGATTAAAACGGCCATTGCCGAAACCAAAACAGCTGAACTTGAACTGCAAACGGCTAAAACCCTTTTCGATAAAAATATAGTAGCGAAAAGTGAATTCGAAAAAGCCTATGCCAATGTAGAGGCTGCAAACGCAAAAGTGGAAGAAGCAAAAGCAGCCGAAGCAAGTGCTAATATTAATGTTGCTCTAGCCGAAATCAAAGCCCCTTTTGATGGAGTCATCAATCGAATCCAATTTAAAACAGGCAGTTTAATAGACGAGGGAACACTCCTAACAACGCTTTCAAACAACGAAAAAGTGTATGCTTATTTCAATGTTTCTGAAAAAGAATATTTGAATTTTGCCAATGAAAAACAGAATAAAGCTGGAAACAACATCTCTCTGCTTTTGGCAAACGGGCAATCCCACAAATACAAAGGAACCGTAGAAACCATAGAAGGAGAATTTAACAGGAATACTGGCAATATTGCCTTTAGGGCAAAGTTTCCTAATCCCGATTTACTTCTTAAACATGGCTCAAGCGGAAAAGTACAATTGACCAACGAAATCAAGGATGCTTTGGTCATTCCGCAGAAGGCAACCTTTGAAGTTCAGGACAAATTCTATGTATTCGTGGTCGATGCAAATAATGTTGTCAGGCAAAGAAACATTGTCATCCGGCATCGTTTACCCCATTTATATGTTATTGAAAGCGGCCTTTCTACAGCTGACAAACTCATTTACGAAGGCATTCAAAATGTGAATGAAGGCGACAAGATCCTTTCTGATTTTATACCCATGAAGCAAATCATTTCACAAATAACAACCCAATAACAATGTTCAACAAGTTCATTCATAGACCTGTTCTTTCCATCGTTATCTCTTTGATGATAACCATATTGGGAGGCTTGGCACTTACCCGGTTGCCCATGACTCAGTTCCCCAGCATTGCCCCCCCCGAGGTAAACGTATCCATAGAATACACTGGCGCCAATGCTGAAACCGTTACCAAAGCTGCCATTGTACCATTGGAACGAGCCATTAACGGTGTTCCCGGAATGAAATATATGAGCAGCGATGCTGGAAACGATGGCGTTGGCGTGGTACAAATTCTCTTTGAAGTTGGCACAGACCCGGACATAGCGGCTGTAAATGTTCAGAACAGAGTTGCCGCTGTCATGGGTGAACTTCCTGCGGAGGTAATCCGAAACGGGGTAAAAATTGCAAAGGAAGAGAATGCCATGTTGATGTACCTGAACATATACAGCAACGACAGCACGTTGGAAGAAAAGTTCCTCTACAACTTTGCTGACATAAATATACTGGCAGAATTAAAACGGGTAAAAGGTGTTGGATATGCCGATATTCTGGGAGCAAAAGAATATGCTATGCGGGTCTGGTTAAAACCCGACAAACTCCTGAATTATAAACTTTCTACTGATGATATACTTGAGGTTCTGTCCTCCCAAAACGTGGAAGCAGCCCCCGGAAAGATTGGGGAAAGTTCAGACAAAAGAGCCCAGGCATTGCAGTATGTAGTAAAATACACGGGCAAGTACAATACCAAAGAAGCATTTGAAAATATCCCAATTAAAGCAACACCCGATGGACAGATACTACGAATAAAAGATGTGGCAGATGTAGAGTTTGGAACCATCTATTTCGATGTGGAAGCCAAACTAAATGGCAAACCCTGTGCCGCCATCATGCTGAAACAATTGCCCGGTTCCAATGCCAGCGAGGTAATTGAAAACATAAAAAAACGGATGGCTGAAATTAAGCAAACCACGTTTACTTCCGGAATGGACTATGAAATGAGCTACGATGTTTCGAAATTCCTCGATGCTTCTGTTCACGAAGTGATTCGCACTTTAATAGAAGCTTTTTTACTAGTTGCCCTGGTGGTTTTCATTTTCTTAGGCGACTTCCGATCTACCCTCATTCCTGCCATTGCCGTTCCTGTTTCATTGATCGGAACCTTCTTTTTTATGCAGCTATTCGGGTTCTCTATTAACCTAATTACCCTTTTCGCATTGGTATTGGCCATTGGCATTGTGGTAGATAATGCCATCGTGGTAGTTGAAGCGGTTCATGCCAAAATGGAAGAGCAACACTTAGAGGTGAAACCCGCAACAGAATTGGCAATGAAAGAAATTAGCGGGGCAATTATCGCCATCACATTGGTCATGGCCGCGGTGTTCATTCCAGTAGCTTTTATGAGTGGACCAGTTGGTATTTTCTACCGCCAGTTTTCAGTTACAATGGCCATTTCAATTGTCCTTTCTGGTATTAGTGCATTAACCTTGACCCCTGCCTTATGTGCCATGCTGCTGAAAAATACACATAATGAGCAACAGGCAAATGGCAATAGGCAAAAAGGCATTATTGCTTATTGCCAATTGCTTATTGCTATTTTTTTAAATGGCTTCAACAAGCAATACAACAAACTTTCTGACAGGTACAAATCCCTCCTTAGATATATCGTAAACAGACGAGTTGTTACTTTTTTAGCACTACTTATCTTCTGTGTTGGCACCTGGGGTTTGGGTAAAATATTACCTTCTGGTTTTATTCCAAACGAAGACCAGGGCACCTTTTATGCCAGTATTACAACGCCTTCAGGCTCAACATTGGAGCGAACAAAAGCAGTAGTAAACGCAGTTCAAAAGGCTTGCAACGGAACTGATGCCATCCAATCCGTTTCTTCATTGGCAGGAACCAATATTTTGTCGGATGGAACCGGGGCAACCTACGGCACCTGCCTGATCAACCTCACCAATTGGGATAGTCGTAAACAATCCGTTGATGATGTAATTGAAGTTTTGCAGGAAAAGACAAAGCACATTAAAGATGCAAAAATTGAGTTTTTCCCACCGCCAGCCGTTCCGGGCTATGGAAATGCCAGTGGTTTTGAATTAAGGGTTTTGAATAAAACAGGCGATGGTGATTTTAAAAAAATGGAAAAGATCATTAATCAATTTATTACCGATCTCAAAGCACGACCGGAAATAGCTTCTGCCTTTACCATTTTCGATGCCAGCTATCCGCAGTATATGATCCATATAGACAATGATAAGGCGGCTCAAAAAGGCGTTACAGTTGACAATGCAATGGGCGCTTTGCAAACCATGCTGGGGAGCGAATACGCAACCAACTTCATCAAATTCGGGCAAATGTATAAAGTCATGGTCCAGGCATTGCCCGAATACCGAGCCCAGCCTGAAGACATTTTGAAACTAACCGTTAAGAATGATGAGGGCGAAATGATAACCCTTTCATCATTTATGAAAATGGAAAAAGTATACGGGGTGGATCAGATTACCAGATACAATATGTACCCATCTGCAGAACTCAACGGTGAAGCAAAACAAGGCATCAGCAGTGGTGAGGCCATTGCCGCCATTCAGGAAGTCGCCAAAACCAAACTACCCAGAGGATACGCCATCGATTGGGCAGGTATCACCCGTGATGAGGTAGCCACAGGCAACCAGGCTATCTATATTTTCCTCATTTGTCTGGTTTTTGTTTATCTCTTGTTGGCCGCCCAATACGAAAGCTTTGTATTGCCTTTGCCAGTAATACTTTCATTACCCACTGGTGTTTTCGGTGCTTTCTTCCTGCTCACAGTTTTAGGACTGGAAAACAACATTTACGCACAAGTGGCAATGGTGATGCTGATTGGTTTGCTGGGTAAAAATGCAGTTCTGATTGTGGAATTCGCAGTTCAAAAACACCGGGAAGGTTCTACACCCTTGCAAGCCGCCATTGAAGGTTCTGTAGTCAGACTTCGCCCAATTTTAATGACATCTTTTGCTTTTATAGCTGGATTGCTACCCCTGGTTTTTGCCACTGGTGCAGGTGCAGTAGGCAACCGGACAATTGGTACCGCAGCCGCAGGAGGAATGCTTTTCGGAACCATTTTCGGAGTCATTTTAGTCCCAGGACTATACTACATCTTCGCAAGTTTTGGTGAAAAACACCAGCTTTCAAATGAACAGGAAGAAAACCCATTAACAGAAGAGATTTAATAAAAATGAACGCATTCAGAAAATATATAGGATTTGGCCTTTTGTTATTTGGCATAGGATATTCAGGTTGCAAAACTATTCAACCAACTATTGAACAGTCAGACAGAAAATCAATGCCTCCATCTTTTGCCCAGGCAAAAGACAGTACCAATTCAGCCAATATAAATTGGAGAGATTTTTTTGCAGACAAAAATCTAAACCTACTCATTGACACAGCACTTCAAAACAATTATGATGTGTTGATGACACTGCAAAAAATACAGATAGCAGTTTGTGATTTGAAATTAAGCAAAGGAGCCCTTCTACCAACCGTAAATTCAAATTTTGCTTATCTGCAACGCAAATTTGGCTACTACACGATGGACGATGCCGGTAATCGGACCACTGAAATAACCCCCGGAAAAATAATTCCTACCAACCTGCCAGATTACTTTGTTGGCTTACAAACCAGTTGGGAAGTTGATATTTGGGGTAAAATCCACAATAAAAAGAAAGCAGCTTTTTCCAGGTATTTAAGCAGTGTTGAAGGTAGAAGTCTGGTGATTACAACTTTGGTTTCAGAAGTAGCAAATACATATTATGAATTACTTTCTTTAGACAATGAGTTGGAAATTATCAGAGAAACGATCAAACTTCAGCTAGATGCGTTTGAAATTGTAAGAATTCAAAGACAAGCAGGTGCAGCCAATGAGCTTGCTGTAAAACAGTTTGAGGCACAAGTCTTAAACTCCCAAAGTCTGGAATTTGAAACGCTGCAATCCATTCAGGAAAATGAAAACAAATTGAATTTTCTTTTGGGCAGATTTCCACAACCTATTGTTCGTGAGAAAGTAAATTTCCAAAATCAGACTCCAATTCAAATAAAAGAGGGAATTCCTTTACAACTGCTCAGAAATCGCCCCGACATCCGGCAAACGGAATTCGAATTATTGGCAACCAAGTTTGATGTAAAAACAGCCAGAGCTGCATTTTATCCATCCTTCAATATCACTGGTTCAATTGGATTTCAAGCTTTCAATCCCTCTTTTGTTTTTTATTCACCCCAATCATTGGCCTACAGTTTATTGGGAGGATTAACTACACCACTCATAAACCGAAGCGCCATTAAAGCACAGTTCAACACCGCAAAAGCCAACCAGATTGAAGCCATGATCAACTATCAGAGAACCATCTTAAATGGATATTCGGAAGTCTCAAACCAACTCTCCAGCATTAAAAATCTCGAACAAATCCACGATCGTAAAACAAGAGAAGCAGCCGCATTGACCCAATCCATTGATATCTCCACAGAATTATTTAAATCAGGCCGTGCAACTTATTTCGAAGTATTAATGACGCAAAACAATTCATTGCAAACCCGTCTGGATTTGGTTTCAACACGTAAACGGCAGTACCAGGCAAGTGTTAACCTATATAAAGCTTTGGGCGGAGGTTGGAGATGAACTTACTTTTTTTGAGAAAGCAACGCAAAGTCCTTTGGTCCGATTCCGCGAAACCACAAAACCTTCCTGCCCCCAAATCTTTTTCCAAAACTTCCCTCCTCTTTTCGTTTTTTTGCAGCCCGAAAACGGATACACCATGCTTGACAAAAACGGTATTGCAAAGCGGATTGCGCAGGAATTGAAAAACGGATACTATGTAAATCTGGGGATTGGAATCCCAACCCTGGTGGCCAACTACATTCCGGACGGCATCGAGGTGGTGCTTCAGTCAGAAAATGGTTTGCTGGGCATAGGTCCTTTCCCCAAAGCCGAAAACATGGATCCCGACCTGATCAACGCAGGTAAACAAACCATCACCATGATCCCGGGCTCATCGCTGTTCAGTTCATCCGACAGTTTCGCTATGATCCGCGGCGGCCATGTGGACCTGACCGTACTCGGTGCCATGGAAGTATCGGAAAACGGTGACATCGCCAACTGGAAAGTGCCGGGCAAAATGGTGAAAGGAATGGGCGGCGCCATGGATCTGGTGGCCTCAGCCAAAAACATCATTGTCGCCATGCAGCACCGGAGCAAGGACGGCAAGTCAAAACTCCTCAAAAAATGCTCACTTCCCATTACGGGACTGGCCTGTGTAAAAAAGATCGTGACCGAACTGGGCGTATTTGATGTCCTTCCCGAAGGCGGATTTCATCTGCTTGAAAGGGCTCCCGGTGTTTCGGTTCAGGAAATCATCGATTCGACAGAAGGCAAACTCACCATTTCGGAAAACGTCATTGAAATGGCGGTTTGACTTCGTTAAAGACTACAACACAACATGAAAAATCAATTTCTCCTCCCCTTTTCCATTTCGGCCATGCTGTTTTTGGGCAGCTGCGATAAGAATGGCAACGTCAATTTCCTGACGGTGGAAGACGATAAAAAACTGGGACTGCAAGTAAGTCAGCAAATTGAGGCGACACCGTCCGATTATCCGCTGCTGAGTGAAACCATATATGCCTCATCTTACACCTATCTCCGTTCGCTGACCGATAAAATCCTCAATTCAGGAAAGTTATCGTACCGCAACGAGTTTGCCTGGCAGGTAAAAATCATCAAAGACGACAACACGCTGAATGCCTTTTGCACACCGGGCGGTTATATATATGTCTACACGGGCCTGATCAAATATCTGGACACCGAAGATCAACTGGCTGGGGTTTTGGGTCATGAAATTGCGCATGCTGATTTGCGGCACACCAGTCGCCAGATGACAAAAGAACAAGGCTACAGCACATTGATTCAGGTGATTACCGGTGAAAGCGATCCGGGAACACTGGCCACCATTGCCCTCAATCTGAAGAACCTGGCCAACTCCAGAGAATTTGAAACGGAAGCCGATGCCAAATCGGTGGAATACCTGTCTGCAACAAGCTATGCCTGCAACGGAGCGGCCGGTTTTTTTGAAAAAATGATCGCCAACGATAATGCCCCCAACCAGCCGCAGTGGCTCAGCACGCACCCGAATCCGGACAACCGTGTGGCTGCGATCAACACCAAGGCCGATCAGGTGGGCTGCAATAAAACGCCGTCCAATCCTCCTGCTTATGTGACGTTTAAGGCGGGTCTGCCTTAGTCGATGAAGAAAGAAATCCGGTTACTTACCTATGACGAAGCCCTTGAAAAGCTTCGTCATTTTTGTGCCTACCAGGAAAGGAGTCGGGCGCAGGTGGTCCGGAAAATGAAGAATCTGTCCGTTGATGCGGAGTTTCATGAAAATCTGCTGGCTGCCCTTGTGGAAGAAAAGTTTCTGGATCAGCAGCGGTATGCGGCTGCATATGCGAGAGGAAAAAGTCGAATCAAAGGCTGGGGCATCCGGAAAATAAGCAGTAACCTGAAGTTTGAGCTGGGAGATGATTTCCAGTCTGATCTTGTGAATGAATCAACCGATCTGGAAAAGGCCCGTCAGAAACTGCGGAGGGATCTGGAAAAGAAAGCCATCCTACTCACGCAAAAACAGGACCCCAACAAAAAATCAAAATTACTGCGGTTCTGTCTGTCCAGAGGATTTGAGATGGAGGAATCGTTGGAAATGATCAAAAAAATGTCTTCAGGAGGGATTCTGTGACGGCTCTTTTTTTTTAATGCGGCTTTAAGTTGATGCCGGAACTGAGATTTCAACTTTGCATTCACTATGAAAACTGCTTCTCTTTTAACCTCACTCAGCTTATTGCTTTTGATTTCGGCACCGTCCTTTGGACAATTGGATTCCATTCCAAAGCCCGGCAAACCCAAAGAAATCAATCCATTGAAATACAATCTGAATGAAGACGGGAGCCACTTTTTCCAGGTGACGTTCCTTAATCAGTCTTTCACCTCCTTCGATGTATAGAAAAATGGAACCTACCGTAGTTCCATTTCCTTCACCAGATGCTGGCTGTTCCCTACGTTTTCGATCACCCAAAGGATGTATCGAATATCGCAGGTGATGTTCCGGCAAATGCGGCTGTCGAAATAATAGTCGCTCATCGTGCCTTCCCAGACCCGGTCAAAATTCACCCCGATCAGTTCGCCTTTGGCGTTGAGGACCGGGCTGCCGGAGTTCCCTCCTGTAGAATGATTGGATGCAATAAACGCGACAGGCACAGGTCCTTGTTTGCTTGCGTTCTGGTCAGCAAATTTCTTTTTCAAGGACGGGTCCATCATGAAATCCAGTTCGGTATCGGCTTTTTCGGAAATACCGGTGGTGTGCGTCTGCCAGTCATATTTCACACCGTCCTTTGCTGTGTAGCCCGCCACATTACCAAATGCAACCCGGAATGTGGAATTCGCATCCGGATAGAAAGTCTTGCTCTTTTCCATTTCCATCAACCCGGTAAAAAAGGTCTGCTGACTTTTCTCGAGTCCGCCATTGATCTTTTGATAGGCTGGAAGAAAGACGGAATTGAATTGCTGATCCAACGTATGAAACAGCTGCCAGGTTGGATTTTTCAATAAAGAGGAAGAGTCACCTTTCAGCACTTTTCCGGCCAGTTTCCACACGTATACCGAATCAAACCACTTTCCTTCATCAAAATAAGCCTTAACGAATTGTCCTTTATCAAGCGGATTCTTCTCCAGCATTTTCAGGAAACTGCCTGAATGCATATAATCGGGAATGTCCATTCGGTAAGCCGACATGGTTACTTCAAATAAAGCCCTCTCCACAGCCGGATCGGTATCCTTCCAAACAGATCGAACAATCGCTTTGAAGTCTTCCAGTTTTTTCGCCCGGGTGGCGTCGTCCATTTGTTTGGGATTCCGGACCAGCAATTTCTCGGCTGTATTCACGATGGCATAAACATCGTTTGCGGTGACGGCTTCTCCCTGATACTGGGCGGGAATACTTTGCTTCGTCAACTGTGCATATCCGTTTTTCAGCTCTTCCAACGCATCCAGATAGGGTTTTCCTTCCTCTCCTTTCTGACTGAAAAACGCCCGGTAACGCTCTTCTGTTTTTTGTTTCGACGCAATGGCATCGGCTTTCATCATTCCCAACGATTCGCCCTGCCATTTTTTCCAGGCATTGGCGATATCGGCCTGGGTGGAAGAATACTTAATCCGGTTCAGTTGAGAAGACCGCATGGCCTCGTTGATGATATCCAAACGTTTGGTACGAAGAGCAATTTTCTTCGGGTTTGAAACCTTGGTCACCAGTTCCAGCGCATATGAAGGAAGGTACTCATTGGTTCGTCCCGGATAGCCCACAATCATGGTGAAGTCGCCTTCCTTAATACCTGTGGTGGAAACAGGCAGATATTTTTTCGGAACATACGGCACATTGTCGGGTGAATAGGCCGCTGGCTTGTTGTCCTTTCCGGCATAAATACGGAACAGGCAAAAATCACCGGTGTGCCGTGGCCAGACCCAGTTGTCGGTGTCTCCTCCAAATTTCCCGATGCTGCTGGGCGGTGCACCCACAAGCCGGATGTCCTGAAAGGTTTCATAAACCAGTAGCCATTGCTGCAGACCTCCGAAAAACGGACGGATCTGAGCCTGATAATGCGTGCCTTCCGTTGATTTAGCGGCTACCTTTTTCACGTTGGCTGCGAATAAGTCGCTTTTCTCTTTGGGATTCATGGCTGGTGTAATACCCGCTTCACATTGCTGTGTGACGTCCTCCATTCTCACCAGAATCGAAATCGTCAATCCCGGATTGGCCAATTCTTCCTGTTTGTTTTTTGCCCAGAAACCATTCTGCAAATAATCGTTCTGAATGGTTGAGTGACTTTGAATCTGACCGTGTCCGCAATGGTGATTGGTGAGCAGCAGTCCCTGATTCGAAATGATTTCAGCGGTGCATCCCCGACCAAACAACACGACTGCATCTTTCAAGGATGGATTCGTTGTGGAATAAATGGATTCGGGAGTGAGCAGAAAACCCTTGGCTTTCATTTGCTCGAAAATGGCCGAATTGATCAGCATTGGAGGCCACATGCCTTCATCGGCAAAGGCGAGCTGACGGGAGAATAATACGAGGAACGTAAGGAGAAACAGCCGGCTAAAACGGCGGATCGGATTTGGCATAAAAGTTCGGTATTCTGAAGGGCAAGAATACACAAAATAGAAACAGGAAGCACAAAACGAGACCAATCGGTTCCGTCCGTGCTTCCTGTGGTTTCTGGTTATATCTGGTTTTCAGGCTATCCGAGCCGGCTGAAAGAAATAAAATCGGTGGAAACAGGCTCTAGTCCGGACTGTCTCAATAGAGATGCAATCTGAGCCCGGTGGTACGTTCCATGATTGAAAATATGCGTTAAAACATCGCTGATGCTACTTTGCACCGGAGTTCCGTTCAGCATTTTGTAATCGATTTTCCGGTTGAAATCTTCAGTTGCTTCAAGTAAGGAAGTCCATCCGGCTTCGTTGCGGTTCATCATATCTTCAATATCTTCCAATGAAAGAACGTCAAAGACTCCTGTCGAAACAGGCTTTTCACTAAGTCTCATCTGCCAGACTGATTCCGCCAAAACAATATGCGAAAGCAGAGCCAACGCTTTTTCAGGAACTGTTTGGTTTTTGAATCCATCAAGAACGCGGCGATTTGCCCACCTGTTATACTGATTTAGCCGATTGAAGTGATCTTTCATAAATGGTTAATAACTAAAGAATTGATACACGCTTTTTGAACCTTGCCGGTTGATGCCTTCCAGCACAATTTTACCACGTGCATTGGCCAGATTTTCTTCAATGTCTGCAGGCGTTTCGCATTTTTTTCCGTTCACCGAAGTGATGATAAATCCTTCTTCAAATCCCAATTGCGACAATACACCCCGGCCTGTTATTTTCACAATGCGCACTCCACTGTCGACATTGAATCGATCTTTCTCTACTTTCGACACAGCTTCCAGCTCCGCCCCCAGTTTATCAGAATTGAATATCTCCCGCTTGATTTTCTCGGTTGTTCCTTCCCGATTGGTCAGAAGGCAAATTGCCTCCTTTACCTGCTTGTCCCGTTTGAAGGTAATCTTCACCCTTGAACCCGGATCCTGATACGCAATTTCCTCATCAAAATTGGCTTTACTGTCGATTACAGCATCGTTTACTTTCAGAATGACATCACCTTTTTGCAGGCCGGCTTTGTCGGCAGCACCATCCGAAACAATGGAATTAACCAACACTCCGTTGAGGTCTGAAAGTTTGTACCGGTCGGCCAGTTCGGAATTGATGTCCTGCACATCGGCACCAATGAACGCTTTTTGAACGTCTCCAAACTTGATGAGGTCGTTCACGATTTTGGCGACAATGTCAGACGGAACGGCAAATCCATACCCACTGTAGGAGCCGGTTTTGGAGAAAATAGCAGTATTGATTCCGATGAGTTCGCCCTTTGTGTTCACCAAAGCACCGCCGGAGTTTCCTGGATTGATGGCTGCATCGGTCTGGATAAACGCTTCTATCGGAAATGACGAGTTTACGATATTGAGATTCCGTCCTTTTGCGGAAACGATTCCGGCTGTAACGGTGGAGGTGAGGTTAAACGGATTTCCTACAGCCAGCACCCACTCTCCGACTTTCACTTTCTTGCTGTCTGCAATTTTGATGAACGGGAGGCTTTTACCTTCAATTTTAATGACGGCTATGTCAGAATTAGGATCGGTTCCGATGAGCTTGGCTTTGTAGGTGGTTTTGTTGTGAATCACTTCGATGGTTTCCGCATTCTCAATGACATGGTTGTTGGTGACAATATAGCCGTCGGCTGAAAAAATGACACCCGATCCGGAACCCGTCTGCCGGCCTGGTGTGCTGAAAAAGAACCAGTCGAAATTATTCTGAACCCCGGAAACGGTTTTAATGAAGACCACACAGGGCGTTGAAACCGAAGACGCCGTCACAAAATCGACACGGGCTGAAGGTGTAACCGGCTGATCTGAAGAAAGTCCGCTCCACATCGCTCCTTCCTCTTGAGTACGCTGAAACCCTTCCAGCGATGATTGGCTCTGGCGATCAAAATAGGGTTTTAGAATGAGCTGGTGATAAGAAAAGGCACCGGCGAATCCCGATAGAAGGCTAAAAATTATGACTTTACTGAATTTCATTTTTCGATTCTGTCTTTGGTTTTTTTTAATTTAAATTAATTGTGGCATCCATTTTTTTCCATATATTTACTATGCTTATTGCACAATCTCTTGATTCAAATAAAGGGAATCGGACACAACGGCTATGAAAGATTTAAAAACGATACTTCAAAAATATTACCAAAATTTCTGGCCTGCCATTTCAGAAGAAACCATGGAGGTAATTTCCCGGAAATATACTTTGGTGAAATTCAAAAAGGGGCAGTTGATTCTGAAACCCGGTGATGTTTGTACATGGACGGCCGTTGTAATAGAAGGGATTGTACGATATTACCACACATCAAACGGAAAAGATCACATAGGCCAGTTTTACTTTCCAGGCATGGTGGTCTCTGATTATGTGAGTTACGTCCAGGGAACTCCATCCCGAATTTCCATTGATGCGGTGAAAGATTGTTCGATAGCATTTATTCAAAAGGAGGAATCTGAAAAACTAAGAGAAGAGGTTCCTGGGTATCTGGATCTGACTCTAAAATATCTGAACCTGACCTACATCACCAATTTCGACCGGAACTCTTCCATGATTCTGGATTCAGCCGAAACCCGTTACCTGAAATTAATACAGAACCGTCCGGAAATTCTGCAGCAAATTCCTCTGTTTATGGTGGCATCTTACCTTGGCATCACACCGGAAGTGCTCAGCCGGATCCGAAAAAAAATAGCTGTTTCCGGTAAATAAACGCATACCGGACTTTTTATCGTGGCGTACAGCTCTGACAATTTTTCTCATTCTTCAGGGCGAGGATGCAGTCTTTCTACATTCCATTCCGATTCTTAGAAATAATTGAATCAAAAAGAATTGAAAGGAGTTTCCTTTTCCAGTTTCACCAAAACAACAAATCCGGATTTAATCGGATAAGTCCGGCTACAGATTCGCTTCGGAGGAATTCTTCCGATTATCTTTGCCGGCTTAGCTCCTGAATCCATTGCCGGTTTACAGTTTACACGATCTCAATCAGCACATTCGTGCCACGGTGGAAGATACCTATCCGGAAGCCATCTGGGTACGGGCAGAAATAGCGGGATTCAACCTCAATACGTTTTCAGGACATTGCTATCTGGAATTATCCGATGGTCAGGGCCAGCAGGCAAAAGCCAAAGCCATGATCTGGAAAAAGACCTACGAGGTTCTTCAGTCCAAATTCCGAATACAAACCGGCACTCAACTGGAAAAAGGACTGCGGGTACAATTATTGGTGAAGGTTGAATTTAATGTGCAGTATGGACTGAGTCTTGTCGTTTGGGACATCGACGCCAGTTACACAATGGGCGATCTGGCCATTCGCAAAGCAGAAGTAGTAAACCGCCTTAAAAAGGACGGTATCGTTGAACAAAACAAGCAAATCCGACCGGCCTTTCCCAGCCAACGAACTGCCGTGATTTCATCGCCTACGGCTGCAGGACTCGAAGATTTTCAACAGCACATTTTGCAGAACGAATATGGCTTTGCTTTTTCCCTCACGTTGTTTCCGGCGCAAATGCAGGGAAAGGATGCCGGAGTTTCGATTGCTTCTGCCTTCGACGAAATCCGGAAACAAAAAGCCGCTTTTGACCTGGTGGTTCTGATCCGCGGAGGTGGCAGTTCTCTTGATCTTCAGATATTTGATGAATACGAAGCCGCGGCTGCCATTTGTGAATGCCCACTGCCGGTTTTTACCGGTATCGGTCACGAACGGGACGAATCCGTCTGTGATCTGGTGGCCCACTCGCATTTCAAAACTCCGACTGCCGTTGCACATCATTTGATCGACCTTTTCCTGGAAGCCGATTCCCAGGTTGTGGATCTGGTTCAGACGATGGCTCAGAATATGTCATGGATGGTCCGTAAACAGGAACAGGAATTTGAAAACGCCAGTTTCCGGATTTACAGGAAAATCGGTGATCATATTCAAAAGGAAAAACAATTGTTTCAATCCATTCTTCATCAAACAATCCGGGTTTCATCACAGCAGGTTTACAGAAATGAAACCGAACTGGATTCCATCGAAAAACACATCCGGCTGGTGAATCCCCAAAACATTCTGCGGCTGGGTTATGCCCGGATATTCCAGGATGGAAATCGAAAAAAATCGAAAAGCGAAATCAACGAACAGGTTCCGGTCACCATTCAGTTTCAGGACGGAACCCTTCTGACCAAAACCAAATCGTAATATGAAATACCAGGAAGCATTACAGGAACTCAAACAAATCGGCCACCAGATTGAAAACGACGATCTGGATCTGGATAAAATCGAAGAACTTCTTTTGCGTGCACAGGAACTGGCTCAGATATGCCGGTTATCTTTGCGCAGGGTTAACGACCGACTCAACGAATTTCAATCGTCACAGAACGAAGCCTGATACTTTATGAAGAAACTAATCCAGGAAAACGGACCGTCGAAAGTCTGGATCCAAACCTGGCTCGACGAATCCGGTGATGCAGCGGAGCCGTATCCATTTCCGGAAAACGATGACTGGACAGGTCAGCTGTTCAATTATTACTTTTTGTCCAACTTTTCTGCGGACGGAGTCGGTGTGATTGATGCCAATCATTCAGGGTTTCCTGCCTTAAAAGAGTTGCTCGACCGGTATTTCCAGGGTGGAGAGCTGAGTGGAATTCATGCTGCTTTGGTGCAGGACTGGGCCGATTCTTCCGGAACCGCCAGTGAAGATGCCTTCTGGTTCTCAGTAGCCTGGGATCAGTTTCAGGTGGATGAATACGAAGGAAAGGCCCTTGGTTTCTATTTCGCCCGGGAACGTTCCACTTTCCTTAATATGAACGGTGCCGAACCAATCGTGCTTCGTGGATTACCCATCAAAAAACCGGAATTTGCCTGCCTCATTCTACCGGACGGGATGGATGGATTTCAGATTTACATTCAGGAACCCAACACATCAGCCTGGTCGCGGAAACTGTTTCCGTTTCTCCGACAAACCGATGATGCTTTCCATTCGAAAGAGTTTTTCAAAATGTGCAAGTCGTTCAGTGAAGATGTGATCGTGAAAGAGCATCATCAACCACGTGAACAGCAAGTGAGTTTTCTGGCCGACAGCCTTCAATACGCCAGCGAAAACAAGTCCGTCAATTTTGAAAACTTCAAACAGGAAGTCCTGAAAGAGCCTGCCATTATTGATGCCTTCGATCAGTACCAGGAAAAGTACACCGAACAGCGCCAATGGAATCCACCGGATCAGTTTGCCGTGACCGAACAATCGCATAACCAGGCGAAAAAGTTTGTGAAGTCCATCATCAAGCTGGACAAGAACTTCCATATTTATGTGCATGGAAACAAAGAGAGAATCGACAAAGGATACGATGAAAACAGGAAACTGCATTTTTACCAGCTGTGGTTTGATGCGGAAGCCTGATGTCTTCCGATTGCAGGGTTCCCCTTTGATTTCAACCTTCTCTCCTATTTCCTATGCCAATTGACCAATGAAACGGTTGCTTCGGGCGTTCCTTTCCGGCGGCTGTTTTAATCATGAATAAAAACTCACTTTCAACGATGAACCACCATTTGCGGATACTCATATTTGCCCTCACAGGATTCTTCCTGACAGGACTGGTTTCCGCTCAAACAGATAAGGTATCGGTTCCGGTTGTGCCCCGTGAATTTCCGGTGCGGGTGGCCATGAAACTGGTGGATATGGCGACACAAAAACCGGTTCCCTATGCCTCAGTCCGCATTGTGGGAACGAAAAAAGGAATGGTAACCGATAGCAATGGTTTTTTTACGATGGTGATTACCCAAAGAGATACGCTGCGGATCAGTAGTCTGGGGTATCATGATTTGTATTATGTGAAAGATCCATCCCGGCAGACCAGCTTTTATGAGGTGGTTCAAATGAAGTCGAAGATTTTCGAGCTAAGTGCGATTCAGATTATGGCCAGGCGAAATAAAGATCTCAGTAATCCGATGTTGCGATGGGAATACAAGGCAAAGTTCCAGCCCAAAATTTGGTTGTTTCACACGCCAACTGGTGAAGAACCAGAAGCTCCGACCTTGATGTCGCCCATTTCATTTCTGTATGACCGTTACAGCCGACGGGGAAAAGCAGCCCGAAAATTAAAAGATATGGTGGCAGAACGGGCTCGCAAAAAGAGAAATGCCGTCCGTTACAACGCAGCCAAAGTGCAAGGCTGGACGGGACTTCAGGACGATGAAATCGATGAATTTATGCGATTCTGTCCGATGCCGGACGGTTTCCTGGAAGAGGCCAGCGAACTGGAAATCATCGACCGGACGTTTCAGTGTCTGGAAGATTTCGACAACCGGGAGGAGAAATAAAGGATTCGAGTCTGATTACTTTTTTCCTTTCTTTTTCACGGACGGGGCTGTTTTCACAGGCGGATTCGGTTCACCAGTAATCTCCTCCAACAATTTTTTAGTTCCGGCCACATCTGCTCCGGTTTTTTCACCTATCTGAATCGCTTTTTCTGCCTGGACTTTTGCTTCATCCTTTTTACCATTTTTGAACAGGAGGTGCGCATATGTATCGATAATGGCTGAATTCTCCGGGGCTCTTGACACGGCTTTGCTTACCCAGCTTTCTGCCTGTTGAAGTTGAGTTTGATCGTCGGAAATCTCGTACATCATCCATGCATATTCATTCAATTCGTTGGGATCGTCACTGGCAAAACGATTCATGTAATCCACGACCATACTTGCCTTCTTTTCCAGTTTTTCACCGCAATACGTGATTTCTGCGACCGCTATTGCTTTATCGCCTCCATCCAGGTTCAGCTTAACGATGCTCTCCTTCGCCCATGTAAACAAGGTTGAATCCTGGTAGTAGGCAGCATTTCTTAGTTCACCGAAATACACGGTTTTAAGCTTGCCATCCACAGAATCGGCTGTGTATTTTGTTGCATACGCTGCACGGTTTTCCAGCAAATGATTAAACAATGGATTTTCGGTATTTCGGACAAAATCATATAAAATTCGCCAGTTGGGCAGATCGATCCAGTTTGATTTTTGCTGAGTGGAAAGGTAAGAATCAAATGCTTGCTTGTTTTCCTTTGATTCAGCATCTTTCAAAGCAGCCAGGTAGGCATATGCCACAGAAAAAGTGGATGGATTCTCGTTAAATTTCTTCGCCAATCCGGCCAGATTATTTTCCGGATCTAAGGCAATTTTCCCTAATTCAATCAACTCTTTGCCATCTCTGGCACCAACTGACCTGTGAACAACAGCTCCTTCAGCGTTCAGGAACAACAAAGTGGGATACGCAGTAACATCATGAAGTTTGGCCAATTCCACACCTTCTCCTTTTTCCATATCGATTTTGGCATTCACAAAATTGGCGTTGAAAAACTTTCCAACTTCGGGCATCGGGAAAGCGGTTTTCGCCATCCATTTACAAGGACCACACCAGGTAGTAAAGGCATCGACAAAAATGAGCTTCTTTTCTTTTGCCGCTTTGGCTTTGATTTGAGCCAGAGTGCCGTGTTCAAACTGAATGCCAGGTGTAGTCTGAGAAAAACCCGGAGAAGAAAGGATAAAGGTTACAAGAGCGAGAATGATGGATTTGAACTTCATTTGACTGAAAAATTAAGTCGCAAAAATGATGCTATTATCCTATTTTATGCAATAGATGTGGAACTTTTTGATTTCCACCTCTTTCATTTCTGCTCCGGAGAAACTATGGAAGAGGTGGCAAGAAAAAGAAAATCAAAAAGTTAGCATCCGGTATAAATTTCCAATGCATAAAATGGGATTATCTGTACAATACAAACGGACAGTTGCAATTCGATTTTGATTTAATTGATCGGCACTGAAACCAGATGCATTACCGATGCTCTTTCCTCATCCCCAAAACATAAAAGCCACCAGCCGTAAACAGGGACAGTCCTATAAAAAAATGAAACATTGAATCGAATCCATACCAGGCCGCAATGGTGAGTCCTAAAGATGGCGCTGCAATGTTGGCCAGACCGTACCCAATGGAATAAAGGGCCGAATACTCCCCTTTCCGATGTTGCCCACCACGGGAAATGGAATAATTCATCATAAAGGGCATAGCGAAAATTTCAGAAAGGGTGATCACCAGTGTGTAGATGAGCGCAAAAAAGAGCAGGCCTTGTCCGAATTCGAGAAACAGGAACGACAGTGGCACCAACAAAACGCCAATGATGATGAGCGAAAAAACCCGGCCTCTTCGTTCCAGCCAGGCAACCAGCGGCATTTCAATCACCACCACCAACAGTCCGTTCAAGCCCAGCAGCAGACCGATGGTGTCTTCCTGGTAATGGCAAACTGTTTTGAAAAATTGCGGCATACTGGCAAACAATTGAAAGAAGGAAATACCATAACAGGCAACCAGCAGAATAAAAAACAGATAAGGCCAATCCTGATAAGCTGATTTCCCTTTGTGGATTGTTTCTGTTTGATGCTTTGTGTGGACGACTTCTGTTTTGCGGGGAAGAAAGAAAAACAACAATGTGGCGGCGCCAAAACTGGTTGCTGCGTCAATGATGAAGAGAGTTTTATAACCGAGGGCCAATGCTATAAAACCACCGGCTGCTGGTCCGATGGAGAACCCCAGATTTACAGCCAGGCGTACCAATGAAACCGAACGGGTACGATTTTCAGGCGTACTGAAATTACCAATTGCGGCCGAGTTTGCCGGACGGAAAATATCGGCCACAAAAGCGTACAAAAACATCACAATGGAGATGCCGATTTGCGACTCGACCCAAAGCAATAGAAACAAAATCATCCCAGAACCAATGAGTGAACTCATCATAATGGGATAATGATGAAACCGATCGGTTAGCCATCCACCGGCAAAACTTCCGAGTACACTTCCGATGCCGTAAAAACTGAGAATAATACCAGCCGTCTCCATGCTGAAATGCAGATCCCGCGTGAGATAGAGCGACGAAAACATCAGCACCATCGACCCGCTCCGATTAATCAGCATCGAAACCGACAGCACCCAAATGTTGCGCTGAAGATCGGCAAAGGATCGGAGATATGATGAAAACAGGCTGGCCAGCATGTCACAAAAGTAGAATTTCAAAAATGGAATCCGATTGGAAAAACCGTTACCTATTTGTCACTCAAATGAAAACAAAAAGCCCCGTCCGTGATTAAGGACAGGGCTTTAAACGTGAATCCCGGAGGTTATTTTACAAACTGAATTTGATGGGCTGGATAATTTTCACTTTAACCGCCCGGCCGCCCTGTTTACCAGGAATCCATTTTGGCATTTGTGAAACCACCCGAACGGCTTCTTCATCGCATCCGGAACCGATTCCTTTTAGAACCTGAATATCGGAGATGGAGCCATCGGGCATCACAATAAAGGAAAGGTGCACTTTACCGGAAATATCCCGCTGAAGAGCACGTGATGGATATTTCAGATTCCTGCTAAAGTATTCCTGCACGTCTCCATCGGGAAACTGAGGCATCTGATCCACGACCAGAAACGCTTCTTCTTCCGGTTCAGGTTCGGAACCGATGATTTCTCCTGTCCCTGTATTGTCCAGACTGAGTTCATTTGGATCAGCTGAAGGATCGCCCTGTACGGTTTCAGTCGCCGCCTGTACGTCTTTCATTTCTTCCTGCTTCGGCGGATCTTCTTCCAGCACTTCTTCATCCGGTGCTACTTCCGGCGGCACAAACCGAACCGTTGAAACCTGAGGCGGAGGTGGAGACGAAGGCAATGGCGGTGGTGGTGGCGTTTTCGGATCAATCGGCGGAGGCTCCACCATTTTGGGATCGACAAGCGCAACTTCTGTTTCAACAGGTTTATGATCTGAGAATCTATCCCAAAGAAAAGGACCAAGAACCGCAAGGGAGAATAGAATATGACCGGATACAAAAGCCTTCAGCAGATTATTCGGATACAACTTCCGGATCAGAAACGCTCCGTAGGAAGTGTTCCGCCCTTCAAAAATAAGGACATCCAAATCTGCTTTCTGGTCTTGCATAATTAGCGGCCTTGACGAAATTAAAATCCGCAGGTTTCAGTCTGAAAACAGCAAAGAAAAGAAAAACCCTGACCGAACAGAATAGTACGGTGCTGTCCGTTTGAAAAACAGGCGACATTTAAAAGGACGGAATCCGTTCTTGAAACAAAAAACTCCCGAAGAAATAGTCTCCGGGAGCACTACGTCTAGAGAAGAAAAGGCGGCGAAGCCCCTGACTTGTGACGCCATGGCGTTATTTGAAGCAGGTTAGGCTCGGAATTGATTTTCTAGTGCGTTTTCTGGGATAAATGATTGAATTTCAACTTAAGTCCTCCGCCTTGGAAGACTTGTCCCGAACTGGCTTCGGGATGACGTAAGTTGAGACTATTAAGCACAATACATCAATCATTTAAATCCTATTGCTTCATCTGGGATAATGGAAGCCCGTGTTGCCAGACCCAAACATGGCGACAGTGGAAGCGAAGGATCATGGTCAAATCAGACAGCGAATTGTTTGAACATTGCGGAAATGAGAATCGTCAAAATGCTGCGTATTTCATAAAAATCAAACGCTGGTTTTGATTTGGCCCGCTGTTTCATGAAATTTGGCCGTTTCCATTCCCATATTGGATCGGAACAGCTGGCTGAAGCAATTGATTTTATCCGGGTGTTCGATCCGTGATTTCAGACAGAAGGCCAACACACCATGACAGCACAAGACCAGGAAGATGAGCGGGCATCCAACCCATTAACGAAATTTGTAGAAAAGGTTCTCGCCTACACCAAAGGTAAAAATCCGGAAAAAGTAAGCCGTTCGATTGATGAATCACACTTCATCAGTCGTGATCTGAGCTGGCTTCAGTTCAACTTCCGGGTGTTGGACCAGGCCAAAAGCCGCCAGCGGAATCTGTTTGAAAAGATGAAATTTCTGGCCATTACGGCCTCCAATTTCGATGAGTTTTTCATGATCCGGGTTGGCTCTCTCTACAACTACCTCGATTTTAGCCGTGAACGAATGGACTATTCCGGCCTGCGGGAAACCCAGTTCCGAAGTACCCTCCTAACCGAAAGTCAGGAGTTTTTCAACGCACAAAACAATCTGTTTACCAACGACCTCAAACCCCTTTTTAAACAAAACGGGTTTGATATCGGAGGCATCGACGACCTCACCGATGGAGAAAAGGAAAAGGTTTTTGACTATTTCAAACGAACGGTACATCCCATGCTCACACCGATGATGCTCGATGTGTACCACACCTTTCCCATCGTTCTCAACAAAACACTCACATTCGGCGTGATTACGCGGATGGAAGACAATCCGAAAAATCCGCTCCGTCTGTCCTTTGTGCAGGTTCCGCAAAACCTGTCCCGCTTTTATGAAATTCCCCGGGGTGAACACCGGATTCTTCTTCCGATTGAAGAAATCATCCGGTGGCAGATGGACAAACTGTTTCGCAACATTGAGATCATCAGCGTCAATCTGTTCCGGATTTTGCGTAACGGCGACATCTCCATCGAAGAAAGCGATGACGTGGAATCGGATCTGGTGGATGAAGTAAAACGCCAGCTTAGCAACCGGAAAACCGGCCGTGTGGTTCGGGTGGATGTGGAAAACAACTATTCCGCTTACATGATGAAGGTGCTCAAGGAGCGCTGGGATGTGGACAACGACAATATTTTCGTCACCAACAACCTCCTCGATTACACTTCTCTCTGGCAGATCATCAACCATCCCGATTTCAAAGACCGGACGCCCATTACACCTCAGCAGGTGCCTCCTTTATTCTTCCCCAAAGAAGGACGGAACGTCGGAATTTTCGATATTTTGAAAAAACAGGACATTCTGTTGCACCATCCGTTCAACTCGATGGAGCCTGTCCTTCGAATGCTGGAAGAAGCGGCAACCGATCCGTATGTACTGTCCATCAAACTGACCATTTATCGTCTGGCGAAAAATAGCCGGATCATTGATGCCTTGCTCAAAGCGGCAGAAAACGGAAAATATGTATCCGTACTGTTTGAGGTGAAGGCCCGGTTTGACGAAGAAAACAACATCCGACAGGCGCAACG
>CAMCXM010000017.1 GCA_945883425.1 Spirosoma fluviale
CAACCAATGCTCATGCCGAATCTTTCAACGCTAAAATCAAACTATACAGGGCCAATCTGAGAGGTGTTTCAAACACCAGATTCTTCCTGTTCAGACTTGAAAAACTATTCTCCTAAAATCAACCCCTCCCCAGCTTTTTCCGCTGACCCTTCGTGACCCCACGAATCAACAGTCGTTTTCCCGATATCCTTCTCATTTTCCATTAATATCAACTGTTTCAACATCTCAAAACTCTGCCCGAAAATCCTGCAATATCCGGGAGGCTGTCATAATTAATCAAAATACCATTCGATGAAAACATGTAACCATAATGCCTTTGACCCGCCATATCACGAAATCAAATCAGTTCGATTACCCGGGCCTGTCTTGAGGTGAGGGTGGTGTATTTCATTTCAAAATCCCATTCCAGCTTTTTGAACCAATTCAAAGAAAACCGTATCCGTTCTTCGGAATTTACATCTTCCATCCTGAGTAGAATCACTCCTTTTGATGGTATCCGGGCTTTGAAAACAAGCTCACCAAAATCTTTGTCTTTTGTCAGAACAACAAGACTGTTATCCCAGGCATATTGAAGCAACACTTTGTCCTGAGTTCCGAATTTTGATTCGGCTACATACTCCACATCAAACCCAAGGGTTCTGAGTTCAATGACAAGCTTTTTGTCGATGCCTTCATCGGCAAGAAATTTCATGCGGTCGCCGGATAGACCATCGTTCGTTTCAAAGCCCAGGCTCCATATTGCAATGCTGCAAAAACGTCAGCTTTCTCCAAACGAGGATAGTTCTCCAGCAAATCCTCCATTGAATTTCCGGAGCCCAATTCCTCCAGAATTAGTTCAACTGAAATCCGGGTTCCTTTGATGACAGGTTTTCCCACCAGCACTTCAGGATTTATTTCAATTCGATCGGTTAATTCCATGTTCAAAAATAATCCAATTTTGAGAATAATGAATGCCGTATCTGAGGAAGACCCAGGGTTGTCATTCTCTTTCTGGGTTTGTGTGTCGCCAAGGCGCCAGAGCCACGCACCCCGGCGGTAGTTCTTTTCGGGCCACGGTTGCATTAATCCACCAAAAAAATAGGCCAGCCACAGGATGGCTGACCCTCTTTACATTCCTTTGAAGTTCAAACGTTGAAAGTTGACCGAATTCCTTTGAACTTCAAACTTTGAACTTTGGCCCCCCCTACCTCATCCAGCCGTTGAAGTCATAGATTTTCGGTCGGTTGGCGGCATCGACAAGGGCGTATTCTTTGATGAATTTCAGGATGTCTTTCTGCAGATCGAGCTGGGCCTGATACTTCCGCATGTGCTGCTCGTTGAGCTTTTTCACCGTTTTCTGGGCTTCGTCGAAGCATTTTGTGCCCGGCAAAATTTGTCCGAGATACAAGGCCGCCTCGTCTTCATGACCCGCCGCCATTTCGGCATTGGCCTTCTGCAATAAGGTGCCGCATAGAAACTCCTGCTTTTGTTTGAAAACGATGGGCAACTGGATCATGGCCTTGTCGTAGCAGGTTGTGGCTTCCGGTGGCACGGAAAGCAAATCTTCCAGGGCTGCGTCAAACTGTTGGCTGGCCGCTTTTGCGCTCACATCTTTGAGGATCCGGTCGCAGTTGTTGTTGTAGTAATCCACAATCTTCATTTTCCCCTCCGATATAAAACCGGCAATTTCAGCACTGGAAGACGGCAGATTCTGCACCCCGTTCAGGTAGGCTTCCTGCTCATTTTTCCCGATACCGGTTGCTTTGAAGGTCTTCGAGGTGAACACCTTTTTCTGACTGGCATCGGCGATAAAAAGGACAATGTCCATTTTCGCCAATACCTTAGGCGGTGCAGACGGTGTGTTTTCAAACTGGGTGACCAGTATTTTAGGCAACAGCACAAACCGGGACGAAACCCCAGCCTCTCCTCCCATTCCATTGGAAGAAGCAATCTGGATCATTTTGGTTTTCAGCCGGCTGGTGAGATCTTCGCTGGTAATGTTTCCCTGATCGGGCACCATGGCCGACAAAATAAAATAGGGATTGGAAGGTGTGGTTCCCTTGTTTTCCTGTGCCCTGACAACGAAAGAGGAAATCAGAAGCAATCCGGTAATGAATATCGTTTTCATGGTTATTTGGTTTTAGCGCCCAGGTATAAATCGACTCCGCCCAAGCCTCTTGCCTGCAACTTGATTTTCGCTTGTGCCGGACAAGTGGTTTTCAGGTATTTCTCCAGTTCTTTTCCAAAAGCTTTGGCGTCGTAGGCCTTTTCGTCTTTGATGAGATCAATCCGCACATTGGTGAACTGCAGGCGGGTTTCGGTATTGGTACCGGCCTTGAATTCTCCGCCTTTGGCGTGGGCCGTGAGCCAGTCTTCGATGAGGTCGTTTAGTTCCTTGCCGTTGCACTCAGTTTCGAAATCGAATCCGGCTCCTTCCGCTATGCGCAGACGCAGTACAATTTCGCGTCCTCTTGTTTCAATGCTTTCGCGGTATTCCGTCAGTGATGTAATCAGATTGTCGATGTGGGTAAGTACACCTTCCTGCAACATGGCGGCTGTATTGTTGGATAAGCTGGGCTCTCCTACCCCACTTTTGGCGGCAATGGTTTTTTTGGTATAGGCATCTACCGCCAGCAGTGTAAACGAAATTTGTCGTTTGGGTGCCTGTCCGGTAATGTCCCACAACACATATAAGGCCACATCGGGCCGGGCGGTTTCGGTGACTTCGTCGTACGGACTTTTGTCCACCGTTTTACCGGCCTTTCCCAGGACGACTGCCTCTTCGGCCCGGTCCTGTTTGATTCCGTCCAGCGTCGCTTTCAGGTTTTCGAGGGGAAAGCCGCGGTCAGCAAAAATGCCCTCGATTTTGGCGATCACCTGAATGAGATCGGGATCGTTTTGAAAGGCTTTGTTGTAGTCCGGCACTGTGGAAACCACACCTGAAACCGGATCTTTGTAATCAATGGAATATCCCTTTGCGATGCAATACTGATCGTGCGGAAACACCATGATGGACGAAACTTTTGCTCTTTGAGCTACTGCCTGAAATGATGCGGACACAAAGCCGATCAGCAGGATGATAAAAAATGAAATGCGTTTCATAGGAATGAAAATGTGGTGAGATTAAAATTCGAATTTCTTAATGATACCGTCCTGCTCGAGGCGTCTGCGGAGAAGACTCACGTTAACGGCCACGGCGACACCGACTTTGTACCGGTTATCGACCTTCATGCGGTCGTTTGGATTGACGGAACCGTCGCCGGAGAAACCGACGTATAAACGGTAGGGTCCGTTGGCATAACCGGGGAGCAAACGAACCCGGCCAAAGATGGAAACCGCTGTGGTGGAGATGTCTTTTACGTCTTTGATGCCGAAGAATTTGGCAAAGTATTCACGGTTTTTGTTGAAGGCATCCAGATCCGGAATGAGTGGTTTTTCCTGGTTGCTTCCCGGAATTCCTTTGAAAAGGACGGCATGCACGGCATCCATTTTGCAGCGTTCGATGGCATCATCGGGATCATATCCATAACTGAATACTTTGAAATTGACGTTGCCCTGGGTGCTTTGAACCATGGGGACAACTTCATAATTGAGGGCGACACCGGTGTTGTTTTTCCGGTAGCAGGAGGCGAGGCTGAGGAGAATAAAACCGGCTCCAAATAGGATGAGGTTTTTCATAAATCGGTTTTTCATCGGCTTGAAATTTATATGGTCAAAACTAAAGGATAAAGAATATGTGTGGTGATGCCTGTTAGATATCGTAACGAAGTTTAACATTTACCATCAGGCCCATTTTGATGCGGTTGGACTGCTCGTCGGTAGCCTTAGTAGCTTTTCCCAGAATCGGCAAATTCCATGAAGGATTCTTGCTCAGGGTATTGGCATATCCCGAAAACACAAGCTTGAATTTATGGGTGAGGTTGATGCCCAGATCGGCACCCGCTTTAAATGAAAATGTCACCCCCCAATCTTTCCCTAAAACGGCATTGGCCCGCTTGTTCAGATTGGTGTCGGAATAGGTTATGTTATTGAAATTGACCGAGGCAAAAGGAGAAAACTGAAAATGGTGAAGGAAATGAAAATCCCGCTGCACACCCAAGCCAGCACCAATAGTGGCCAGATCGTTGCTTTTATAATTCGATCCAAAGTATTTCTGTACCGTAGAACTATCGGCCCCTTTCTGATGATATACATCAAAATCGATAAAAATCCGGAGTTGGGAAGGCGGACCTTTAGTGCCGTCAGAATGGGCGGTTGCCGCCAGATTCACCGACAACCTGCCATTGAACCAGTTTCTGTTTTTGGTGGTTGGAATAGAGGACCCGGCAAAAAAGGAAAAACCAATATCCCGTTTCTGCTCAATGAGCATGCCCGGAGTAAGGCGACCGCCGGCCACCTGATAAAACTTGGTTTGTCCACTCTGACCGGTTGCAATGGTCCGGTTGTCGGGCACCCGTTTTGCACGGATCACCCCTCTTCGAACCGTTGCCGGCTGGCCGTTTTTCATAACGTTTTCGTACACAAAGAAGCGCTGGTCGAGAAAGACACCTTCCTTAAGTCCGACTTTGGCTTCGGGCGGATGCACCGAAACCAGCGGGGCACGAACTCTGAAATCACTCACCGAAAGTTCAAATTCCCGCAATGCTTTGGAATGAATATCGCTCATGAGTTTGTTCAGTAAAGCTATATCCGTCGATGGATACTGCATTTTCCGGGATTCGAGTGATTCGACCGTAAACGTTGTTTTACCAAGCAGTTCAAGCGGATACGACATGGAATCGCGTTTGGCTTTGGATCCATAGTTCATCCACATTTCATTCATCAACGTATCGTTCATATTGATCCGGTAACACCAGGCCTGAACAGAACCTTTGTATCCTCTCAACAACCGATTGACAGGTTTGTACTGAATTCTTCCTTTCGATCGCCTCGACATCTCTGCATTGCGGGCGTCCTGACGGTCGTAAATCTCCTCCATCGATAGAAAGTTTTGAGGCGCAAAAGCAATGACAAAGGATTTCTTAATGATCCGTTCGCTCCAGATGGCATTCTCACTTCCGGCGGTAAATCCCTTTGCGCTGTTTTTCAGTAACATTACCTGGTCGTCGGTCATGTTGTACTGTCCACGTTTCAACAGGGAATCCAGTTTCCAGGTCTTTCCATCCGAGGCGAAAATGATGTCCATTATTTTGTTGGGCAACTTCTGCATCCGGATGGCCTGGCTGATTTGGTCTTCTTTTAATCCGGGAGAAACGCTTGAAATCACACTTCGCCGAATGACATCGTCGGCAATGCGGTTGTCGAAAAACTTATCGGGTACCAACAAAGTGGAATGATACGATGAAATAAGCTCTTCGAACCGGGGTTCAGATAAGGCATCGACCAAAACATAGGTAATTCCACACCGGTCATAGTCGGCCGAAATAAACTTTGCAGGAACAGATATTGGTTGCTTGGGTTGTGATGGACTTTGCGCTAATAGCGGAATCGAATCAAAATTGCAAAATACAAGCGATGTAAAAACGAGCAAAGAGCTTGCCTTCAGTTTGATAAAGAAAGATGTAACATGAAAACCGATCACTACATTTGCTTTTTTAGCATGATGCATATTGGTACTTTTAAAGATGCAATTAAATATTCCCGCCGGATTATACCAATGTCGTCATTCATTAAGCTTGGATCCGGAATCTCATGCAAAACCGTCAGAAAAACTCAGATTGCCATTCCATCTCAAACTTTTTAACAAAGATTCAGAAACCGATGGTATAAAGTGGACGCGGTTCAAAAAACCACAATGCCGCCGAAGAATTGAAGTTAATGGGTCGCTGAATTCACCATGGACCAAACCTTGATGCGATACCGTCCTTTTTACGTCTTTCTCCCATTTTATGCATTGGAAATTTACAACGGATCCTAACTTTTTGATTTTCTTTTTTTTACAACCTCTTCCGTAGTTTCTCCAGAGAAGAAACGAAAGATGTGAAAATCAAAAAGTTCCACATCTATTGAATAAAATGGGTTTATTTCCTTCCTCCGGTGAGTACCCAGAAAACCGGATAGACGGCTTTTTCCAGAACATATCCGACCAGAATGGCTGTGGCAGAAACCACCAGCGGCAGGCAGCAAAAGATGGCAAAACGGACGGAATCGTCTTTTCCATATTGAAAGAAAAGCAGATCGGTGAGGTAATAGACCAGGGGAACATGTGCTCCGTACACGAAGAAATTGTACCGGCTAAGTTTTTCCAGAGGTGAATTCTGAACCTGACCCAAAAGAAAATCATATCCAAACCAAACCGAAAGAACCAGCAAAGGCTGTGCGATTTTATGCAGGAGATATACCGGTAAATGGAGGTAATCGAACTGAAACGAAAGGAAGGTTTTCAACAAAACCACACCTAAAGCAATCCAATACAGACGGTAACGAAGGAAAAAATCCCGTATCCTGTCCTCACTGAAACCGCCTTTGAAATAGTATATCCCCAAAGTGAAAAAGAAGATTCCTTCGCCTTCGATAAAACCGATTCCACCAAAACTGGATACCCAGAGAAAGCCGAAAACACCCAGAATCCATTTTGGCTTCCAGGTGAGACCTTTGACCAACAACGGATACAAAATGCTGTAGATAAACAAACTTCGAAGAAACCATAGTTGAAACGAAATGGGATGAAAAAGCGCACTTTCAAACCATTGGCTCAAATCCCATTTGTGCACAGGCAGATTACCAAACGGACGGAGCCAGGATGATTCAGCAAAAGGAGCCAGATCGGCCTGGGATTCAAAATAATACGTAACCAGAATTCCAAACAGCGACCAGGCCAGATAGGGAATGAGCAAAGTCTGACTTCGTTTTTTCAGTCTGGTGATGGGTGTGTATTTCTCTTCAGTAGCCGCCATCAGCATGCCGGCCCGAAAAAAAAAGAGGGGAACACCAAACCGAAAGAGCCCGTTGGTGATCATGAGCTGAAGGAAAGTGAACAGATTCATTTCTTCAAAAAAAGGACGACCGACCCAGAGGTAGCGATCATCAAAATTGAAAGAATGCACATAAACCACAGTGAGCATTCCCAGAAAGGAAAGCCGGCTGAGTTTGCAGCTGAGGTAAGGCGAAATGGCCAAGGCTTTTTTTATTGCAAGAACCGGAACGGTGGCACAAAATACTACATAAATCGGGTGAACGGAACGCCTACGGAAATGAACCGACAAATGAACTAAGCTAACTGCAACCGGAATAAACATGTCTCCTTTCTTGAATGCTGTTTCATCGAAACATCCGACACATTTTGCTTTTGATTTTGCTACCCGCCTGGCAGTGTTTTGCAAAGTCGTATAGCATCTGGCTGAAGCCGTACTCATCCGACATTAATGATTTCAGCATTCAAAATGAAGAAGACAAGGTTTCCATTATATCACAGATACCCTTGATTGGTAAAAGACAGTGCATCTCAAAACCGAACAGTGTGAAAAGCTAAAATCTTTGTTCCACTGAATCGCACAAAAACCGATGTCGGTACAAGAAAAAGTGGTGGAATTCACCATGAAAGAATGGATCGGAGATGGCCGCCAGCTGGACGATCTGATGGTAATTGGGATTCGGCCAAACGAGCCAAGGGAATAAAAAAAGCCTCATTTCATTGATGTGAATCATTATATCCCCAAATTCGGGCCGCTGAAATAACTGCCGCCTGATTTTCAGGTTATTTTGAATCATGACTGAAACGCAACTCAACAAGCGATCCTCTTCATCCATCTGGGTATTCCTTATTTTTCTGGCCATCATCAGTGCCCTGATTTACTGGAAAATGAGTCAGCCCAAACCCGGGGGCGGACCTCCTGGTGCCGGTGGACCCGGAATGAAACCTCCGCCGCAAAAAGTAACCGGCTACGTCGCCCGAAGTGAAAGTATCCCGATGAATCTGGAAAGCAGCGCTACTCTTCTGGCCTGGAATGAAGTCCTGCTGATGCCCGAAGCCGGAGGTCGTGTCACACAAATCAATATTTCGGAAGGAGCGAAAGTCACACAAGGTCAGGTTCTGCTTGCGTTGTACGACGACGACCTCAAAGCACAGGTAAAAAAGCAGGAATTGCAGGCCGAAATCGCCCGGAAAAATGTGAGCCGTTTGAAAGAACTCGTGAAAATAAACGGAGTGAGCCAGCAGGAACTCGATAATGCCGAAAACCAGTTGAACAACATTCAGTCGGACCTGAACCTGATTCAGGCAAACCTGCGAAAAACCAAAATTCTGGCGCCTTTTTCCGGAACCATTGGCCTCACCAATGCAAGTCTGGGAAGTTATGTCACTCCCGGAACTTCGGTGGCCAGCCTTCAGCAGATGGATCAACTCAAAGTCGAGTTCTCCATTCCGGAAAAATACACACGGCTGTTGCAAAACGGCGATCGGGTGCTGTTTACGATTGAAAGTCAGCCTGATACGTTCACAGCTACCGTTTACGCATTTGAACCGAAGATCGATGCCGCCAGCCGTACGCTCAAAGTCCGGGCGAAATTCGACAACAGCCGAGCCTCCCTCCTACCCGGTACATTTGCCAAAGCAGCCCTTCGCCTGAGGGAAATCAAAAATGCCGTCCTGATTCCAACACAGTGCGTGATTCCGGAAACCCGCGGTAAAAAAGTGATTGTCGCACGAAATGGCGGAGTCGAATTTGTGAACGTCGAAACCGGCATCCGAAACATGGACCGGATCCAGATCATCAGCGGCATCAAGGCAGGCGATACCGTCCTGACCAGCGGATTGATGTTTGTGAAACCGAAGGGAGAAATCGTATTGACCTCTATTCAGTAATCATTTCAGTTCGATCAATTTTCATTACCAACCAAAAACTGAATGAGTCTTTCTTCCATTAGTCTTCAACGCCCGGTACTGGCTTTTGTGATGTCGATCATCATAGTGCTGTTTGGTGCGTTGGGCTATTCGTTCCTCGGTGTGCGGGAATACCCGGCCATCGACCCGCCGGTGATTACGGTGCGGACCAGTTACACCGGCGCCAATGCCGAAATCATTGAAAACCAGATCACCGAGCCACTCGAAAAAGCCATCAACGGAATTGCCGGTGTCAAAACCATTTCTTCTTCCAGCAACCTGGGCTCCAGCACGATCACGGTGGAGTTTAATCTGGATGTGGAAATGGAACAGGCCGCCGCTGATGTTCGGGACAAGGTTTCGCAGGCCGTTCGCCAGTTGCCGCAGGACATAGACGCACCGCCCGTGATTTCGAAAGCCGATGCTTCCGGCGATTTCCTCATCATCATGCCAATCCAGAGCCGGACCCGGAGCATGCTGGAAGTGACCGATTATGCCACCAATGTGATCCTGGAAAAACTCCAGACAATCCCAGGTGTGAGTACCGTCAATGTGTTTGGCGATAAACGGTTCTCCATGCGCATCTGGCTCAATCCGGCGAAAATGGCGGCATTCAAAGTGACCGCCACCGATATCAAAGCTGCCATTGACCGCGAAAATGTGGAATTGCCGGGTGGTAAAATTGCCGGGAACGCGACTGAACTCACGGTCAAAAGTTACGGACGGCTCGTTACAGAAGACGATTTTCAAAACCTGATTCTTCGTCAGGATCAGGGACAGACCATCCGCCTTGGTGAAGTGGCCAACGTAGAGCTGGGTCCGGAAAACGAAGAAACCGCCATCAAAAAAAACAACATCAACTCGGTCGGTCTGGCCATAGTTCCGCTACCGGGCGCCAACTACATTGAAATCTCCAAAGAGTTTTACAAACGATACGAGCAGATCAAAAAAGAACTGCCCAGTGATTATGTGATTGACGTGTCGGTCGACAAAACCAAATTCGTCAAAAACTCCATCACCGAAGTAGAAGAAACACTGGTGATTGCCTTCATTCTGGTGGTGATCATCATCTACCTCTTTTTCCGTGACTGGATGATTGCGTTCCGTCCGCTGATCGACATTCCGGTGTCGCTGATTGGGACTTTCTTCATCATGTACATCATGGATTTCAGCATCAATGTACTGACTCTTTTGGGCATTGTACTGGCGACCGGACTGGTGGTGGATGACGGAATCGTGGTGACGGAGAACATTTTCAAAAAGATGGAAGAAGGCAAGGACCGGAAAACCGCTGCTCGGGAAGGTTCGGATGAAATCTATTTTGCTGTTATTTCTACGTCCATCACACTTGCCGTTGTATTTCTGCCGATTGTGTTCCTGCAAGGTTTTGTGGGAAGTCTGTTCCGTGAATTCGGGATTGTGGTGGCGGGTGCAGTTCTCATCTCTGCATTCGTTTCCCTTTCCCTCACTCCTGTACTGAACGTATTGCTTTCCAAAAGTGACCACAAACGTTCCTGGTTTTACACTTTCTCAGAGCCCTTTTTTGTGGGAATGGATGTCCGATACAGAAGTGGACTGGAATCTTTCATGCAGCAACGCTGGCTGGCCTGGTTCATTCTGATTTTTTGTTTCGGGATGATTTTCTTCGTGGGAAAAATGCTCCCATCAGAATTAGCGCCGCTCGAAGACCGAAGTCTTTTCCGGATTTCTGCCCAGATGCCAGAGGGAACCAGCTACGATTATTTTGAGCAATACATGGATCAGGTAAGTCAGTTCGCCATCGATTCCATCCCCGAACAACGCATTGTGGTGAGTCTGATCGCTCCATCCTTTGCCGGAACCGGGGCTGTGAATTCCGGTATCATCAGTATGGTTTTGAAGGACCCTGATAAACGGATGAAAAGTCAGAAACAAATCGTCGAAGGCTTGAACAAAAAGCTCAGCAAATTCCCGGATGGCAAACTTTTTATGCTGCAGGAGCAAACGATTTCCGTTGGAGGCTCAGGGCGATTTGGGTTGCCGGTTCAGTTTGTGCTTCAAAACCTGAACTTTGAAAAACTACGTGAAAAACTTCCGTTGTTTCTGGAAGAAGCCAATAAGCATCCGGTCTTTCAGGGTGTAGATGTGAATCTGAAATTCAACAAGCCTGAAATTCAGGTAACCATCGACCGGTTGAAAGCAGCCGAACTCGGCATATCCGTATTTGATGTCGCCAATACACTCCAACTGGCTCTCAGCGGACGGCGCCTCGGGTATTTCATCATGAACGGAAAGCAATATCAGATCATCGGACAGGTAGACAGAGCCAATCGTGATGAACCGCTCGATCTGAAATCGTTTTACGTCCGAAGCAAAAGTGGCGAACTGGTGCAGCTCGACAATCTGGTGAAGATGGACGAAGTGAGTTCCCCTCCGCAAATTTACCATTTCAACCGGTACAAATCGGCAACGGTTTCGGCGGGATTGGCTCCCGGCAAAACCATGGGCGACGGAATCGCCGCCATGCGGGAGATCGGGGCGAAAGTGCTGGACCCAAGTTTCACCACCGATCTGAACGGACCGAGTCGTGATTTTGCCGAGAGTTCGGGCAACACGATGTTCGCTTTCATTCTCGCACTGATCCTGATTTATCTGGTTTTATCGGCTCAGTTTGAAAGTTTTATTGACCCCGTCATCATCATGATTACCGTGCCTCTGGCCATTGCCGGGGCGGTTTTCTCCTTGTTTATGTTTGGCCAGACGATGAACATTTTCTCCCAGATCGGGATCATCATGCTGATCGGACTTGTGACCAAAAACGGAATTCTGATTGTGGAATTTGCCAACCAGAAACGGGAACAAGGACTTGGAAAAAGAGAGGCTGTTCTGGAAGCGGCCGCCGCACGACTCCGTCCGATTCTGATGACAAGTCTGGCCACAGCGCTGGGTGCCTTACCGATCGCACTGGCTTTGGGCGCAGGTGCCACGAGCCGGATTCCATTGGGGATTGTTATTATTGGCGGACTGATTTTCTCGCTGGTTCTCACCTTGTTTGTGATCCCGGCGATGTACAGTTTTATTTCGAGAGGTGGGGTTCGAAAACCAAAGGAAGTGGAGTAAATTGTGATGAGTTTAACCGATCATATTTCGAAACGGAAGGCATGAAAAACATTGATAAGAAGAGTCTGGAAAATGCATTCCGCCTGTTTGAATCCGGGGATATCGGAACGATTGAAATTGGTTCGACCCTCGGGCTTCAGCAAATTCATCTGTATCTGTTTGACGGACTCTACGATTTTGCTGGTCAGCTCCGTTCTCTGAATATTTCCAAAGGTGCCTTCCGGTTTGCCAACGCCTTGTATCTGAAAGAGATTCTGGTCAAAATTGAACAGATGCCGGAAGGAAGATTTGAAGAGATTGTTTCCAAATATATTGAAATGAACATCGCCCATCCTTTTCTGGAAGGCAACGGCCGATCGATGCGCATCTGGCTTGATCTCATCCTGAAAGCCCGGCTTCAGAAAGTGGTGAACTGGCAGTTTGTCGGAAAGGAACTTTACCTGCAGGCAATGGAACGAAGTCCGGTGAACGACCTGGAATTGAGAACTTTGTTGTCCCAAAACCTGACAGACGAAATCAACAACCTGGAAATTCTGTTTAAAGGAATTGAGCAATCGTATTATTATGAAGGATATAAAAGAGAAGAGGAAGAATAAACGTCGAGTTTTCAATTCTTAAGAAATGATGATAAAGTAACCCTTAACGAGTAATCTGATGGCAAAAAAGAAAATCACTTTTTACAACCACCCGGGCGATCCGCACAAGGACCAGATTCTCATGGCAGTTGACTGGACTCCACGCCAGATTCTGGAATATCATGAAGCGTACAAAGCATGGCATACAAAAGCATTCGGAGAAACAGAAAAGCAACGATTAACGAAAGGTAAAAAGATCGTGATATGGAAAAGGGAGGAGAAATAACGACGACCGAATTCTGGAGATTTGCTCAGCTGGCAGCGGAGCACCAATTTGAATATCTGGTCATTGGAGGGCTTGCTCTGAATTTTCATAAAATACTTCGGAACACCATTGATTCTGATCTTTGGATAAAGCCGACGAAAGAAAATTTCAACAAACTAAAAACGATCCTCATTGAAATGGGTCATGAAGAAGCAGATGTTGATTTCATTGACACGTTAACGATAACAGAAACCTGTTCATTTTGTATTGACGGACCCATTGATTTATTAACACAAGTTCATCGCTCATTTGTGTTTGATGAATGCATTGAGAGAGCCTATTTTTACCAGATAGACAATATACAAATTCCGATTATTGGATTGAACGATTTAAGAGATCTGAAAATCAGGGCTAAGCGTCCACAAGATCTGAGGGACGTGATTTTAATTGATGAATTCATAGAAAAGAAAGGTGAAGAATAAAAAAACCTCAAAAGCACCATGTTCAAAACATGAGTCTGTTAATTTCAGTCGCTTTCTTTTAGTAAGTATTTTCTTCATTTGTTATGGATTCCTTGTGGAAGCACAGCCCATCCTAACCCTGAAAGACGCCCTCCAAATCGGACTGGAAAACAACTTTGATATCCGCATTGCGAAGAACGATGCCGAATTTGCCAAAGCAGCCAATACCTACGGAACAGCTGGATTTCTACCAACCGTTTCCGCAACTGGTTCCCGCAATTTTCTTTGGAACGACATCAGCCAGAAATTTGCTTCGGGTCTGGAAGTGAATCGTTCCGGTGTGGCGACCAATTCCACCAACCTGGGTGTGGCGGCCAACTGGGTATTTTTCGATGGTGGCAAAATGTTCATCACCAAAAAGAAACAAGATGCCCAGCAGTCGGCTGCCGACATCCGGATTCAGAACCAGATTCTCAACTTCAGCGATACGCTCTCTGCCGCTTACTATCAGCTTGTGCTTTCCCGACTCGATCTTGATGTCAGTCGACAAGATGAAAACCGGACGGCGGAAAGACTGAAAATCGCCTCCGAGCAATTCCGGATTGGAACCCGTCCGAAATCTGATCAGCTCATCGCTCAGATCGACCTCAACACCATACGGAACCGTATCCAAAACCAACAGCAGCAGATTGAAATCCGGAAAGGAGCCTTCAACCAGTTGCTGGGTCGTGATCCGGAAGTTGCCTTTGAAGTGGTGGACACCGTCGGCAATGTAAACGGCTACGATTTCAGTCAGCTCAAGACCAAAGTGCTGGGCGAAAACCTGCAACTGAAATACCAGCGACAGAATCTGGAAGTAACGAAACTTGGCGTCAAAGAAATCAAATCGAGGGGCCTTCCGCAGGTGAGTCTGAATACCGCTTACAATTTTGGCCGCACACGTTCGGAAGCCGGTTTTGCGTTGTACAACCAGAGTCTGGGACCCAATATTGGCATCAGTGCGGCCATTCCAATTTTTACCGGCACATCGGTGAATCGGCTGGTGAAGCTGGCCAATCTGGATCTGGAAACCCGCAACCTGCAACTGAAACTGGCCGAAAGCCGGTTGCTTTCCCAATTGTGGCGGGCCTTAAAAACGCTGGACCTTCATCTGGAAAGTGCGGAGATCGAAAAACAAAACATTGCCCTGGCGACGGAAAACAACCAGATTGTACAAGGACGGTTTCGTTTGGGACAGGCAACGAGTCTGGAACTGAAAGATGCCGAATTCCAGCTGAGCAATGCACAAAGCCGGTTGTTGCAGGCGAAGTTCAATGCGAAAATTGCGGAGAATCAGGTTCTGCGATTGAGTGCTGAACTGAAATTGTAAACCGGAAACGGGAAGGGAAGAAACAAAAAATGGCAGGCTAATATCGCACCGCTCAACCTTCTACCCTTGCTGCATTCCTGCCCTGGGGGAGTCGAAAGGAGCTGGTCGTACCAGACTGCCGCTGCAAAACTAAGATAATTCCCTCCTCCTTTCTACTTTTGCGCCCCAAGTTTTTTCTATCCTATTGAAAGTCTTAGTTTTAAATTTGAAAATAATCAGTTCTTCATAAGAAAAACCCCATCCTGAACCAAAATGAAGCGGTTTTTCGAACTTGTCTATCTTTATACAGGCTTTTTTATTTTCGGCATTGCCATGCTGATTGTCTTCCCGATTGTGGGACTGGCGCAACTTCTGCCATCCAGGAAACTTCAGGAGAACATCAAACTTTGGTGCATGAAGTTTTGGGCTTCGTCCTTTTACACATTTGGCGTTTGGTTTTATCATAAAGGAACCATTCAAGCCCAGGAACAATGGCCCAAAGGTTCGCTCATCATTGTCGCCAACCACAATTCTCTCCTCGACACACCGGCATTGTATTTAATGCTGAAACGGTTTGCTTTACCTCTGGCCAAAATCGAACTGACCAAAGCCCCGGTTTTCGGACACCTTTGTGCATGGATTACGCTGGCCGTTGACCGTAAAAGTGCAGAGAGCAGAAAGAGGGCCATGTCTGATATGACTTCTTATCTGGCAGACGGTGGCTCACTGGTGATTTTCCCGGAAGGAAAAACCAATAAGTCGGACAAACCGCTTCAGCCGTTTGAACCCGGTGCCTTCCGTTTGAGTTTTGAATCGGGTGTACCGCTGGTTCCGGTTTTAGTGCGCAATTCCCGATACTGTTTGGCCGCCACCAAACCGATGACGCTCCGTCCCGGAATCGTGACCACAGAGCCGGGTCCGGTTTTCAATCCGGCTCAATATCCAGACGCTCTGTCCTTTCAAAAGGCGGTCGTGAACTGGTATGAAGTGAAGCTGGGGATGGCTTGATCATTGAGTCTTCATCTGGAGGTAGTTTTAGCAAGTCGTTAAATAACATAAACTTGGCTCGATTTAGATTTTTCGTTTCTTTTATGTGGCAGAATTTACCTGTCCAGAAACACAATGCTATCAATCCGACATCTTTTTCTGATTTTTATCGCCTTCCTGATTTCTTCAGAAACGAATGGTATTGGTAAAAAATCAGATAGATACTCTCTCTTTCGAGTCATATCTAAAAAGAGCAAGTCTGAAAGAAAGAAAAATGCCTCTCTGCCATTTATACTTGGAAATTCTGACGGTTCTCTCATTACCCTGAATGGTACAGCTGATTTTCCTCTTATTTTCGAAGGTTGCTATGTGATTGTTGGCCCCATTCGGATTGAAGGATGGGTTCGGTTTCTACCAGGCACCATAATTTCAGTAAACGGAGCCAATAAAATGATTCTTCACAACATGCCCTATTTCTCAATTTCTCCTTTTCAAAGTCTACCCTACAATTTCATATCTTTTGCTGAAAACAGCCATGTTTCCATCGAAAGCACATCCTTCCAAAGCTCCTGCGCTGGAATGTGGCAAGGTTTAATTGTTTCGCCGGGTTGTAGATTTACTATGAAAGGTTCAACTGTAAATGATGCCATTGCTGGCATTACCTGGGTAGGGACCAAAGCCTGCGGGGGAAGTGAAATGCATGAAAGTACCGTGCAGATTTCAAAGTCGAAATTCGGAAATAACCTCATTGGTATACTGGCTGAAAATCTCGCCGAGCCTCCTTTATGCCGGATCGACAGCAACTCTTTTGTAAATCAACGATGGGGGCTCAAACTTCCGTTCTACAACGATGACAGCCTTCGGTACATACCTCTGTGTGGAATAGCCTTTCACCAGACGGACTACGACAGCACCAATTTTGGCAGCATGAGTCTGAAAAACAATGTATTTGAGGAAATGAAACTGGGTATAGCCGGATTAAGACCTACAATGCGGATTTTCCGGAACCATTTTAAAAATTGCCACAAAGCAGCCATGACAACGCATGATTTCCGGTTCAATGCATCCACATTTGCCGAGCAATTATCGGAGCCATTGTATCTGGAAAACAATAACATTGAATTGCCCGACCACCGATGGTTTGAAACTAGACCGTTAGAGGGATATTCGCCATTAGAATTGGAGGCCGATCATTTCAGAATTTACAGACCAACTGCCAGCTTGAATCTGACAGGAGAACCGGATGTGTATGGCATTTACAGCACTGCCCCACTTTCGGTACAGGGAACACCCGGCCAGGCATACATCCGCGGGTTTTCGGAAGAATTACCAGAAGCACTCCTTTCATTTCCACAATACAGAATAACACCCAGGACAACTTTTGGGATTTTGTCTCAATTGCAAGATGCAGAATCGCTTACGGAATCAGGCTATTCTGCCGACAAATTAACGGTGAATGGATACCAGATCGACAGCGTAAAATATGGGGTGTATGGCTTTAAAATTCAATTGAATCATGGTTTGAATAGTGCACCAATCGAAATTGAAAACAACTGGTTCCGGTTGTGCGATACAGCGTTTGCATATAATAAATGGAACGTCAACACCAACTTGGCAACCGTGCCTTTGTTGGTGCGGGGAAACAAAGTAGATTCATGCCGGGTGGCGTTTAGTCTTGACCATCTGGGAAATGCATCTCCTACCAAGCTGACATTCAGCTGCAACGATCTGCGTTATGCCAAAAAAGAATCGAGCAACTACCCGCATATTGGACTGTTGCTGAAAAGTGGGTTTCGCTTGCCTGAGGATGTAAATGGTGTTGGAAAAATTGGTGGTATTGGAGGAGGATCAAATGAAAACCCCAACTCAAACGTCTGGCCTATTTTGAATCACCCCAATCGGGAACACAATCCATGCACTACAACTGATGATGCCGAAGGGTGCACCACCTGGGCAAGCCCTTCCAATTGGCTTTCCATCATCAATCAAACGGGTGAGAAAGTTGTTTACTACCGATACAAAAATGAGTTTCTGGGTGAAATATCACCAGCAGTAACACAAAGTATCCAACTTAAACAGTTATCTTCATTTAAATGCTATACAGAGAACAATATACCAGTAGACTCAACCAATTATGTACAAGTTTGTTCCGCAGTAACGGATTTGGATGATCCGGTTTTTCCTGTCAGGCCAGGAGCTCCAGCCTTGACTTCCGTAAAACAGAAGATCAATGATTCCTTTTTCGGCAACCCGGTTCCCAATCCAGCCAGCGGGAACACCATTATTCAGTATCGGTTGCCGGAAGAATGGAGAGGATTGCCAACTTTGGAAATAGTTGAAGTCGGAACGGGCAAGGTAGTTGATTCGAAATCCATCTCACAACCATATGGCGAACTGGCTCTGGATGCCAGCCGTTTTCCATCGGGTGTGTATGTTTGCCGCATCCGCAACCATCAAGGTCTGATATGGAAATGGAGAAAACTGGTGGTGGTAAAATGAGGACCCTGAAAATTAGAATTGCGTTAATCATGTGGCTGGGATTATTGTACATTTCCAGCCATATGGTGACAGCCCAACAAGTCATTTGGGAAAAATATTTGCCTGCCTATGCTGGCGGTACAGTTGTATCAATTTCCAAAGCTGAAAACGGAGGTTACTGTTTTACAGGCTATTCAAACAAAGAGTATATCTATTGGAATACAAATGTTTATCCCAGAGTTTATTTTGGCAAAATCGATGAAAACGGTGATACCCTCTTTATCCGTCCCACGAATATCTATTCACAGGAAGTAACCATGGTAAAAGGCCGGTTCCAGACCTTTTATGTGATTGCCCAAAGAGGAGCACAATGGCCATCAGCCCTTTCCATTCAACAGTTTACTGAAGATGGTTTTCTGCTTTCCAACACTGAATTACCAGGCTACTTTACATATCCTTATGATGCAACAGTTGACATAAACGGAAACATTCTCATTGCCGGTGAAATAAAACCAACCCCCAACACCTGGCAAATGGGTTTGCTTAAACTCGACCCCATGGGCAATTTTAAATTTCATGTGGGTTATTATCCGTCTGGGTTTACGGGCGTTAGCACAGCACAATCAGTGGAAAACATGAGAGGCGGAGACCGATATTTTTTATCAGGCACAAGGGGCAGCTATATCTCTTCCTATGAAATAGATACAAATGGGGTTGAAATTTCACATCACGATTGGTACCGGAATAAACCACACGTAGCCTACTTTTATGGACGTGCCGGTCAAAGCTCTGATTCAACATTAATGGTAAGGGGAAACTACTATGTCAACGATGTTGGATTTATTGGACTTTCTAAACATAAGTGGAATGGAGATACCGTCTGGTCAACAGTAAATAAATATGGCATGAATAATAATTTCAAATGCTTATCAGACGGAAGTTTCATTGGTATATTTGATTCATTAGCAGTTGGTGAATTCTATCCGAATAGCTATTTCAGGAAATACAACAAAAACAATCAACTGATTTTCAGCGTGCCATTTGCTATACAATCTAGCGGAAACGGTGGCCGAACTTTTGAATCATTTGATTCCGATGATTCTGGCAATGCGGTAATTGCAGGTAGTTATGGTTCATCTTCTGTATCTGTCTGCTTCAACTTCATCAAAATCGCCAATGTCGGCCGGGAGTTTGATCCGCTGGTGGATACGATCAACACATCAGTGAAGCCCCACAAAAAAGAAGCCCGGCTCAGCTATGCCATTCCCAATCCCACGACGGGTATTTTTCATGTGGCGGGGATGGGCACCGGCCTTTTTACGCTCCTGGATCCACAGGGAAAAATTCTGTACTCCACACAAAAATCAGGCGGAGAGCCTTTCGATATTTCGCTCTATCCGCCAGGTATTTATACCTATACCCTCGAAACGGCCTCCAGTTTTACCAGCGGCCGTGTGCTGAAAGAGAAATAATGTCTGGGTGAAAACTTTGTGTCTTTTTTCGGGATTTTTAAGTTAATCCGATGACAAGAATGCCAGAATCTCTGTTCCACAAAAATGATACAGGAAATTATGGCGCAGACCTGTAAAAAAACCGCCTTTTGAGCGGATCCAATTTTTATCCTTTCGCCAGAATCATCCGGCTTAGTTTTTCATCGAGTGTCAATTGTTCTTTCAAAGCATCGAGTCCGACAAATTTCATTTCCTCGCGGATCGGGCTCACAAACTCAAGCGTCAGAGTCTTTCCGTACAGATCTCCCTCAAAGTCAAACAAGTGAGATTCTATTTTATGATGGAGACCGTCGACTGTCGGACGGAATCCTATGTTGGTCATCGATCCAAACTTCTGCCCGTCGACTATTGCCCAGGTTGCATACACGCCGTCTGCCGGCACGAGCTTACTGGTTTCGGAAACATCGAGATTGGCTGTGGGGAAACCGAGTTGCCGTCCCCGTTGATCGCCCTTTACGACAGTACCGCAAATCGAATAGTTCCGTCCTAAAAACTGAGCAGCTGTTTCGATGAGTTGATGCTGGAGAGAATACCGGATTTTGGTGGAACTGATGGCGATGTCTTCAATCTCTTGTTTTCCGATTTCAACTACATCAAATCCCAGTTCCTTGCCAACCTCTTTCAGGTAACCCACGTTTCCCAAACGGTTCAACCCAAACCGGTGGTCATAACCGATGATGATTTTGCGGGTGTGAAGTTTTTCGGACAGGATTTCTTTGACAAACTTCTCATGGCTGATTCTGGAAAAGGCATAGTTAAATGGAATCACCAGCATATAATCGATTCCCTGCCGGGCTACGATTTCGGCCTTTTCTTCCAGGGTTGTCAAAATTCGCAACCGGTCTCCTTTTTCCGGCAACACATGGCGGGGATGAGGCCAATAGGTTAACAGAACTGAAGGCAGTCCCATTTCCTTCGCTTCGTTCACCACTTGTTTCAAAATGCGTTGATGGCCCATATGGACACCATCGAACATTCCGTCCGTTACAACAGAGCCGGAAAGAGCAGGAATTTCATTGAGGTCGTGAATCAGCTTCATTCACCCAAACTGGAAATATCAAACGACTGAACCGTTTCCACAAAATGCTTCACTTTCATCGGGTCGGTATCCGGATATACGCCGTGTCCGAGATTGGCAATGTATCGTTGAGAACCAAAAGCCTTGATCATGGCTTTGGTTTCTTTGGCAATAAAATCGTGGCTTCCGTACAAAACACAAGGGTCCAGATTTCCCTGCAATGTTTTGTTTCCGACCAATGCTCTGCTTTCCTGCGGATCCATGTTCCAGTCGGTTCCGATAACCTGACAGTTCAACGATGCCATACTTTTACGGGCATAGAATGCGCCTTTACCAAATAAAGTAACCGGCACATCATTGATGGCATCGGCAATTTGTTTCATGTAGGGAATCGAAAATTCCTCATACGCTTGTGGAGATAAGATTCCGGCCCAGGAGTCAAATACCTGCACCAGATCGGCACCGGCGGCGACCTGTCCTTTTAAATAGTCGATGGTGGAATCCGTAATTTTCTGAAGAAGCATATGAGCGGCTTGCGGTTCAGAAAACAGGAGTTTTTTCGATTTACTGAATGTTTTGGATCCTCCTCCTTCGACCATGTAACAAAGCATGGTGAACGGTGCACCGGCAAATCCAATCAGAGGAACCCGTCCGTCCAATGCTTTCTTGGTGATGCGGATAGCTTCGATGGTATACTGAAAATCGTTTTCAGCGGTACCGATGCGAAGCTTTTTGATGTCGTCAATCGTCTCGATGGTTTTGGGAAAGAATGGCCCTCTCTTTTCTTCCATTTCGTATGTGAGTCCCATTCCTTCGGCCACAACCAGAATATCGGAAAAGATGATGGCGGCATCCACACCCAGAATATCAACAGGTTGAATGGTTACTTCTGCGGCTCTATCCGGCGTTTCGACCAGTTCTTTAAACCCAGAAAGTGAAGCTCTTACCGCTCTGTATTCCGGAAGAATTCTGCCTGCCTGTCGCATCAACCAGACCGGCACTCTTTCGGTCTTCTCCCCCCTCGCTGCTCTCAGAAGCAGATCGTTTTTTAGCATCATGGCACAAAACTAATGCTTGTTCGCAAAAGGTCGGTTTTCAACTGAAAAAACCACCAGACAAGAAAGGGTAACTGTGAATAGAGATTCTGAAAAATGAAATCTTTCGAATTGACAATCAATCTATTTTGCTGGAACCGAAAAAAAAATTTCCTTTGGATTCACACATACAAACCAACCAAAAAATGAAAACAATACTAAGCATCGCAAAAATCCTGTTTGGAGTCGTCCTGTTGATTCTGGTGATCACGTTTTTCCTGCCATCCAAAGTACACGTGGAGCGGACAGCCCTGATAAAATCCTCTCCGGAAACAGCCTATCAACTGATTAATAATCTGGAAGAATGGAACCAATGGTCACCCTGGCATCGGTTGGATCCTAACATGAAAATTACCTATAGCCCCTCGAAAGAAGGAAAAGGTTCATTTTATGAGTGGACCTCCGAACACGATCAGGTGGGCAATGGCAAAATGACAATTGCAGAAACCAAACCCGTGGAGTACATCAAAACGGAAATGAATTTCATGGAAAATGGAGTGGCAACCGGCGAGTTTTTCCTTCGCCCGGTAGAAGGCGGAACGGAAGTGAAGTGGACCATGGATTCCGATATGGGCATGAACCCGATCGGTAAATTGATGGGCCTTTTTATGGAAAAATGGGTTGGTGGCGATTATGAGAGAGGGCTTCATTACCTGGATTCTGTTTCTCAACTTCAAAAACCCGCTGCCACCAAAATGGAGCTGGAGATGGGTCGGGTAGAAAGTTTAAAATTGATGCTTGTTAAAGGAACGGCCACAGAAGCCGAGGTTGGAAAGACACTGGAAGGTATTTTCGGCAGACTGGGAGAACTGGCTGTGAAAGAAGGCATCGCTATTACCGGAGTTCCAGTGGCTATTTATGAAGATCCGTCAAACGGAACCTACGCATTTGAGGCAGGATTTCCAATCAGCAGCAAGCCCTCCAAAGCCCTGCCGGCGGACGTCATTTACATGGAAACACCCGCCAGTGAAGCCGCGATTTGCCATTTCAAGGGTAATCCAAAAAGCACTCCGGAAGCCTATCAGAAAATGATTGGTTTGATAAAAGAGAAAGGAAAAACAATGGCAGCCAGTCCGATGGAAAAATATCTTTCCGATGGCGATGAAAATTCAGCAGACATGGAGATCGATATTATCTGGCCGGTCCAATAAGAAAAAAACAAATGAGAAGAAAAGCCCGTTTTATAGACGGGCTTTTTTTATTTCCTTTTTTGACAAGAATGGTTCTTCTTGTAACCCACTTTTCTTTTTTACTGAAACAATCTCCAACCAGACCGGCATTATGTTGAAACGTGTACTGATTGCTCTAACGATACTGATTCTTTTCGCATGCCCTTCGGTGTTCGGGCAGCTCGAATTCATTGAAAATAAAGGCCAGTGGCCGGTTTCATATGGATTGAAAGCGAAACTCACACATGGCGAATTCTGGCTTTCCGGCAACAAAGCGGCATTTGTGTTAACTGATTTCGGTGCCGCTGCTTCAGACCCTAAAAAGCATGCGCATGCAAATCCCGAAAACGCCCGCAATCATTTCTACACCATGGAATTTGTGGGTGCGTCAAAACAGGTTTCTCTTTCAGGTGAATCCCGAAAGGATCACTACCATAATTACTATTTATCAAAAAACCCGAATGACTGGCATTCGCATGTTTCTTTATTTGAAATGGCCCGTCATCAGAATCTGTATCCGGGCATTGATCTGGTTTGGAACGACGAAAAAGGAAACCTGAAATACCAGTTTGAACTGAAGAAAGGCGCAAATCCATCCAGCATTTCAATTGAGTACAAGGGTTTGGATAAAATCAGTCTGATCAAAGGAAATCTGATACTGAAAACCAGCATCGGTACCATCACCGAAAAAAAGCCTGTCGCCTGGCAGGAAATCAACGGCCGCAAAGTTCCGGTTGCCTGCCAGTTTGAAATACAGAACGGCAATAAAGTTGGGTTTCGTTTTCCTCAGGGGTACAATTCAAATGCCCCACTGGTAATTGACCCCGTACTGGTGTTTTCCAGCTTTTCCGGTTCACGAAGCGACAACTGGGGAATGACGGCTACCTATGGCGAAAACGGAACGGCATATGCAGGCGGCATTTGTTTGGGTACGAAATTCCCAACTACACCCGGGGCCTTTTCCTCCAGTTTTTCAGGGGACAGTACCGGAATCAATATCTACTCCACATATGACATCAGCATTCTGAAATTCAGTGGAAACGGAAACCAGTTGTTATATGCCACCTATCTGGGAGGAAGTGAAGCGGACTCTCCCTCTTCGATGGTGGTTGATAAAGATAACAATCTGGTTATACTTGGTGCTACAGGCTCAAACGACTTTCCAACCACATCGGGTGCCTATGATGAAAGTTTCAATGGAGGCCAGAGTGTATCGCCATACGGCCCCGGAGAAGGAGTCGTTCGCTTCCGTACAGGTTCCGATATCGTGATTTCTAAATTTTCTACGGACGGTACCCAATTGGTTGGATCCACATTTTTAGGGGGGGCTTTGAACGATGGCATCATCACGTTATCAGCCCAGGGCAACAGTGCACTGGTTAAAAACTATGGTGACGCCTTCCGAAGCGAAATTGCGGTGGACACGGCTGGCCGGATCTACATTGCCTCACATACAGAAAGTACTAATTTTCCGGTTGCTCAGGCAATTCAAAGCACAAAATCTGCCAGCTTCGATGGCATTTGTGCCCGATTCAGCGCTTCACTTTCCAATCTGGAATTCAGCACCTTTCTGGGTGGAAACGGAGACGATGGAGCGTACTCTCTTCAGGTAAGCAACGAAGGAAAAATATTCGTCAGCGGAGGCACAACCAGCACAAATTTCAGGACTTCCACCGGCACCATCAAACCCACTTTTGGAGGAAATGTGGATGGATTCGTTTGTTCCTTCACTCCGGGTTTGGGAGTTGCCGGTTACCGGGGAACCTACATTGGAACCACCGATTACGATCAGGCCTATTTCGTTCAGCGGGATATCAAAGGAAACGTTTATTTGTTTGGTCAGACACTGGGAAATTATCCGGTTACAGCGAATGTTTATTCCAACCCAAACAGCAGCCAGTTCATCCATAGTCTTACTGCCAATCTCGACACCACCCGCTTTTCCACCGTTTTCGGAACCGGGGCCTTATTGACCAATATTTCTCCTACGGCTTTTCTGGTGGACGATTGCGGACAAATCTATTGTTCCGGCTGGGGCGGAAGCACAAACAATGTCCCTGGTTATGTAAATGGATTCACTACCAACATGCCAACCACACCAGGAGCCTACAGCCGTAACTCAGACGGTTCGGATTTTTACATTATGGTTCTGGCGAAAAATGCACAATCGCTGAGCTTTGCTACGTATTTCGGTGATACCACCAACAACGGAAACGGCGACCATGTAGACGGAGGAACCAGCCGTTTCGATAAAAGAGGAATCGTGTATCAGTCTGTTTGTGCCGGTTGCGGTGGACAGTCCAGTTTCCCTACAACCCCGGGTGTTGTTTCAAACACCAATCGTTCGAATAGTTGCAACAATGCCTTATTCAAATACGACTTCTCCTTGCTGAAAGCAAAATACCAGCCTTCCACATTGCAGGGGTGTGCACCTTTGGCGGTTGATTTCAATTCGGAATCCGTCTTTGCCACCAGCTACCAATGGGATTTTCAGGACGGTCCAGTCGTGACCACAAATTTTGATACCATTCAGCATGTGTTCGATTCGGCCGGAACCTATCAGGTAAAACTGGTGGCCATCAATCCGGAAGCCTGCCCCGGAGCCGATTCAATCACACGAACCATCCTTGTTCAGGATGTTCCTGCCTTTGCAGGCGACAGTGTCAGTTTTTGTTCGTTGCAGGATACCATTTCACTTCCAACGCTTCCGGCTGGTAATTTTTCCTGGAACTGGACACCCACGCAGTTTCTAAGCAACAGCCAGACCGCCAATGTTACCGTGCAGGCACCAACTCAGACAACGGTTTATACGGCATCCGTAACATCTTCATTGGGTTGCAGAAAAGAAGCGAAGTTCAAAATATCAAATGGAATTTTGAAAGCGAAAGCCGAAGCCGATACGCTGAAAGGGTGCAAACCTTTGACCATAAATTTTCAATCAGGGAGTTTCCAGGCGAAGCAGATCAGCTGGTTTTTTGGCGACGGAGATTCCACCATCAACCTGACGCCCGACAGTATTCAATCGCATACATTTCAGAACGCCGGTTTTTATAAAGTCCGGTTGAAAGCAGAAAACGACACCACCTGTGAAAAGCAATCCTATGATTCCCTGGTCGTTCAGGTGCATGAACTTCCATATTTTGGCGATACGCTGATTCGATATTGCGAAGCAGGTTCTTTCGTTCTGAAAGCCGCCCGGAATAAGGGCGTAAAATTCACCTGGAGTCCTACCTTTTTTCTGAATGATTCCACTCTTGCCCAGCCAGTTCTGAGTGAGGCCGCTGCCCAAAAATTCAACTTAACAATTCAGGATTCCAACCAATGTTCTGCAAAAGCGACAATTGACCTGCGTGATGGAAGGTTGAAAGCGCAACTTGGACTTTCAAGCGATAATCTGTGTACACCGGTAAATCTGACACTAACCAACACCTCATTAAATGCCCAGAAAAGCCGGTACATATGGGATGGAGATTCCACTGAAACAAGTGGCACAGTGGTGATTCCACTAACCATTACAGAAAGTGGGGTTACAAGAGTTCGTCTCAAAGTACTGAGCGATACGGCCTGTCTTGATTTTGACGAAACGTTTCAGGATATTACCCTGGGCGGTATCAAACCACAGATTGCAATCAACCAAACGTTTTGTCCGGGCAACCCTTTTCAGGTGTCAGCTGTAAAAAAACCGGGTTACTCGTACACCTGGCCTTCATTTGCCCAACCTGGCATAGATTCATCCAAGGCTACTTTCACTTTGGGAAATGACCCACTGCAATTTGTCATCGGTCTTGCCGATTCGTTTCAGTGTCCAGGTTCGCAGGAAGTGAACTTATCCCCATCCAAACCAAAAGCTGCCTTCTCACCATTGTCAAAATTCAATCCTTGTTTCGACATTCTGGATTATCAACTCAATGCAACCGACCTTCCGTCCACCAATTATTTCTGGAAAGTTGATACAACAATTGGTTTGGCAGGAAAATCAATAATCTACCGTTTTCCGGCAAGAGGAAGCTACCCTGTCCGCCTGATTGCGGATCAAAATGGATGTCGAGATACCACATTCCAAACCATTGTGATTAATGATCCTCCATTAAATCTGAAAGCGGATTTCGAATTTGAGAAATCATACAACAATTGCCAGGAGCTACCCGTCGTCAAAATCCGGAATACATCGGTCGGTGCCGATAAAACTACCTGGCAGTGGGATGGGAACTTTTCATTTGATAACGAGCCTGCGATTGTTGTTCGCGAACCCATGCTCCTGAAACTTCAGCTTTCGGCTTATCAGGGACTCTGTCTGGCCGAAGTTTCAAAAGAAATTGATCTTCAGCCCGTTTCACCACCTAATCTGATTACGCGAAATCAGGACGGTATCAATGATGTATTTGAAATCATCAATCTGCCGGCCAAATCAAAAGTAGATATCCGTAACCGGTGGGGACAGTTGGTGTTCTCATCGGATGATTACCAGAACGATTGGGTGCCACCATCTGATTTTGGAACCGGTTTCTACGAATTGAAACTACCAAACGGACTGAGTTGCAAATCATGGCTGAAAGTAGCCAGTGAGTAACCTGATCAATCGGCTTTCTTATTGAGTGAAAACAAAACCTTGTTGATTCAGATTTAGAGAAGGGAAACAAGTTGTAGTTTTGCTGACATGGATGAGGAAAAAAGAGTCGCCATCATAGTTGCGGCGGGAAGCGGGAGCCGCATGGGAAGTGCTCTTCCAAAGCAATTTCATGAACTGTCAGGAATCCCGCTGGCCATTCATCCAGGACTGAAATTCAGGGAGTTTGATCCTGACATCGAACTGGTATATGTGATTTCCATCGGCTCTGCCCAAATTTGGGAAACCCTTCTTCAAACATATTTCCCAACCGGTGGATGGCGATTGTGCATGGGTGGTAAAACACGGTACGAATCGGTTCAGAATGGGGTGAGAAGCATCGTAAACCCGGACACATGGGTAGCGATTCATGATGGTGCCCGTCCGTTTATCGAACCATCTCAACTCAACGAAGCATTCCTGCAGGCCCGAACGTTGGGCAATGCGGTTTTTGCTGCTCCGGCGAAAGATTCACTTCGAATGTTGTCGGACGATGGAAACAGTCAGTTTGTAGACCGCAGCCTGTTTTTCTATGTGCAGACTCCTCAGATTTTCAGACAGAAAGATCTTCTTCCTGTGTACGAACAGGTTCCGGATCCGCGGTTTACAGACGATGCTACCGTGATGGAACTGGCTGGTTACCGGATCCACCTCTTTGAGGGCAACTATGAAAACATCAAAGTAACCACACCGGAAGACTGGATTCTGGCTGAGCGTATCCTTGAGAAAACCGGTAGGCCGGAGCCCCGTCTGTGAATCTGAATTCCTCTTCGCTTCTGGCTGAAAACCTCAACAAAACGAGGGACCGGGATCCGGGTGCACAGACCTGGATCATACTTCAGCTGGCCATTCCGGTGGTGCTGAGTCAGGTAAGCCACACACTGGTTGGTCTGGCCGATACCATTATGGTGGGGCAAACCGGCAATGTTACAGCTCTGGCTGCATCCGCTCTTGCCAACAACATTTTTTCATTGTCCATCGTTTTTGCTCTTGGCATTTCCTATGTTCTGACGCCCAAAATTTCCGAGTATTTTGCTCAGAAAGAAATTCTGACCTGCAAGTCTTTGTTGGTAAACAGCTTATTGAACAACATGATCTGGGGTGTTCTCATTTCATTGGTTTTGGGATTGCTCCTCCCCTTCTCTGTCTTTCTGGAGCAGCCGGAAAAAGTTTTGGATCAGGCTCTTCCATTTTTCAAACTTCAGATCTGGAGCCTCCCGGGAATTATGCTTTTCCAGACGTTCCGTCAGTTTTATGATGGCCTGGGGAATACCAAACCCGGAATGGTGGTGAGTATTGCCGCCAATTTGCTGAACGTTTTCATGAACTATCTTCTCATTTTCGGAAACTGGGGTTGTACGGAAATGGGATTGTACGGTGCCGGAATTTCCAATCTTATTGCCCGTTGGGTGATGGGTTTTGGAATGGCGGGATATTTCTACTTCAGCCAATCCGGCTCACTGTGGAAAGATAGTTTTCAGCTTTCCAACATCCGCTACTCGACATTCTTGTTGCTCAACAAGCTCGGCATGCCGGTTGCCTTTCAGTTTCTTTTCGAAGTGGGAGCCTTCAGTTTTACAGCGCTTCTGGTTGGGAGGATGGGAGAATCGGCTCTGGCATCGCATCAGATTGTGATCACACTTGCATCCATCACCTATATGATGGCCAGTGGTTTATCATCGGCTGCTTCGATTCGGGTGGGGCATTTTTTCGGACTAAAGGATAAGAAAATGATCCTGCTGTCGGGCATCCGATCCTTTCAGATGGTGTCGGTTTTCATGTTTTGTACGGCCATATTATTTCTGTTTTTCCGGAACGATATTCCGATGATGTTTATTCAAAACCGGATGGTGGCCGACACCGGCGCAGAGCTTTTGATTATTGCTGGTTTCTTTCAGCTCAGTGACGGTATTCAGGTAATCGGACTTGGATGTCTGAGAGGTTTGTCGGATGTTTTGATTCCCACTTTGATCACCATGTTTGCCTATTGGGTTGTGGCCATACCTTTTGGGTATTATCTTGGCTTAACACTTCACATGGGGCCGGCTGGAACATGGTGGGCATTGTGTGCCGGCCTTTCTGTTTCCGCAATTTTTATGTTTATTCGTTTTTTATCTTTGAGCAAATCCCTGGTATTTTCAGAACATGACGCACCAAAATAACGCTGTTTCCAATCTCTTGAAACTTGTCTTTTTCTTTTTCTTTCTGACCGCTTTTGTAGCAAACGGTCAAAGGAAAATAGTGAAAACAATCGCAGGAAGCACCGACCCGATTGATGGTCCTGCCTTGTCGACTTTATTTGGTAGCGCATGGCAAATCAAAACCAGAGATTCACTGGCCTTCATATCGGATAATGAATATGGGACAATCCGGTTATTGAACATAAAACAGAAAACCATCAAGACAATCCTATCCAATCAAACGAAGGTAGCCGGCCTTTGCCTGAGCAATTCGGGCGATTCGGTTTTCTTTTCAACCAATGGCAACATTCTGAATTTGTATCTGAGAAGTACCAGTCAGCTTTTTCAACTCGACACTCTTCCTGAAACCGAAATCGACGCCATTGAATGCGGCCGTAATGGTCAGCTTATTATTGGCGGTGGTTCTGGTCATCGGGTTCTGCTTCGAAACACAGATAGTACATATAAAGTCCTTGCAGGCAAACTGGGAACAGCTGGAATTCAGGACGGGCTCGATACGCTTGCCCGATTCAATAAAATATCCAGTTTACTGTTTAGCCAGACAGAAGACACCATTTACATTTCAGATCGTTTCAACAGTAGAATCAGAAGACTCATCCGATCGACAAGACAAGTCATAACACTCCCAATAAACGGTTTACTAGGCCCAAGGCAACTGGCTTTTACGAAACGAAAAGATACGTTGCTGATTGCCAATTCATCCGGCCACACCATTCACCGTTACCCAATTAAAGCCGCGGCAGGTCAGTTATGGTGCGGTGCCGCTGCAACTTCCGGATACATTGATGCCGCATTGACCGTCAGCCGGTTTAACTTCCCAATGGGAATTGCGCTCTGTGATTCAGGATGGTTGGTATGCGACAATACAAACCGTCGGATCCGGTTAATATCGTTGAACGGCCTCGTCAGAACCTTTGCTGGCGCTGGTGTACTGAGCAATGGAACCGGAGAACTCAGCCGCTTCAGCACTCCATATGACATTGTGAAGCATCCAATAAAAGACACAATTTATCTATCAGACCAAAACAATCACTGCATTCGGATAATGGACCTTCGTACCAACATTATCTCAACCGTGGCCGGTAACGGATCTTCCGGCAATGTGAATGGAATTGGGGGCGCTGCCCGACTGAACCGCCCAACCAATATGGCAATCAACCTGAACGGCGATACGATTTATTTTGTGGAACCATTTGCCAATAAAATCAAAATGCTCCTCACCAAAACCAACGAAGTAAAGTGGTTTGTTGGGAGCGACACAGCGGGTTACGTAGACAAGCCCAATGGCAAATTCGCCCGATTTAATAAACCTCAGGACCTTTCTATCCATAATGGATATCTGTACATCACAGATGCATTTAATCATAAAATCAGGAGGGTCCATTTGAAAACGACAGAAGTCACCACCTATGCCGGAACAACCAGTGGATATGCCGATGGCCCATTGCTAACGGCAAAATTTAACAGGCCCAGCACCTTGGAATGGGTTGGTGACCATTTGTTTATCGGGGAAGATGCAGGCCTTCGTATCCGGAAAATTGATCCTTCGGCCGGAACTGTAAAAAACTGGGCTGGCAGCGGAAACATCGGAACCGTGGATGGATTTGGAACCGCCGCCCGATTCCGGGGAATCTTCAAACTATCATATGATGAAGTTGACAAACGTCTGTTTGTAGCAGGTTACCTCAATGAAGGTGTCAGCCGATATGTTCTCACCGATACCAATTGGGTCGGAACGTTTACCGATTCCACTGGTTTTAAAGACGGAGAATTTAAAACCGCAAAATTTACCGGGCCACTGGGCTTTTGGGTCGATTCAGCCAATAACAGAATACTGATGACCGATGCCAACAATCAAAGGCTTAGAGAAATTCAATGGTTTCCCAACACAGCACCAACCTGTACATTTGACACATCCACTGTTTCGGTGAAGGAGGATATTTTATCGCCGGACATTGCCGGTGTGGCAACGGATGTTTCGGTCGGTGTAACGAGAGGAGATACTCTTCAAACGTATAGCTTTTTGATCACAGGCATGCCTGCTGGTAAAATTCAAACAGCCACCATCAACCCGGACGGTAGCCTGAAAGTTCTGGGCAAGCAAGATTCAACCGGACTTGTCACGCTCAAAGTTGTTCTGAAAGATAACGGAGGAACAGGAGCCAGAGGCGTTGATACAACCGTTTATTACAAAAAAGTCATTATCCTGGGAGTCAATGATGGACCGATTGTTCAGGTTAAAAACGACTCCGCCTGGAATAATGCACCCCGCGTTGTAGATGACTTTTTTATCCGCCTCACTCCCGGACCAATTGACGAAAACACACAAAGCATCGTCAGCCATTCCATCCAGGTAAATGCTCCGGAATTATTTTCAGTTCTGCCGTATATCGATTCATTAAAATTGAAATACACACCACTCCCAGGCGCTTTTGGTGTTGTCAATGCGTATCTTACGACCAAAGACAATGGTGGAATTTTGGATGGTGGCATCGACAGTACATTCACACCATTTACCATCACCATATCGGATCTGGTCGGAGCAAAACCATCTGTTCAACAAAAGATGATTGTGGTACCGAATCCAGTCAGCGATTCGTTCCGCATTCTGAATCTGCCTGCAGATTGTTCTATCATTCAGCTTATTAACTCACTGGGACAGACGGTCGTTGAATATCCGGTTGTTCAGGGAAAAAACCAATGGAAAATTCAGGGACTTGCAAAAGGACTGTACCGGATCAAATCCAACGGTTCAAGTCCGGCAACTTCTTCCATCCTGATCCAATAAATATTTTTCAATTCCGTAAAGTGCTGCTCACTTCCCCTGAAAAGTCTGCCATATTTGCACCGAAATAATCTATTATGAAAGCAGGTGTAATCGTTTTTCCAGGTTCCAATTGTGATCAGGATCTGGTGGATGCATTGAAAATGTCAGGGGTTGCAACCGTTGCTAAACTCTGGCACAAGCAGTCGGACCTTGAAAACTGCGACGCCATTTTTGTGCCGGGTGGTTTTTCGTACGGTGATTACCTAAGGTCAGGTGCCATCGCCCGGTTTTCACCCATTATGAAAGAGGTCAGCCGCTTCGCAGAAAAAGGTGGAATGGTGATGGGAATCTGCAACGGATTCCAGATTCTCACCGAGGCCGGACTTTTACCCGGTGCCTTGTTACGTAACAAAAACCGACTGTTTCGCTGCGAATACGTTTCGCTGGAAGTTGCCAGTACACAATCGGCCATCACCCAAAATCTGAAAAAGAACCAAACACTCACCATTCCAATTGCGCATGGAGAAGGCCGGTTTTTTGCCTCTGCCGATGATTTAAAAGAACTCGAAGACAACGATCAGGTATTGTTCCGCTACACGGGCGAGGGAAATGAATACAATCCCAATGGTTCGCTGAACGACATTGCCGGAATCACCAATAAACACCGGAATGTATTTGGCATGATGCCACATCCAGAACGGGTGACCGATCCACGGTTGGGGAACAATGATGGTCGTAAGCTGTTTGAGAGTCTGATCGCCAGCTTGAATTAAGCCGAAATGGCGATGAAACTGAACGATTGACAATCAATGACGACCTCCTTACAAACCATCCAGCAAATTCAGGAACCAATTACCGGTGAGCTGGCATTGTTTGAAAAGAACTTTAAAGAACAAATCAAGAGCAAAATCTTCCTGCTCAACACCATCACCAACTATATTGTCAAAAGAAAAGGAAAGCAAATCAGGCCCATGTTCGTATTCCTCTCGGCGATGGCCTGCGGTGGAATTACCGATGCCTCTCATCGAGGAGCAGGACTAATCGAATTACTCCACACGGCCACACTGGTTCACGATGATGTGGTGGACGACAGCAATTACAGACGGGGATTTTTCAGCATCAATGCCCTTTGGAAAAATAAAATTGCTGTCCTTGTGGGCGACTATCTGCTCTCGAGAGGCTTATTACTTTCGGTGGACAACGGCGATTTCAATCTTCTGAAACTGGTTTCGGAAGCGGTGAAAGAAATGAGCGAAGGCGAATTGCTACAGATCGAAAAGGCCCGGCGGCTCGACATTACAGAAGAAGTTTATTACGACATCATCCGCCAGAAAACTGCCACTTTGATTGCCTCCTGTTGTGCGGTTGGTGCGGCATCAGCGGGTTCTTCCCCAGAGACCATTCAACGTTTGAAAGAATTTGGGAGCCTCACCGGGATGGCCTTTCAGATTAAAGATGATCTGTTTGATTACGGTTCCGATGATGTAGGCAAACCTCTGGGCATCGACATCAAAGAAAAAAAGATGACCCTTCCTTTGATTTTTGCCCTGAACCAAAGTTCCTGGTGGGAGAAGAAAAAGATCATCAATATTGTAAAGAATCAATCCGACAAGCCAGACAAGGTGCGGGAAGTGATCCAGTTTGTGAAGGAAAAAGGTGGCCTCGAATACGCCACCAATGTGATGAACGACTTTGCCAAAAAAGCGATCGACCATTTAAGTGAAATTCCTGCCAGCATGGCCCGCCACCATTTACAGGGATTGGTTGAATTTACCATCAACCGAAAAAACTAAACAGTGGAAGAACAAACGTTCCGCAAACGCTCGATGAGCGAACTCAACCGCCTCAGCGAAGAAGCCTTTTCGCAGGAAACCAAATTGTCCTTTGTATTTGTGCTCGACAGCATCCGAAGCCTGAACAATGTTGGATCCGTTTTCCGGACGGCTGATTCGTTTAATGCGGCCCACATCTATTTATGTGGCGTTACCGGCACACCACCGCACCGCGACATCAACAAAACTGCACTGGGCGCAACGGATACTGTTGCCTGGAGTCATTTTCCTTCGATTGAAAATTGTCTGAAACAGCTGAAGTCCGAAGGCTATTTTCTTTACGCCATCGAGCAAACCCACGGCAGCATTGAACTTCACCAGATCCATTTTGAGTCTGATCAAAAATATGCATTTATCATGGGCAATGAAGTTTCCGGTGTATCAGATGAGGCCCTTCAGCTGGTAGACGGCGTGATTGAAATTCCCCAGTTCGGCACCAAGCACTCCCTGAACGTTTCGGTTTCGGCCGGCATTATTGCCTGGCACTATGTGAACCAGATGTTAGTAGAAAGTAGGTAGTAGCTGGGAGTTAGTAATCAGGAGCTAGTATTCAGGATTCAGGTAGAACGTTTCAAGGTTAGACAAACCTTTAACCCAAAATCCGCAATAGAAAAAGCATTTGGTTCATAAATGATTGATTTTCACCTTAAGTCCTCTACTTTGGAGAGCTTGTCCCGAGCCTGCCTCGGGAACCTGTCCCGAACTGGCTTCGGGAGGATTTAGGCGAGGTTATAAAACATAGAAAATCAATCATTTACATCTTATTGCATAATTTGGGATTAACTCTTAACTTTTAACACTTCTATATAACTAATTTTAAATTATTGATAAAGAATGATTTACATATGGCGGACATGACCTCACCCCAACCCTCTCCAAAGGAGAGGGAGGAATTCAACCTTCCTAAGTTATCTGCCTTGAAATTGGTGTGAAGCCCCCCCTGACTTAACTCTTAACTTTTAACCCTTAACTTTTAACTTTTAACTCTTAGCTTTTAACCCTTAACCAACTCAGAAGCTGTACAAATAGTTCTCCGTCAAAAATTTGAGACTGGCTTTGGTGGCATCTGCCGGACTCATTTTCGTCACCGGTGTCTCTTCGGTTTCCAGCATGCACCACCCTTTGAATCCGGCTTTTTTTATGGCCGACAGTACCGCATCAAAGTCGATTCGGTTGCCTTTCCCCAAAATCGTAAACTGATAATTGTGTTCCTTTTTTCCCTGATGGCCGGGCTTGGGACTCATCACATCTTTAAACTGCAGGAGCCGGATTCTCTTTTTGTATTGGCCGATCGCCTGTGCCGGATTTCCACCCGCCTGTGTAAAATGTGCTACATCGAAATAAAGGCCCACCAGTTTGGGATTGGTGGCCGACAACAATCCATCCAGTTCTGAGGGCGTCTGGCAATACTGATGCATCTGATTTTGAAGAACCAATTTGATTCCCTCCTTTTTTACCAATTCTCCCACAGCATTCAGACTTTCGGCCAGTCCTTTCAGTTTATCAGGACCGGGAGGATAGGCATCCCGCTTCGGAGTGGTGACGGCCAGAAATTTGCCGCCGATCGCTTTCACAAACCGGGCTTTCAGTACCATCAATTCCAATACCTGTTTGTTACTGACGGCATCCCAGGGCATTTCACCTGCCGACAAAACAGGAAACTTCACCTGGTTCTTCTCCAGAATGGCTTTGAGTTCCTCTGGCTTTCCTTTCCATGCTTCAAATACGTTGCTGCGAACAGAGACTCCTTTCAGTTTCAGTGCGGCAACATCTTCGAAAGCTTTCAGATAATCGTCACTCCAGGCGGATATGGCCACGCCCCATTTTACCTTTGGTTTTGGCTTGCCGGAACCGGCGAAAACGGAGATTGAAAACAGGGTGCAACCCAAAAGGACGATGCACCAGGCCGGAATTAATTTCTGTGTTTTCATGGGTGTGAGCAGACTCAAAGCCGGATCAGTTCCGTCCTTGAATCCATCGCTGGTTCAATAGTAGGGAATAATCAACAAAATTGCGAACCGCTGCTTCAAATGCAGGTTGGCCAATGAACTCGGCTTCTTCATTCAGGTTTTTGGAAGCCTCGTGTACTTCCAGAATTTTGGTAGATATAATGCTGAATTCATTCAAAAAACTAATCACTTTCGACAATACTTTATTGATGTCAAGAGCGGGCTGCCTCCCTCCTCTTCCGGACGAAACTCCCACTGAAGCAAATACTTTATCCTGAAATAAATGCCTGTAATCAGAGCCACAGATGCGGTCGAATAGTATGAAAAGCTCAGCATTGGCTGTCCAGTTGTATTCAGGACTGCACAGAAAAATGAGATCCGCCTGTTCCCATTCGCTGATGAGCTTCTGCTGAAAAGTGGTGAGCGATCCTTTCCGGAAATCGCCTTTCCCAATTGGCGGGATATCAAAGTTATCGAAATCGACTACGACAACCCGACTCGTTTCCTGACGGCCTTGCAGCATCTTCTGAAAGTATTGACAAAACCGAAACGTAAGA
>CAMCXM010000018.1 GCA_945883425.1 Spirosoma fluviale
ATTTGTTGATAAAGGACTTCAATCCATGGGCCACACGCCCGGGCCGTTTCTGGTGCCCACCAACTGGACTGATTTTACGGAAGGAGTCATAGAATTTCCGGCGGGTCCCAACTTTTCCAATGTGTATGCGGATCTCCGTCATTTACCAGGATTGCTGGTGGAAACGCATTCACTCAAGCCTTATAAGCAGCGGGTTTTGGGAACCTATGTGTTGCTCGAAGAAACGATGAAAATTCTGGGTCGGGAATCGCAGGCTTTGCAGGATGCCATCCGGAGGGACGAAGCCCGGAGACCAGCCAACGTTGTCCTCACGATGAAATCACCCGATTCGAAAAAGCCGACGTCCGATTCCATTCTGCTTCCAGGTATACGCAGCAAAAAAGAATACTCGGAGATTCTGGGATCGGAAGTGGTGCGTTGGACAGGGGAGAAGGAGACCAAAATGGTTCCGTCCTATATTTTGAAAGCGCCCGGACTAACCGTTCAAACGCCGAAAGGATATTGGGTTCCGGCATCCTGTCCTGAAGTGCTGGAAAGGTTGAAGTTGCATGGCATTCAAATGACCATTTCGAAAGAGGCCCAGTCGATGCCATTGGATATGTACCGGATCCGGGAGCCAAAGTTTGGGACTGCACCATTTGAAGGACGGATTCAGGTAAAAGGAAAAGCGGTGATGGAAAACAAAGAAATCCTGATGCCATCAGGTTCTGCCTGGATTCCGTCAGATCAGCCGTTGGGTGAACTGGCGGTGCTGTTACTGGAACCGGAATGCCCCGAATCGTTTCTTCAGTGGGGATTCTTCCATTCCATTTTCCAGAAAACCGAATACGCAGAAGCCTATTTTATGGAACCATTGGCAGCCAAAATGCTCGCCGATTCCCAGGCTCTCCGTGGACAATTTTACCAAAAGAAAAAGGACGATCCAGCCTTTGGCAAGAATCCGGACGCCATCCTGGAGTGGTTTTACGAACGCAGTCCTTACTACGACAAAACCTACCTTCTGTATCCGGTTGGGAAAGAGTAAGGAGAGTTAAAACGTGCCTGAGATCTCGATGCGAATTGGAAAAACCATCGTGCCGCCCATCCCAGAATAGTTCGTGCCTAAAGGCACTTGGGATATCGTTTACCGATTATTGCTACCAATAGCAGGCACCCAAGGGCGCCCATGTTTGTATTGTATTTATCACCTGACGGTTTCGGCGTCACAGTTAGTATTATTCATCATTTGATGCCTTAGGCGAGACTGTAAGCATCATTCATCATTTGGCGCTTTATGTTCCTCTGTATGCATCATTCTGTACTCCTCATTCATAATTCCTCATTCATAACTTATCATTCATAACTCATCATTTAGCGCCAATGATGCAGCTGAAAGCACCACTAAAAACCAATAACTTATAATCCATCACTCATCATTCATCACTCATCATTCATAACTTATCATTCATAACTCATCATTTAGCGTCAATGATGCGGCTGAAAGCACCACTAAAAACCAAAAACTAAAAACCAATCACTCATCACTCATCACAAATCACTCATTGGCGCCAAGGCGCCACTTCGCTTCGCTCAGCATTCATCACTCATCATTCCACCACCAACTTCTCCACTCTGAATTCTGCTCCTTTCCGGATTCTCATGAAGTAAAGCCCCGCGGGAAATTCCCGAATCGAAATGCCTTGTCCAGCATCCGGATGGCCTTGCCAGATCGTTTTGCCCTGATTGTCGCTGATCTGAACATCCAGTTCCTGCATATTCCCGAAGCCTTGCACATAGACCTGTTCGGTCGCAGGATTCGGGTAAATCGAAACCGATTCCAATCCTCGTTCCGATGGTTTTACGGAAACCGGATTCTCAACCGTCACCGAAACAATCCATGACGAACGGGACGGTATCAGATTGGCCGAAGCAGACCAGTTCTGAAAACCACCATTGGCATCAATTACCACGGTGCCAAGACTGGTTTGGGTAAGAACATCCGTCATGTAATAGGTTCCGGGTAACAGCGTGGTGGTTTCCAGACTCATATCCAGCGATCTGGGTTGTCCGGATAAATTATGAATGACGAGAACGGCCGACTGATTGTGCACACGTGCATAGGCAAGCAGCGAAGAATTGAAATGAATCAGCGGTTTGTACACACCCCGTCGCATGGCCGGAATGTCGTTTCGCAACCGAATCAGATTTTTGTAGTGGGAGAGGAGGGATGAAGAATTGCCCGACATGGTCGCCACATTGTTGGTGGCATAATTACTGCCGGGTGCCAGCCATGGATTTCCGGTGGTAAATCCGGCTTTGGCGGCTCCAGTCCAATGCATCGGACGGCGTTTGTTTTCGTCGGCACCGGCACCCGTGAGCCCGATTTCTTCTCCGTAATAAATGAAAGGAACCCCTGGTATGGTAAGGTAAATACTGGCTGCTAGTTTCATCTGAGACACATTCTCATTGAGCTGAGTGTAGACCCGGTCTATGTCGTGGTTGGTGAGGAAGGTTCCGTATTTCTGTCCGGAATACGATGTTTTGATCAGACTAAGTTGATCTGCAATGACCTGTGAATTACCCGTTTTTACGCCATTGATGATTTTACCTGCCAGATCAAACTCAAAACAGGCGTCCAGTTTCTGAGGCTGCACATACGGAACCACAACTGACGTCGGGTTCCAGACTTCCCCAACCGTGAAGGCCTCCGGATTGGTGGCTTTATAACTCTGGTTAAACTCGGTGAGAAAAGAAAATGTACCCGGCGCACTGGCCATTGTTTGTCCGTCTTCCACCAGATACTGAATCGCATCCAGCCGAAATCCATCGACTCCTTTGCTCAGCCAGAAATTGGAAATATTCAGAATTTCCTGTTTCACTGGCGGATGATTGAAGTTGAGATCCGGCATTCCGCTGTAGAAAATGCCGTAGTAATATTTGCCGTTTCGCACGTGCCAGACCTGTTGTCCCCAGGGTCCGGTGAAGCCCGGATTGGTGTTTTTCCAGACATACCAATCGCGGAAACCATTGATGTTGGCAGCAGACTGAATAAACCAGGGATGCTCACTGGATGAATGATTGATCACCAGATCGAGAATCACACGGATGCCTCGTTTGTGGCAGGAGTCCAGCAATTCCTGAAAATCCGCCATCGTGCCGTAGTCAGGTTCGGTGGCATAATAGTCGGTAATGTCATATCCATGGTAACTGGGCGATTTCATCATCGGCATCAGCCAGATTCCTTTGATGCCCAGATCGGTTGTCGTGTTGGGATTGCCGTCGTTGAGATAATCCAGTTTCTGGGTAATGCCTTTGAAATCACCGATTCCATTGTTGTCGCTGTCGTAAAAACTGCGGACGAAAATCTCATAAAATACATCGTCGTTCCATGGACCGACATATCCGGAAGCGGTGTCCTGCGCCACACAGGTTCCACAATTGTTGTAGCAGTTCCAGATTTTAGTATCGCCACCGGCATTGATCAGGACGGACCGTTTTGGAATGCCGGTACCGTCAGACACCGAACAGGCGGAAGGAACAACTTCGTTTCCCAAAGCCGTGGTGCCGTTTACGAACAAATAGTTGTAGTCGCCTTCGGGTACTTCGATACGGGCTTCATAAAAACCGTCGTTGTTGTTGTCCAGCATTGGAATGGTGGTGGGATCCCAGTTGTTGCCAAGGCCGGCCGCCTGCTGGAAATTTCCCATTACATGAATGCCCTGAGGCGAAATGGGCCAGCCGTTCATGTCCACCGACAATACCATGGCAGGAGGGCACTGGTTGAACCGAACCGGCGGAAGCACCAGTGTTGAATTGCCCACCACCAGTACACGATTAAAGGTGTTGCCTTCTGTACATTCGGCCGGTGCGTTTTCTGAACCGCTCCAATCATTTCCATTGATGTATTTGTAGGCATATGTTCCGGCCGGAACCGAAAACTGGATGGTGTAGATGCCGTCACTGTTGGGATCTTCCATCTGGGTTGTTGCTGGATTCCAATCCCCACCAAAACCGGCTTCGCTTTGGAAATTGCCCGCCACATGAATACCACTGGGTGAAAGTGTGATGCCGTTCATATTCACCTGAAGTGTCACCGACATATTCTGGCTGAAAGCGGGAGAAACGGAAATAAAGAAGAGGCCGGTCAACAGAAACCGGAAGAGAGGAAATCGCATGGCTGGCATTCAGGTAAGAAAGTCCGGTTATCCGGTTAAAGTATAAGAGAGCCGAAAACTAGTCAAAGAACCAGCCAACGGCAAATTTGAATCCGATTGAAATGGGAGTGATTGAAAATGCTGTTGGATCTGGAAAAGAATAACCGGGGATTTTCCTCATCGACGGTCCGGTTATCAGTTGGAACAACGGGATTCTCTTAATTGACGGCATTGAACCACTGATAGGTCTGCCCCGGCCGTTTTTCCTTCTATATTTGCAGCCCTTTTATCCGACCGTATGCAAAACGTTGAACAAAGTCTGCAAAAGCAGATTGTCGATGCCCTCCAAAGTCTGGGTGTCCCTTCCGATTCGATCCCTGCCATTTCACTGCAGCCAACCCGGCCGGAATTTGAAGGCGATCTCACCCTCGTTTGTTTTCCATTTACCAAACTATTGGGAAAAGGTCCGGAACAAATTGGCCAGATGATCGGGGAATACCTTTCCACTCACGGACGGGAAGTAACAGGCTTCAACGTCGTCAAGGGATTTCTGAATCTCAATATTGCCGACCGGGTATGGGTTGCTTCCCTCTGGAATTTTACCCAGAACAAATGGGTAAACGGGTTGCCAGATAAAGGACAGAAAGTGTTGGTTGAGTTTTCGTCTCCCAACACAAATAAGCCGCTTCACCTGGGTCATCTCCGGAACAATTTCCTTGGAGCCTCTCTATCTGATCTTCTGGCGTTTGCTGGTTTCAAAGTGGTAAAAGCCAACCTGGTCAACGATCGGGGTATTCACATATGCAAATCCATGGTGGCCTATCTCGAAACAGGGAACGGCGAAACACCCGCTTCTTCCGGAATGAAAGGCGATCACCTGGTGGGTAAATACTATGTAAAATACGACCAGCTTTTTAAAGGACAGGTCGCCGAACTCGTGGCAGCTGGAAAAACGGAAGACGAAGCCAAAATTCTGGCCCCTGTTTTTGTGGCGGCCAAACAAATGTTGGTGGACTGGGAAGCCGGAAAGCCAGAAATCATCGAACTCTGGAAAACCATGAACGGCTGGGTGTACGAGGGTTTTAATGCCTCCTACCAGCGGATGGGTGTGTCGTTTGATAAATACTACTACGAGTCCAATACCTATATTTTAGGGAAAGACATTGTCGATGAAGGTGTCGCCAAAGGTGTTTTTTACAGGAAAGAGGACGGTTCTGTCTGGATCGATCTCACGGAAGAAGGTCTGGATCACAAACTGGTGCTTCGTTCGGACGGAACCTCGGTGTACATCACCCAGGATATGGGAACAGCCGATCTTAAATACGATGATTTTAAAATGGACCGGTCGGTCTATGTGGTGGGCAACGAGCAGGACTATCATTTTGAAGTCTTGTTTCACATTCTAAAGCGACTCAACCGGCCTTATGCTCATGGTTTGTTTCACCTCAGTTATGGCATGGTGGATTTGCCATCCGGGAAAATGAAAAGCCGTGAGGGAACGGTGGTAGACGCCGATGAGCTGATGGAAGAAATGGTGGAAACGGCCAAAGAACGAACACAGGAACTGGGAAAAACGGTTGATTTTAATGCGGAAGAATTGTCCCGTTTGTACGAAGTGCTGGGAATTGGTGCAATCAAATACTTCCTGTTGAAAGTGGATCCGAAAAAGCGGATGCAGTTCAATCCGGCTGAATCCATTGAGTTGAATGGCAATACAGCCACCGCCATTCAGTACACACATGCCCGGATATCGGCTATTTGCCGCAAAGCTGATCAGCTCGAAATCGGACTGACCATGCACCATATGCCTCCGGATTTGCAGAAATCGGAACGGGATTTGATGAAACACATGCTGCGTTTTGTAGAGTGTGTGGAAGAAGCCGCTTCAGCGTATAGTCCTGCCGTGGTAGCAAATTACATGTACGAAACCAGTCGCCTGTACAACAGCTTTTTCGCTCACGAGACCATCTTCCAGGCTGAAACTCCGGAACGAGTTCAGTTCCGTGTGGCCCTGTCAAATCACACCGGCGAAATTCTCCGTGCCTGCGGCAAGATCCTGGGCATCGTGATGCCGGAGAGAATGTAAAGGGAGTTAAAAGTTAAGAGTTATGAGTTAAGGGTTATGAGTTAAAAGTTATGAGTTGGAGAGGCAACATGAAACAATCCACCCTTCACTCTTCACTCTTCATTCTTGATTCTTGATTCTTCACTCTTAACTCTCCATTCTTCACTCTCAATTCCTAATTCCTAATTCCTAATTCCTAATTCTCCATTCTTCACTCTCAATTCCTAATTCTCAATTCCTAATTCTCAGCGCTACTGCGTTCATACAATACCGTAGTCCTCCTGGTTCCGGACCGTCGGGAAATACGTGGCCGAGGTGGGCATCACAGGTATTGCAAACCGTTTCTATCCGGACCATCCCGAATGAATAATCGGCATTGTAGGCAATGGCATTTTCTGCGATCGGTTGGGTAAAGGACGGCCAGCCGGTGCCGCTTTCAAATTTACGGGAACCATCGAACAGAAGGGAGCCGCAACAAACGCACTCATACAGGCCGGGCTTGAACAGGCTGCACATGTCCGAAGAAAAGGCCCGCTCGGTACCATGCTGACGGGTCACCCGGAATTCTTCGGGCGACAATTGCGCCCGCCATTCCGGTTCCGTTTTCATCACACGCTTGTCGGGAATGGGGTTGCCGTTTTTACTGAAGGCGATCAGGTCTTTCCAGGTAAGCATGGTCGTATTGATTTGGTGCAAAAGTAGGGGATAAGTCCCTTCCAATCGCCTTGCCTTCCCGAAAATAAGGAAGCGATTCTGGGAGGCATTTCCAGTTTCAATCCGATCAGCCAGTTCATCGTTTTTGAAGGAAACCATCATCGGATTCTCATTTCCACTGAGCATTCTAAAGTAAGGAACGAATCCTTCCTGTAATTCTGTAAATCATTTCCGGACCTGTATAAGACTTCCGGATTCTTCTCCTCCACCTTTGCAACCTGTTCATATGCAAAGAATTCAGCCCGGCTGAACATCCATTCTTCATTGAGAAGTTTCATTTTTTGCACATAAGCCCATCGTACCAAAAATGAAAAATTATGAAACGAATCATCCTCTCAACCCTAACCTTCTGCCTCTTTCTGACCGCCTCGTCTCAAACCGCAGAACGCAAATGGAACATCGGCATTGCCGGCGGAACCAGCGAATACAACGGCGACAAAGGCAACGGCTTTTTTGACTTCAACTCAAAAACCCTCTTTAAAAACTGGACCGCATCTCTCACCGCAAACCGCTACCTGAATGCCTCATTCGATGTTAGCCTGCGGGGAACCTACAACGATAAATGGGGGTATTACAAATCAACTCCTGATTTCAACGGACAGCTCACATTGATCGATCTTACCTTTCGCTACAAATTCGCCAACGGCTACATGCTTCCGAAAGAAACCCGTCTGGCTCCTTATATACTGGCCGGTGGCGGTTACATGAAAACGGACGGTAACAATATGTTTGGTGGCGAAGACTGGCCTCTGATCGTCGGTGCCGGTGTGAATTACCGCATCACCAACGTGATCGGAATCAATTACCAGGCATCTTTGGGTTACCTGTTCAGTGATGGACGCGACTTTGAAAAAGGAGGGGACTTCAACGATGCCTTCCTGATTCATACGCTGGGACTGAACTTCAACTTCGGTAAAATGAACGATGCCGATGGCGATGGTGTGGCCGATGCGAAAGACAAATGTCCCGAAACCCCCGGAGCAGCGAAAGTTGATAAAATGGGTTGTCCCCTTGATACAGACGGCGATGGTGTTTTCGATTATCTGGATGGTTGTCCTTCTGCAGTTGGAACCGCCGCCACCAAAGGTTGCCCCGATGCAGACAAAGATGGCGTGGCCGATGCCGATGACCAGTGTCCCGCTCTTGCAGGTCTGGTAGCGATGAACGGTTGCCCCGATACAGATGGCGATGGAATCATCGACAGCAAAGACAAATGCCCGACCGTAAAAGGTTCGTTGGCAATGGAAGGTTGTGATGACCGTGACGGAGATAAAATCCGTGACGATGAAGACCAGTGTCCGGATGCGGCAGGAACCGTGAAATTCCGTGGTTGCCCCGATCGGGATGACGATGGCGTGGCCGACAGCGAAGATTTATGTCCGGATAAAAAAGGACCCGTCAGTACAAAAGGCTGTCCGGATACCGACAACGATGGCGTAACCGACAACATCGATAAATGCCCGACTGCGGCCGGTACTGCTGCCAACTCAGGCTGCCCGGATACGGACGGTGACGGATTGAACGATTTCGCTGATAAGTGTCCGAATGTTTCCGGACCGACATCCAACGGAGGTTGTCCCTAACTGAAAGTGGCCATCAAACAATTGTTTCAAAAAGCGCTGCAGGGCATTCAGTTTGAAACCGGAAAGGCTGTGATCAAACCGGTATCCTTCCCAATTCTGAAATCGATTGCCAACGTGGTGATTGACAATCCAACCTACAAACTGACCGTCGAAGGCCACACCGATGATGTGGGTGACGATGCCATGAACATGACCTTGTCTCAGGACAGAGCCGATGCCGTAGCCAAATACCTGATCACGGTCGGTGCCGATCCGATGCGGGTAACAGGTGCAGGATTTGGAGAAACCCGTCCTGTGGATACCAACGCCAGCAAAGCCGGCAAAGCCCGTAATCGTCGGGTAGAAATGAAAGTTGAATTCCTGAAATAAGTCCTTCTCTATTTTTCAAAAACCACATCATGGGCTGTCCAAACGGGCAGTCTTTTTTTGTGAAGGTTTCTACCAAAACCGGTTATCTTACTTTCTTTGAATCCCAATCACATTCGGGATGTTCCCAAATTTTTTATTCGTGTCATTTTCTCTATATCGTGTTTGGTAACTTCCCATCAGAGAAATTTTTTTGGCTTTTGTGTGGAGGTAAAAACTGCTGAGTAAGCCTCCTTCAAGATAAATGGCACGGTTAATCGTGGGAACCAATTTCAAGAGTTGGGACATGAAATCGTGGACCTGATAAGGTGACCTACAATGTACAAACAGGCAATTTCCCTCTGTATCGGTGCAGAGTATACACATGCTAAATTTACGCTCGTTACGCTCCCAGATTACTTTCTGATGACAATCTATAATTCGAATGCCTTGTACAACGGAATGGTATTGATCCATTATCCCTCGAGCATCCTGGCAGGTTTTATCTAAAATTTGGATTGGTGGAAGCTTAGAGTTTTTGGGGTTGAAAACAATGAAATCCTGGTCCTCTGTAAACTCAGGATGTTGGATGTGGGTAAAGTTCCGTGTATACCCTCCATTCACTATCCCCTTCCAACCCGGGTGTTGGGTTTGCCCATGAAACATCCCTGCATTGATGCCAGCTAAGAGATTTTTCTCTTTGCACCAGCCATCCAAAGGTTTTTTCTTGAGATCATTTTCTGTGGCCAGCACAAGTCGGAAATTGAATTTGCTGGGGTCAATCTTAAGAATGGAAACTTTGGAATCGCCATGGCTTGATTTGGTTGGCAGAGGAGTGCTCGCAAACCACAAGCCTAGTTCCAGACATTCCCATTGGATTTGCGCATTGGAATTTAATGATATAATTAGAAAGCTTGAAAGCAGCTTATAACAGAGGTCTATTTTCATATGTCAAGGATTTATAAATAGTTTCTAAAAAAGGTTTATTAGAATTACAATTCAAAGACTTAGCTGGTAATGTAAGCTCCCCCAAAAATAGTACGAGTTGAAAGAAGACAAAAAGTTTTACCTTTAAATGAACCCCTCCCCACTAACTGTACCAAAGCGTGTCTTAAACCCCAATTAACTGGACAGTTTTTTTTATGCAGGTCCGCCTATCAAATTCCGACCAAAAGACCAGAAAGAGTTCTGGCTCAATAAAGGGGAATAAAAAAGCCAACCCAAAAGGAGGGCTGGAGAAACTATGCCTAAACGAGACGAAAACAACTAAAAATGAGAGGATTTGAACACAAAACGCTCTTAAAACTAAGGAAGAAGGCTACTGAAAAAGGAATCTGGAACATAAAACCCGAATCTAAATCCCAAGCCCCGTCCCTCTGCTGCCCCCGTCCCCCGATCCGCTGAGGACAATCCCCATAGCTTGCCAAAACTACTGAAGCTTCTCCCGACAAGTCGGGACAGGCAGTGCAACAGCGGCTTCATTGTTGGCCCGCTGGGCCCAACGAAGCCTTAGTTGTTGTACGCATTTAAATTATCATTTTTCAAATTGTTATTTCGCCTTATAATTAAGTACTTATGGAATCCAGTTTAGGTCACCAAAACGTTTAGCATTATTTAAATTAGTGAAAAATCCAAATTCTTGTCCTTCAGGCTCAATCCACTTATAATGGTCTAAAAATTCATACAAGTCTGCGCACCAGCTGCCATCTGGGGGATAAGCAGCAGGATCAGCGCCAAACATTGTTGCTGAACTAGCTAAATAATTTCCTTTATCTCTAATATTAAAGTCATCAAAATTTGACATTATTCCATCAATGATATTTTCAGGAAATGAATAATTAACAGTAGGGTCAAAATGAGCTTGCAATACGTAATAATTAACCTCATGATAATCCAGGAATTCTAGGATAGTTTCTTTGTGATTAGGTTTTCTTAAGGAAGAAATTATTACTTCTTGAATTGATAAGTTATTCTCATTTGATAAATCATCTCCACCTTCTCTCTTTTTCATAAGTAATTTTTGATTAATATTTTTTGTTGCACACAACGTTTTGCAGCTACCCGAAGGTGGCGATTTTAACCACTAAACTTCATGCGAAGAACCAAACTTTGATTAATAGCAAATGTGTCTGCGGGGCAAGATGCCGCCACTTTTGGGTAGGTTCTGTTAGCGGTTCGTTGTTTTCATTTCTATAATTCTAGTGTTTCTGGTAGTCCGTAAAATTTAATATCGCTTATGTTTTTTATAAGGATTGGTGTTTCGTCTTTTCTGCGTTTACTTAATGCCATTCCTCTGTCTGCTAATTCTGCCCAAGCTTCTGTTGAATCATATATGCTATTCATAATTGCGGCTTCAAACCGTGCTCTTTCTCGTTTATCAGGAACTTGGGCAACAAAAACTTTAAACGATTTTAACTGATTTTCAACGGCATTTAAAATTTCCTCTTTTCGCTCGTTAAATTCTTCACGATGTGTCCTTGCGTATGACCAACCGTGCCAAATTTCTACTCGTCTGCCTTGTTCGGCTGCTTTTACATTAAACACTGTATAGTTTCCGTTTTTGTATTCTAATGTATGTTGTCTAAATCTTTTTTTAGTAGATTTTGTAATTCCCGCACAATAAATCAAGTAACCGTCTTTATATTTAAACGTCCAAAGATAAATACCTTCCGTATCAGGAATTAGATCAAGGTTATTCTGATTTTCGTAACCTGTCCACGAAAAGGGTCCTTGCCATACTATTTCTCTAACTTCAGTTTTTGATATGTCAATTCGTTGAAATTCCACGTTTAGTTCGTCATTCGTTTGGATTTTGTTCTACAATAACCGCTAACTTGTTAATATCCGCAGGTCCGAAAGTTAGGATAGTTTTTATTGATTGAAAAACAAGGTGTTACGCTGAGTTGGACTTTCGCAATTTGAATTGCGCCGCCATATTGCAATACAAATTCCGCAGGTTTTTCAGAGAGGTTTTTACTTCTCATTTTTCTTTTCATTTTTTAGTTGAAGTGCCCGGTCCAGCGGACTTTCAATGTTGTTGATTTTCTTCTGGATTACATGTGTGTAACGGAGAGTGGTGCGAACATCGTTGTGCCCCAGCAAGTGGTGAACAAACGTAACATCAATTCCATTTTCTACCAAATGAGTTGCGTAACTGTTCCGAAGTGAGTGGAATGAAATACCTTTTGGCAACATCAGGGTTTTGTACACCTGGTTGAAAACGGCCTGCGCCGTTCGGGTGCTGATTGAAGTGATCCCGGAATTTTCAATTCAAAACTATTTGAGGTGGATTTCCGTCCTGAAAAAAAAGCCGAATTCCAATCCTTTTACTTTTTTGCTTTTTAGGTATGGCAGTGCTGACGAGATGTGCCGGGTTCCAGGAGCGTTTTTGCCTGGATTTGTTGTGGTCGGTATCGAAGTTCAGACCGCGGCTCATCCCCAAGCCGGATTGCATTCATCCTGGAAATCCTTTGATCTTATAAATCCTGCTTGCCAAGCTTTAGCATGGGTTCAGACAACTAAGGGGCAGCCAACCCAATTTGTCAGAATCAGAATTTGCAGGATTTGCAGATTTGCGGGATTTGAAATTGCATTCATCCTGTCAATACTTAAATCCTGGTTCAGACAACCAAGGGCAGCTGACCGATTCAATATTCCGTACCTAGCGGCACTAGGGCCAAATGTTGGTTGTCGTTTCTACCAATAGCCGGCACCCAAGGGCGCCAATGCAATTCCTTTGAAATTTGAGCCTGCCACTTTGAACTAATGCCCCCATCGGGCGAAGTTCCACTTCGTTCGGACTATTTTAAGGCCTCTGGCCTTCATGCGCTATTTCCCAAATGGTGGGTAGCAGTCGGCACAGAAGTTCAGACCGCGGCTCATCCCCAAGCCGGATTGCATTCATCTTGGAAATCCTTTGATCTTATAAATCCTGGTTCAGACAACCAAGGGGCAGCCAACCCAATTTGTCAGAATCAGAATTTGCAGGATTTGCAGATTTGCAGGATTTGAAATTGCATTCATCCTGTCAATACTTAAATCTTGATTCAGACAACCAAGGGGCACCCAACCCATTCAAGATTTCGTACCTAACGGCACTCTGGCCAAATGTTGGTTGTTGTTTCTACCAATAGCCGGCACCCAAGGGCGCCAATGCAATTCCTTTGAACTTTGAACCTGCCACTTTGAACTCTTTTCCTTTTGATCTTTGAGTTCTTACTTTTCACTTTACAGCCCATTCACTATTCCGTACCTAGCGGCACTCTGTCCAAATGTTGGGGATTGTTTCTACCAATAGCCGGCACCTAAGGCGCCAATGCAATTCCTTTGAACCTTGAACTTGCCACTTTGAACTCTTTTCCTTTTGACCTTTGAGTTCTTACTTTTCACTTTACATCTCAATCATCCTTCGGCGCTTCATTTGTTTGGTTATCAATTGCTTTATTGGATTTTTACTGCATTATTCACTACCGGGACGGAGTCCCTGCTAATTACTCAAAGTTCGTAGAGTGCTGCGCAAACTCTACGAACAAGCCAGCTAAGCCAGCATCATTCATCACTCATAACTAATCACTCATAACTAATCACTCATCACTCATCACTCATCACTCATCACTCATCACCTCCATCTCTTCTTCCATCACCGAAAAAAGCATTTTTAATTCGGCTCCGTCTGCTTCCTGGAGTATCCGGATGCGGGTCCGGTAACCCTGAACCGCGGATTCAATGCCGGCTTTTTCCGATTTGATCAGCTGCTGCAATGGCTTTTCGGAGCCCGATGCCACGGCGTCAAACAAAAAGCCATAGTCGGTTTTCAGTTGAGCGAGTTGCTTGCGGAGTTCGGTTTTCTGCTCTTTCAATACCTCAATGTACTGACGGAGTTGCGGGTCGTTCAACTGACCGAGCCTTTGTTTCTGGCTGGTGAGGAATTCGGATTCCAGTTTCAGCAGCCCGATGAAATCCTGGTTTCCATACGCCACGGTGATCTGTTTGCTGATTTCTTCTTTTTCGGCTTTTCGTTCCGGATCGGTTTCCAGGTCGGGATGAAACACTTTCATCAATCCTGTATACACCGTTTTGACCGATCGTTTCAGTTGTTGGGCCTGTTCATCCTTTTTGCGATACCGTCTGTTTTTCTGGTGTTCGTCTCTCGCTTTCTCCCATGGCTCCTTTTCATTCCATTGTTCGGTTTCTGTGGATCCGGCTTCCGGAAGATCGTCGATCTGGTCCAGGTCGTCTGCTTGTGGTAATTCAGCGATCGGTTCGTCCGAGTAGCGGTTGAACATGGCCTTCAGATCGTCATCCGCGGCACCGGTTTTCCGGATCTGATGCAATAAATAATCGGTCACATTTTTCTTCTGGTAACGGGAAAGACTGCCACCAAGGAGAAGATTTTCAAGGTCCATCAGAAAGTGTTTGCGGACGGTCCGCAGTGTTTCGTAGAGGGGAAGTACCGCCTGCCGGTAATCGGACAAGGCATCGGGAAGGTGCTTTTGCAGGAACGAAAGTTCTGTGGTTGCCTTCTCCACTTCACCCGAAAGCTTGTCGAAGGCCAGCCGGATGCCAGATGCATTCTCTGCCGGTTTACCAGTGGGTGACAAATGTTGGTTTTCCATTCTTCAGACCGGGTCGGAATCCGGATGGCAAAGGTTGTTCTGGAGAAATTCAAAACCAATCCTTTCATGCAACGAAATTGTCAGGGCTGTTTCCGGGTTTCAGCATACCAACTATGATTATTCGAGATTAATATTTGGTGAACACAATGAAATTCAACAGAATTGTAGCCCGGTTTCAACCGCCCGGATCTCATGCACCAGGACCTCATCAATCAGATAAAACAGCTTGTTTCTCAGCATCCCGAAAATCTACAGTTGCGTTTTCTCTTCGCTGACCATCTTCTGGAACATGGAGCCCTCGATAAGGCGGAAAGCGAATTTAAGGAAGTCTTGAACCAGACCAACGACACCCATATCTTGTCACGGGCAGGTCTGGCTCGGATCGATTTTCTGAAAGAATCTTATCAAACCTGCCGGCAAACGCTTGAATATTTGATTTCTGTTGGTTTTGATGATCTAAATGTACGGTTGCTTTATGCCCGATGTCTTTTGAAGCAAAGCAAACTGTTCGAAGCTTGTCAGCAATACCGCAATGTGATGGTGTTGGATCCGTTTTTTAAAGATGACGAACTGGAAGAAATCCGGTTCACCTGTGCCTGAAAGCGGTCCTTTCTGATTGTTGTTTCACTCATCACCACTTCGCAACGGATGGAGCTCTTGTTCCACTGTTTTTATGTTGTCATCAAACCGCTTGATTTTACTCTCAAAATTTTCCACTCCCTTTTCTATCTGATTGATTTCAAGCCGGGTCCGGTTGCTTTTCAGAATGTAGAGTTGCAGCAACCAATTGTTTTTTTCAAGGAGAGAATCCGGTAAATTCAGTTTGCGGGATTCATTCACCAGACGAATGTTTTTGTTCCAGTTCCGGATCACTTCTCCTTTCATCAGAATCATTTTTTGCCGTCCTGTTGAGCGGTTGGCTTTGCGATACGCTTCTTCCGCAAGCTGATGGTTTGCTCCAATCTCGTTGTGGATTTCGCGGTACCGGATCAGGTCTTTCGGTAAACTGAACCAGATCATCCAAAGCAGTATGGCATAAAACAACAGAATCAAGGGCGGTGTCGCCATTTGTAGTGTGACGTCTTCATTGTTGTTTACCGATGGCAACATCAGAAGCATGGTGATCACACCCGCAATAAATCCGGTGGCCACCATCGAAGGTGAGGCAGAAATGTAATCCATAAACCGGATCTGGATCAAACAGGTAACCAGCAATGAAGGCAGACCTGTTCTCAAAGCCTGAATGGCAACCGCATCGGTTGTAAACCTCAGCACAAGGACGGCGCCCCAAAGTCCCACGGCGAATGGTGTAATGCCGCAAAAAACGCGGTCGGAATACAATACCAGCCCCATAATGGAAGTAGAAGTTCCGGCCGTAATCATCACCAACAGCATCCGTACCAGACCAATCGAGGGTTCCAGAATCATGCCGGCGAAAACAATGGCAACCAGATTCAATGCCCACTGCCACGGATCGGAGGGAATGAAGAGGCTGGAGAAGAGCCGCCACCATTCGTTGTTCATGGTCATGAGTTGGTTGCTGGCACCCATGTTCATCAGTTCATTAGAAAACGGATAAAAACGCAATCCTTCCGCCCAAAGCAAAGTCGGAATAGCCAGAAGGATGATCATGATCCATGGCGTGGCCCGGTATTGCAGGAAAAACACGTTCAGAAATCCTGGAGAAGGCGCTTTTATTATTTTTGTGATGGGCCGAACTTCGGTTTTTTCATCCGGAGAAAAACTTTCCAGAAGAGTTTCTGAATGGGATGTCAGCGTTTCTTGTGCGAGGGGCTTTTCTTTAACCAGTTCGGTGTACCGACTTTCCAGACTACCGATGGATGCCTGTCGTTTCAGTTTGGAGTAGGTGACAAGAAACTGGTCCAGGTATTTTTTTTCTCTTCCCCAGGTAAAACCCGCCGGCGAAACACCCGAGCAGTTAATTTCCAGCTTGTCGGATTGAATCTGGATTTCGATGAGGCATGCCCAGGAAAGAGATGGGTTATGGGTGAAGGCATTCAACTGGCCGTGCGAAATGGAGGTTGTCATCCAGTTTAACTGTCGACAGGTATCGGCAGCAAGCACAAGCATTTCTTTCTCAGTGCATGCTTCAGCGTAAATGTATTTTTGGAGATTTTCGCCCTTCATAGAAATTGGGAGCCATTTCAGAGGCGAATAGAATAAAAAGGACCCGGATGGAGAAATATTTGAATTGAATACCGGACTCTACCCAAAGTATTGAAAAGAACAGCCTTTATTGACGTTTGTTAGGATTTTTACGATTTTGGCAAGTCGAAAAAATACTTTTTGTCCTAAATTTTTATCCGTTGTTCGAAACCAAAATTTATTTTAGTTGTTTTGAAAATTAGTTTGATTTCCATTTTAAAGATAAAAAACAAATGAAGCAGCGGGGATTATCAATTTCACGTAATCCTTAGAACTAATCTTCAATTGAGGCAGACCGCATCAAAACTGCTTTCCGGCACCTCCGGAATTGAAGTACGTTAAACGAGCATATTTTATTGACCATTTAAGATAAATAAAAAGATGAAAAAAGTTCTCATTCTGGGTGGCCTTGTATCGGCACTCACCATTTTCCTGAATTCAACGAACTATCTCTTCAGCAATTCTGTTGGAGCGCCAGCTGCCAGAACGGGTGCACCGAGGGCCACCTCAGGTACGGAGTCGACATGTGCCACCAGTGGTTGCCATGGTTCTGTTCTGAATGCCGGTCCACACACCAATCGAATTGCCATTGGTGGAGATTCAGCTGCTTTCACGCCTGATGTTACGTATTCCATAACTGCCAGCATTGTGAACCCAACCGGAACAGCAGGTGGGTTTCAACTTGTCGCTTTGGATCCTGCCAGAGCCTCTGTCGGAACATTTACAGCTTCCGCCGGAAACAAGATCATATCTTCTGCCGGACGTGCTTACATGACGCATGCAAACAGAAACAATCGTTCCTGGACATTCAATTGGAAAGCACCTGCAGCAGCCACCGCACCCGATTCGGTTACATTTTATGCAGCCTCCATGGAAACCGTATCGGGCATCTACCGCACCTACACAACCAAACTTGTTTTCCGTAAAAAACCAACCATCACCGGGGTGGATGACATCGTGAAAAATGGAGATATGGCTGTTTTTCCAACCATGGCAACCGATAAAATCTCCGTTCGCAATCCACGTTTCGGCCAGCTGAATACACAGGTTCAGATTCTTGGAGTGGATGGCAAAGAATACGCAAGACTAAATCTGAACGCCGGTTCCGAGGAATCGGAAATTCAGCTTCCGTCTGCCATGAAGCCCGGACCTTATCTGGTTCGTCTTCAGAATCAGGAAGGAATCCAGATTCGTCGGATTGTGAAACTGTAACCACAATTCCATATTTTACTTCACAGAGCTTGAGGCCGTTTCATAAAAGAAGCGGCCTTTTTCTTTTTGTTCGGGTGGTATTCAGACTCATTCCAAAAATGGATTTCGTTAGTTTTGTGATCACATGAAGCCAGTCTTTTCATTTCTTCTTGCGTTTTGGATGTTGCTGGGAGGCGTCATGCCCAACAACGATGCAGAAGAGCTGGCAAAAATTCCCACCTTAATCCGGCATTATGTTCAGCACAATGATGAGGTTGGGGGAAATCTTGATTTCCAGACGTTTCTGGAAGATCATTATAAAGAAAAGAAAGAATGCGATACGGAACACGAGAATCTGCCTTTTGTGAAGCACTCACTGCCATGCCTGGTCTACGTGATTCCGCATTTCTCCATTCAATTTCTGGCCGATTTTGAATATGTAAACGTCACCTCTTTCCCAGAACCCAATCTGTTTGTTTCGGCCCACTTTTTACACATTTGGCAGCCTCCCCGGCTAGTCTGATTTTTTCTCAGGTTTCAGTCCTCTGAACCGTCTCAACCTTTCATTCCGGTTGTTCATCAAACTCTGTCAGATCACTGATAAGACCGGACATCCATTTTACCCGTAAAAAATATGCTAGACCGAATCATTCTGTTCTCTGTTAAGAACAAACTCATAATTGGAATATTAACCATAGCCCTGATTTTCTGGGGTGGATGGTCGGCAATGAAGCTGCCCATCGACGCTGTCCCCGATATCACCAACAACCAGGTTCAGGTGATCACGTATTCGCCTTCGTTGTCACCACAGGAAGTGGAAAGGCTGATTACGGCACCTTTGGAACTGGGCCTTTCCAACATACCCGATCTGGTCGAAATCCGCTCCATCTCAAGATTTGGATTGTCGGTTATAACGGCTGTATTTACAGATGAAACGGATGTTTACCGTGCCAGACAACTGGTTTCAGAACGACTCGTTTCTGCGACAGAACTCATTCCTCCCGGTATTGGCAGACCTGAACTGGGTCCTGTTTCGTCCGGCCTCGGGGAGATTTACCAATATGTGCTGGAACCAGAAAAGGGGTACGAAGATCGATTTGACCTCAGCCAGTTACGGACCATTCAGGACTGGACCGTCCGCCGTGCGATTCTTGGAACAAAAGGCGTGGCTGATGTAAGCAGTTTTGGAGGGAACCTCAAGCAATACGAAGTGTCGATTGATCCGGAACGGCTCCGCAGTTTTGGTTTGTCGCTTTCACAGGTGTTCGACGCTTTGCAGCACAACAACGCCAATTCCGGTGGAGCTTACATTGCAAAAGGTCCGCAAGCCTGGTTTATCAGAAGTGAAGGACTGGTGACCAGTCTGGATGAAATCGGAGAGATAGTGGTCCGAAAAAATGAGTCCGGTTTGCCATTGCTGATCCGAGATGTGGCCACAATGCGATTCGGACATTCCGTTCGGTTCGGGGCTTTGACGGTCGACAGCAAAGGCGAAGGTGTCGGTGGAATTGTACTGATGCTCAAAGGTGAAAATTCCGGTGAAGTGAGCCGTGCCGTCCGCGAAAGGATGGAAGAAGTGAAAAAAATGCTGCCCAAAGGTCTGAAAGTAACCGTCTATCTGGATCGTTCGGATCTGGTGAAAAGGGCCGTAACAACCGTAGAAAACAACCTGCTCGAAGGTGCCTTGATCGTGGTTTTCGTCCTTGTTCTGATTCTGGGAAATTTCAGAGCGGGTTTGATTGTGGCGTCTGTCATTCCGCTGGCCATGTTGTTTGCTCTCGGTATGATGAATCTGTTTGGCGTTTCCGGAAACCTGATGTCGCTGGGTGCCATCGATTTCGGATTGATTGTGGACGGGGCCGTCATTATTGTGGAGGCGACTCTTCATCATTTGCTTGACGGAAGGCGAACGGGTTCTCTCAACCAACAACAGATGGACGAAGAAGTACACCATTCGGCTTCCCGTATCATGAATTCCGCTGTATTTGGAGAAATCATCATCCTGATTGTTTACCTGCCGATTCTGGCTCTGGTGGGTATAGAAGGTAAAATGTTCCGTCCGATGGCACAGACGGTTGCCTTTGCCATTGCGGGTGCTTCGATCCTGAGTCTGACCTATGTTCCCATGGCATCCGCTTTGTTCCTCAGTAAAAAAATCAATCTGAAAGCCACTTTTTCTGATCGGTTAATGGCCTGGATTTACCGGGGATATGCGCCTTTGCTTTCCGGTTTTATTATCTGGAGAAGATGGGTGGTGCTGGTGGCTGTGATCCTGTTTTCGGCCAGTCTTGCACTGTTTTTAACATTGGGTGGCGAATTTATACCAAGTCTGGACGAAGGTGACCTGGCTGTGGAAACCCGACTCATTCCCGGAACGTCGATGGATAAAACCATCAACGTAACGCTGAAAGCAGCAGAAATTCTGCAAAAACAGTTTCCGGAAGTGCGGCAGGTGGTGGGGAAAATCGGCACATCCGAAATTCCAACGGATCCGATGCCTTTCGAAGCCTGTGATCTGATGATCCTGTTGAAAGACAAATCCGAATGGCCTGACGGCTCTTCAAAAGAAGAACTGGTGTCACGAATGAAGGCCAGTCTTGCAGCGATTCCGGGTGTCAGTTTTGGTTTTCAGCAACCCATTCAGATGCGGTTTAACGAGCTTATGACGGGGGCCAAACAGGATGTAGCCATAAAGATTTACGGAGACGATCTGGATCTTCTGGCGAAATCTGCAGACCAGTTGGGTAAACTGATTGACCACATTGACGGGGTACAGGATTTGTACATCGAACAAGTCGCCGGTTTGCCGGAAATGGTGGCCCGGATCCAGAGAGAAAAACTTTCCCGTTATGGATTGTCGGTAGAAGATGTTAACAAAACCATTCAGACCGCCTTTGCAGGGTCCGTTGCCGGAAAGGTGTATGAAGGTGAAAAGCGATTTGACCTCGTCATCCGTCTCGATTCAACCCATCGGGAACGATTGGAAGACCTTCAGTCTTTGTATGTTCAAACGCCGGACGGAATCCAGATTCCCTTGTCTGAAGTGGCTGAGGTCAAATTTCAGCTTGGTCCAAACCAAATCCAGCGTGACAATACGCACCGCCGGATTATGGTGGCCTTTAATGTGCGGGATCGCGATGTGGAAAGTCTGGTGGCCGAAATCCAATCGGTGATCGACCGGAAATTGAAACTGCCGGAAGGCTATTCCATTTCCATTGGCGGACAATTTAAAAATCTGCAGGAAGCCAAAGCCAGACTTCAGGTGGCGGTTCCGGCGGCACTGGCCCTCATTTTTGTTCTGCTGTTTTTTACGTTTGGTTCCATCAAACAAAGTGTTCTCATTTTTTCGGCCATACCGCTTTCGGCGATCGGTGGAATTGTCGCCCTCTGGATTCGGGATATGCCGTTCAGTATTTCGGCGGGTGTTGGCTTTATCGCCTTGTTTGGAGTCGCCGTCCTGAATGGAATTGTTCTGATGTCTGAATTCAATCGCATGCGAAAGGACGGCGAAGATGACCTTCGGACCGTGGTTTTTGAATCGACCCGTGTGCGGTTGCGGCCTGTTCTCATGACGGCCATGGTGGCTTCACTTGGATTTCTCCCCATGGCCTTGTCGCACGGCGCTGGTGCCGAAGTTCAGAAACCATTGGCAACCGTTGTGATTGGTGGGTTGGTTTCGGCGACGTTGCTTACACTGCTGGTTCTTCCGGTTCTGTATTTTATGTTCGAAAATTCGTCCGGGAAGAAAGGACTCCAAACTTTGGCTCTGCTCTTGCTGATGGGTTGTCTTGCTTCACCAACTTCGGCTCAGACCAAAACAAAAATGACGTACCTCGAAGCGGAAGAACAAGCCATCCGGCTTCATCCTTCGGTCCGGTTTGCGGACCTGCAGTTTCAGTCAAAGCAGGAACTGAAAAAATCGGCCATTGATCCGGGTAAGTTTCAGATCGGACTTCAGTACGGGCAATACAACAGCTATTACCAGGACCAGAATTTTACCCTTGGCCAAAGTCTTCCCATGCCGATTGTTTTCACCCGAATTCGGGAGCAATTTGAAGCCCAGGCGAAAGAAGCCGGAACTCAGGCTGAAATGTCGCGGCAGAACATCCGGTTTGAAATGCGGATGGCATTCGAAAATCTTCACTTTATCCGAAACAAAATCCGCTATCTGAAGACATTGGACTCCTTGTTTCAGGTCTCTGAAAAAGCGGCCGGTTTGCGTTTTCGTCAGGGCGAAACCAATCAGCTGGATTATGCCATGGCGCAAAGTCAGTCACACGAAATAAAAGCGATGCTGAAATTGGAAGAAGGGGAGGAGGCCATCGTAACATCCCGGATCCGCAGTCTTACGCAGACGGATACCCAGACCGATTTTGAGGACCGTCCGTTTGAATGGCAGCCAGCTGATACGGCATCGCAAACATCCAAAGCCGACTCCAATCTGCATGTACAGTTTTCAAAAAGGGAATTGGAAACGGCTTTGTCGAACTGGAAACTTGAAAAAACAAGGCTTCTTCCCGATATCACGCTGTGGTATTTCAATCAGTCGTTGAGGGGAATACCATTGCAAAACGGAACAGTGGCCGGATATGGCAACCGCTTTCAGGGTTTTAGTATGGGCCTTCAGTTTCCGGTCTGGCAGAAACCGGCCAGGGCCCGGATCAAAGCTGCCGATTTGCTCGCAAAGTCTAAGGCTGAGCAATCCAATGCGATCCGTCTGGATATCGAAAGTGAAATCAATCAGGTTCGTGCCCGCATTCGTATGCATAGTGATATGATCCGTTATCTGGAAGAACAGGCTTTGCCGACGGCGAGGTTGATCCGTTCATCTGCTTTCCGGAATTACCAGACCGGCAATTCGGGCATTCTGGAACTGGGAGTGGCCATTCGGCGGAGTCTGCAAACCGAAGAACAACTCACAACAGAACGGCACCAGTTTGCTTTATCCGTCCTTCAACTGAAATTTTTAACTCATTCCCGATTTTAATCATGAACAAGCTCCATAAACTATATTCATCTTTTTTTCTTGTTCTCATTCTTTTACTGGCCTCCTGTTCAGGCAATTCGTCTAAAGAGCCGCCGAAAGAAGAGACGGCCATCCCCAACGAAGTGGTGTTGACAGAAGTCCAGATGAAAAATGCCGGTATCCGTGTGGGAACCGTTGAAAAACGAGAACTTTCGACCATCATCCGGGCCAATGGAATACTGGATGTTCCACCTCAGAATCTGGTTTCGGTTTCCGCTATGGCCAGCGGATATGTAAAATCCACCGACCTGCTTCAGGGTCTCCATGTGCACAAAGGCGATCCCTTGTGTGTGCTCGAAAATCCGGATTACCTCACTCTTCAGCAGGAGTATCTTTCCAATTACAGTCGCATTCCGTTTTTGCAGAAAGAATTCAACCGGCAATCGGAACTGGCGAAGGAAAATGTAGCATCTTCTAAAGCCGCTGAACAAAGCGAAGCGGAACTCAATAGTTTAAAAAACACCCAGAAAGGTCTGGCCGCCCGTCTGGAAATGCTGGGCTTTCAGGTGAAGGACATTGAAAAAGGAATCCTTCGCTCGCAAATGGTGGTTCGTTCGAGCATAGATGGATACGTCACCAAAGTAGGAATCAACCTTGGCAGTTTTGTGCAACCCAACGATTTGCTCTGTGAGATTGTGAATCTCGATCACATTCATGCCGAACTGATGGTGTACGAAAAAGATCTGGCCAGCATTGCCGTAGGACAACGTCTGGAATTTTCTCTCACCGGGAACCATGAAAAAGTCTACCATGCATCGGTCTACCTGATCAACCGGAAAATCAATCAGGACCGCACGGTTCAGGTACATGCGCATATTGATGATGCTGACCAGAGACTGATTCCAAATATGCAACTGACTGCCAGCATCCGGACAAAAGGACGGAGCGTCTGGGCATTGCCAACTGCCGCAATCGTAACGCAAGGGAAATCAAGTGTGGTTTTTCTGCAGAAGCCTGGCACCCGGACTTTTACCGCATTGCAGGTGCAAACTGGTATTCAGGAAGGCGAGTGGACAGAGGTGATTTTTCCGGAAGCAACCAGACCGGAATCGCTGGCCATTGTGCTGGAAGGTGCGTATGACATCAAGGCAACAGCTGAAAATACGAGTGAGGAAGAGTGATGCGATATGGAGGCAATTCATGAAAGATGTGATTTTTCTTGCGGTTCAGGCTAAGTACGGTTTGAATACCCTACAAAGACAAAATCGGTGTTGCCTCAATCAGAATGAACCAGCTTTGGAATGGAAAAAGTAGATTTGTCCGCCCGGATTAACCAATCATAAAAAAATGAAATCCAACGACAGGATTCAACAGATCGAACTCATGCTGGAAGAAGACCCGAAAGATCCTTTTCTTCACTACGCCCGCTGTTTGGAATACTCCAGGATTTCACCATCCGATGGCCAGCCTTTCTGGGAAAATATGCTGCTGGAATTCCCTGATTACGTGCCGCTTTATTATCAGGCAGGAACTTGTTTTGCGGCGATCGGACTAAAAGAACGGGCCATGGATATTTGGAAAAAAGGGATCGAACAGGCGGCAAAGCATCAGGACAACCATGCATTGACCGAGCTCAAGAGCATTCTTCAAAATGCTATGATTGATGATGAGGATGATTAAAACGGATAACCGATTCCAACATTCAGCAATGTCTGGCCTTTTACACCAAAAGGGCGATTGAGCCGTAGATTTTTGACCTGCCACTTGTCTGATTCGCTGGCAAACGCAGGGTTGTATAGTTTGGTGGCTGCATCCACACGGATAATAAGAAAGGAAAAGTCAAAACGGATTCCGAATCCACCACCCAGAGCAACCTGCCTGATAAAAAACGGCGTGATTTCAGCCCCGGGTCTTTCTATATCTTTTTTAAGGTTCCAAACATTGCCGGCATCTGCAAACACAGCTCCTTCCAGAAAGCTAATCAGTTTCTGACGAATCTCTATACTGGATTCCAATATCAACTCACCAGGCTGTTCGATTTTTAGATTGTTTGGATCTGATCCTTCGGGTGCATACGACCCTGGACCAAGACGGCGAGGAAGCCAGGCCCGAACACTGTTACTTCCACCTGCAAACGCGTATTTTTCCCATGGCAGAACCCGCGAACCTCCAATCGGAACTGCCACACCTCCTGAAAGACGGAATGCAAGCAACGTGTTTTTGGATAAAGGTCTGTAAATCCGGAAGTCAGCGCTTGTTTTGGCGTACCGGAATGTCTTGAACTGGCCAATCTGATTGGTTTCCAGTCGTAATACATTCTGCAAAATCTGATGCAGTATTTCACCGCCATACTCCACATTTAACCTGAAATAGCGAGCTCTTTTTTTCTGCCCGCTCTGGTTGGTGTTGTACATATAATAAGCGTTGAAGTTGGTTACAACCGCCGTCTGAAAAGATTGCCGCACACTCTGGCCCAAACCAGAAAAATTAACAAGCTGTTCGAGGTAGTCTTTATTAAGAAATTGTTCGGGGGTAATGTTCACCGTTACGTCAATAGGAGAAATACCAATCTGCTTGGAAGGAGAAAGCTGCATGGTATAAATCAAGGCTCCTTTTACCAGATTTCGGGTGTATTCCGGTCGCTTCAATGCGGTGAGGCTAAACAGAAACCGGGTCTTTGGATTGTATTCAAAGATTCTCGGATTCAGTTTGAAAGGAAAAAGAATCTTGGAAATAGTAAAGGAAGATGAGATGCTCAAATCTCTCGCCCGATACACCACTCCCTGAGGAAGGAATGTCGACAACTGACCTTCCTGAGAATAGCGCAGGTTGGCTTCAAAAACTTCGAACCCGCCGAAAATGTTCCTGATTTTCAAGCCCACATCAAAATAAGGTCCGGGTGAACCCTGGCTCATCAGCATTCCCAATTCTTCGGAGCCCTGGTATTTCGGAAGTCGGTTTGCTACAATCCGAAGATTCATTTTCTGCTGGTGAGTGTCCAGTGCCAGATTCACAAACCGGAACATATCCATGGATGAAAGCTGTGCCTGTGTGTTGGTTATTTTGGAGTAATTGAAATACTGACCTGGGTGAACCAGCACTTTGCTGTCAATAATCCCGAGTGAATATCGCTTCCGGGTTTCGAAACTGTAGCGGACTCCATTGTAAAGAGTATCGATGTATTTTCCCTGAGAAGAATCCGATTCATTCAACTGGAAGGAAATCTTGTCCATCACAAATGCCTTATGACGGCCTGTTTCCGGGTTCCGAACCGTCATGATGACGTCACATCCAAGCCGGGAAAACAACTCGGGTTTTTCTTTCAGAAGGACGGAATCGGACTTTGTTGCGGCCTCCGATTCAGATGTGTCGGCCACAATGGAAATGTACTCGCGGCTAAAAGAAAAGTAGCCTTTGTTCCGGAACGTTCTTTCGAGAAACTCCCGGTCGTAGTCAATATTGGCTTTGTTGTAAATGGTGCCGGGTTTCACCTCCAGATCGCTCTGGACACTGTCGATCAGTCTCGATAGCCGGAAATCATCGGTCAGGTAGCGCACCCTTCGGATCCGGTGGGGCTGGTTTTCGGTGATGATGTATTTCACGGCTACATTTCCTCCGATGAAGGTGTCTTCCTGGATTCGGACTTTACTGTCAAAATAGCCCTTGTTGAAAAGGAATTTCCGGATTTCGGACAAAGACTCCCGTGCCTGTGCACTGTCGTAAATGGCGGGAGGTTCACCCACAACACGCATCCACCAGTTTCCTTCTAACAGCCGAATATAATATTTCTTGGTACGGCTTTCTTTTTTCACCTCCAGGGCCATTGAGTCTTTAAATGAACCGGGTGGAAGGTCCGCTATTTTGTTGTTGTAGTAAGCCAGCTTTTCATTCAGCTGACGACGTACCCGGTTGGTATCCCAAATACTCTTTCCAAAAAAATAAAATCCCAGATAAGGTGTTGTCCCAAGGATTTTTCGATTCGCTTTCTGATGGAACAAAACTTCCAGTTCTTCATTGGGAATGTTTTTGTTCCCTTTTGTTTTTTGGTTGATCAGCAGATACTGTCCTTTTTTGAGAAATGGGGCTGTGATGCAACTATTCAGGCAAAGCACTGAAATACAGAGCATCAGAAGCCGGATGATTCCGGAACGGGGTATTTTTCTGAGCGAAATCTTCAATCGGTAATTATTACAGATATCTTCGGGCTCAAAAGTAATCGGAAATGACTGGATTGAGCCAGAATCAGGCCAAACAAATACGGGCCTTGCAGCAGAAAAAATACAGGCAGGAAACGGGACTGTTTCTGGTGGAAGGAAGTAAGGCTGTTTCAGAAACGCTGGAAGATGGCTGGCCATGTGAATCCCTGGTCTGTACAGAGCGGTTTTTAAAGTCCAATCCTAAGGCAACAGAAACCTTTAAAAAGGAAATCTGGATCTGTTCTGAAGACCAGCTTTCTTCACTGGGAAATTTTCAAACCAACAATGCGGCCCTGTTGATAGCAAGACAGAAATCCCCGCAATCCATTCCTGATCCCAGTCAAAATCTATGGTTAGCTTTGGATGAAATCAGTGATCCGGGTAATCTGGGTACGATCATCCGTCTGGCAGACTGGTTTGGTGTTAAAGAAGTTATCTGTCTGGGAAATTGTGTGGAGTGGTATAATCCCAAAGTAATTGCCAGCACAATGGGGTCTTTTTTACGAATCCGGCAGGTGGTCCTGAATGCGGATTTACTCAGAGCATCAGACCGGCCATGGTTTGCTGCTGATATGAACGGACAGAATCTCTATGATTTTCGGTTTCCCGGTAAGTCAACTCTGGTGATTGGCAGTGAAGCAAACGGATTAAATGCAGATTGGCTGAAAGTGAAAGAATCGGTCTTGTCGATACCGTCCTTCGGTAAAGCTGAATCGCTCAATGCGGCGATGGCAACCGGTATTTTTCTTAATCACTGGCGGCTTTTCGGAACCTGAAGGTCTTGACAGAATCAGTATTTCTTTCCGAAATACAACAATATGTAAGCTGAAGAAAAAAAGCTTTTAGCGGGAGCATAAGCAATAATGGCCTGTGGTTTGGTGAATTTTTCAGCGAGTATGCCCACTTCCAGTCCGGCAATGGAACTTTTGATTTGGCCAAATTCAAATGAAATCCCCAGTTTTCCATGAATACCAAGGGTGTAGTTCATGTTGTTTAAGCCGTCTGAAAAGCTGCCCACACCATTGATCTGACCCAGATTCGCACCTTCAGTATAGGGAATGCTGGAATATGGACTGTCCTGTTGGGGAGAATCCCGGTAGAGAACATAATACTGCTTCCTGCATCCAAGGCTGGGTCCGCCTGCTACAATGAGATTCACGAAAACCCCTTCTTCAGCGGCTTTCCGCAAAATGGTGAATTCTCTTCCGTAAAATGGCCGAAGTGAAAAAAGATAGTGCGTTTTGTAGCCGATAAAGGAGTTTCCTGTTTCCTGACTTGCAATCCGATATTCTTTCGGATGTTTCACATTCACCAGTTCAAATCCAAAACTCTGGAATTGACGGTTACCTTTCGCCTTTGCCCATTTAAAGTTCAGTCCGCCAATCATTCCGGCGTTGGTATTGAAATTGACACCATAGGAAAGCTCTTCTGTATAGGAAAGTTCGTCGCTTTGAGCCCGGAGATTTTGGGTAGCTGTGAAAAAGGAAATAAAAAAGAGGAATGGAAATAGGTGCTTCATCCTGTATTCTTGCGTTCAAATTTCAGAAAACAATCGTCTATCTCCAAATCTCATGGCAACAGCAACAGGAAAATACCTGGGAGGACTTCGTACAGAGGTTCGTCATTCTTCATCTGGTCAGTCGTTTATCACCGATGCACCCGTCGACAACAATGGAAAAGGAGAAGCGTTTTCTCCCACCGATACAGTCTGTGCAGCATTATCTTCCTGTATGATGACGCTGATGGGGATTTATGCGGAGCGGGAAAACATAAATCTGGAAGGAATGCACTCCACCATTACAAAGCACATGGCTGCAAACCCAAGAAGGATTTCTAAAATTGAAATTGATTTTGTCTGGCCCAATCCAGAAGCTACTGATCACCAGAAAGAAATGCTCCGAAGAGCAGCGTTAACCTGTCCGGTGTCATTCAGCCTGCATCCCGATATTGAGCAGGTAATCACGTTCAGTTTTTAGGAATTAACCATTCGCCATTTCCGTGGCTTTATCCCTGAAATTTTCAATGCGGATGGCCTGATGGGTTTCCGATAAAACAGCGATACCGTCCTTCAATAAAATGGCCTGAGGCGATTGATGTTCCACTCCTGTGTCTGCAGCAATGGCATTCGATATTTCCCGGTAGGAGAGGAGGTCCAGATAAAGAGGTGTAAAGAGTTCAGCATCTTCCGGTTTCCAGTTCCGGTTAAAACGATCCAGGGCCATTACGCTGATCGAGCATCGGGTGCTGTGCTTCAGGACGAGGACTGGTTTTTGAGAAGACGATTCCAACGCTGACTTCCATTCAGGAAGGGAGGAGAGATTTTTCCAGAAATTCATAATGTAAAAACGGAAACAGAGATTGCTTGTTTAAATTTCAATCGTCAGGCCATCGTTTGCCAACCGTATGTGAGCAGGCAGTTCTTTTTCCACTTCCTTGTGCAAACCCAGGCGATGACTGATGTGGGTAAAATATACTTTCGGGATTTCCAGGTCATTGGCAACGGCAACTGCCTCATCCAATGTGTAGTGCGAAATGTGTTGTGTTTTCTGCAGGGCATTCAGAACCAGAACTTTGCTTCCTTTGATCAGTTCCATTGATTCCGGACTTATGTAATTGCAATCGGTTATATAGGTGAAATCGCCAAACCGGAAACCCAGTATCGGCAGTTTGGCGTGCATCACCGGTATTGGAACAACACGTAAGCCATCCGATGAAAACGGATCATGTTCAATGTCGATCAGTTCGATTTGCGGAACACCCGGATATTTTTTCTCCGCGAATGCATATGCAAATTCAATTTTAATGCGGTCAAGTACTCTGGGCAATGCGTACACAGGCATCGACTTGTCTTGAATGTAATTAAAAGCCCGCACATCATCCAGTCCGGCTACATGGTCCTTGTGTTCGTGGGTGATGAGTAGACCGTCCAGTTTTCGGACATTGTTCCGAAGCATCTGCTGGCGAAAATCAGGACCGGCATCCACCACAAACGTATGTGCGCCGTCTTCGATCATCACAGAAGTACGCAATCGTTTGTCCCGGTAGTCCAGTGATTGGCACACAGGGCATAAGCAGGCTATAAGCGGGACGCCCTGCGATGTGCCGGTTCCCAGAAAGGTTATTTTCAAATTGATGTCAGTCTACTTTCTCAAAAGAAATTTCCGGGTAAGGCAGTTTTGGTGACCGGATGTCGTGAAATAGTTTAATGCTTTTATCGGTTAGAGCCGACTCGTCCAGTGGCAGAAGTTTTGCCAGTTCAAACATGCAGTTTACCCTTCCTTCGAGGGGTAAAAAGTTGTTGATCAGTACCATCTTATGGTCCTTCAGAATGCAGTATCCGGATTTGAAATTGCCTCGTTCATACCGAACCAGATACCCTCCCTCTGTCACCAGATCTTCAAGTTTGGATAAGTACGACTTGGTATATTTCAACATGGAGGCAAAAGTAAAAAATGCAGGCAGACGAGCCACACCTTTATTTGGGAAAGAACCAAAAGATTTTCGTTTCTCAAGGACGGCATCGTTTTTTCAAGCAACTGAATCACTAACTTGCGCCCCCGATTTGAGAATACGATCCATTTATGTTTGAGAATTTAAGCAGTAAGCTTGACCGTGCATTTAAAACCCTGAAAGGTCAGGGCCGAATTACCGAAATCAACGTCGCCTCCACGGTGAAGGAAATCCGCAAGGTCCTCATCGATGCCGATGTGAACTTTAAAGTGGCCAAGTCTGTTACGGAAAATATCCTGAAAGAAGCACTGGGTCAGGAAGTTCTGATTGCTGTAAAGCCAGGCGAACTCTTAACCAAAATCGTGTACGATGAGCTTACCCGTTTAATGGGAAGCAGCAAAACCGACATGAATCTTCGGGGTGATCCGGCCGTGATTCTGATGTCGGGTTTGCAGGGTTCGGGTAAAACAACCTTCACAGGAAAACTGGGAGCAATGCTCAAAAAGCAGGGCCGTCAGGTGTTGCTGGTGGCGTGTGATGTGTACCGTCCCGCGGCGATTGAACAGCTCAAAGTGGTTGGAGCACAGGCGGGTGTCGATGTTTTTACATTGCCCGAAAGTAAAGATCCGATTGAAATCGCACTGAAAGGAATCGAATATGCCAAAGCCAACCATAAGAAAATTGTGGTGGTGGATACAGCAGGTCGACTTGCCGTGGACGAGGAGATGATGAAGGAGATTGAGAACATCAAGCGTGCCATCAATCCTTCCGAAACCTTGTTTGTGGTGGATGCCATGACAGGTCAGGATGCTGTTAATACAGCCAAAACCTTCAACGAACGAATTGATTTTGATGGCGTTGTCCTCACCAAACTCGATGGTGATTCCCGTGGTGGTGCCGCTCTTTCCATCCGGGCAGTGGTTGAAAAACCCATCAAATTTATTGGAACATCTGAGAAACTGGACGGTGTCGATGTGTTCTATCCGGATAGGATGGCGCAGCGAATTCTGGGAATGGGTGATGTGATTTCACTGGTTGAAAGAGCACAGCAGGTTTTCGATGAGGAAGAAGCAAGACGTATCAATCAGAAAATCCGGAAGAATAAGTTTGATTTTGATGACTTCTTGTCTCAGATTGAGCAGATTCAGAAAATGGGAAATTTTAAAGATGTGATTTCCATGATTCCGGGTGTGAGTAAAATGATGAAGGATGTGGAGATTGATGATAACGCCTTCAAGCCGATTGTGGCCATGATACAATCAATGACTCCGGCAGAAAGAGCAAATCCCGATCTGATTCTGGGCAATCGCAGAAAACGAATTGCCAATGGTAGTGGAAAGACCATTCAGGAAGTAAATAATCTAATGAAGCAGTTTGAGGAAATGCGGAAGATGATGAAGAAAATGAGCGGTATGCAGGGTAAGATTCCTGGATTTATGCGCTGATTTTTTGTGGTTTACTTGTTTTACCAGCAATCCGGATTTGAAATCAATTGGAATTTCCATTCATTTGAACGCCGATTCCGAGGGCAAAAAGCTACTGGATTGAAGTATTGCAGAAACCAATTGCATTTTTATGTTTTTTATTGAATGCCAAGACTTTGGACCTGTCCGAAAGCTCGTTGCCTGGAATTCCTCCGGGGTTCGGCTCGAGGTATTGCCCGACAATGGGGCTGCACTCAATGCTTTTTACATACCAACAAGAGATGGTCGTTACCTGAATGTGATCGATGGTTGTGTTCTTGAATCGGATCTGGAAGAGACTTCTTCTGCTTACAAAGGTGTCTTTTTGTTCCCATTTCCAAACCGGCTTCAGGATGGTAAATGGAATTGGGAGGGAAAAGTATATTCATTTCCAGTGAACGAACCAGATCGGAATAATTCCCTTCACGGACTTTTACACAACCGGAAATTTGATGTGGTAGAAATATCTGCTACTTCTGAAATGGCACTGATTCACCTGACCTGCTCATCATCACTTCCGGATTCTGCTTTCCCGTTTCACTACCAGATCGACGTAGAATTCATCGTTACAGATAATGAAGGGCTGGCCGTAAAAACGCAGGTTACCAATCTTGGCACTTCCATCATGCCGTTTGGGTTTGGCTGGCATCCTTACTTTAGTTCGGGTTCGAAGTTGGACGATCTGATTGTCAGCTTTCCCGATGTAGTTGCTCTGGAAGTAGATCAGCGAATGATTCCAACGGGAAACAAGATGCCATACCACGTATTTGACTCGCCGCAACATTTCGGCAAGACCGTGCTGGATACAGGTTTTAAATTGAATCCCTGTGATGTTTACCGGATTCAGATTCTCGATCCGGCTCAAAAACTCAAGTTTTCCATCTGGCAGGAAGTAGGTGTTGATGGGTACCGTTATGTTCAGATTTACACACATCCCGATCGGAAATCATTAGCGATTGAACCAATGACCTGTATTGCCAATGCGTTGCAAACCCTTCAGGATGGCATCCAATTTCTGGAACCAGGGAGCAGTCATAGGATTGATTGGGGAATTTCGTTCCGGTAGACATTTCATTACTTTCAGTATAAGCCAAGTTCTATACTTTGGAGAAGACAACCACCATTGGTAACTGGGGTGAAATGAAAGCGGAAGAATATCTTCTGGAAAAGGGATATGAAATCGTGGAGCGAAACTGGCGCTGGCAGAAGTTTGAAATCGATTTGATTGCCAGAATCCGAAATCTTCTTGTTTTTGTAGAAGTGAAAGCCCGTAAGAATTCAGACTATGGCCATCCGGAATCGTTTGTATCCAAAGCAAAGGCGAAACGGATAAAAATGGCATCAGAGTCTTACCAGTATGAAAAAAAATATAGCGGATTCATTCGGTTCGATATTGTATCAGTGACGGGTACTCCATCGCGATTTGATATCTTTCACATTGAGGATGCATTTTAAGAATGCGATAAATTTAGAAACATCGAGTTTTTGTTCACTTTTCAGGTTTAGGAATACCCCTTGTTTTTTCGGGGTATTTCAGAAGAAAAGATGTTTTTATTCTGAAATGCCTGTTTGAAATAAGGGGGCTTATTGAATTTTTCTGAAAACTACTCCAGCTCACGAACGGACACGTTTTAGTTGTATGAACAGGTTAATTGTACTTAACCAATATGAAATAGTAGATGGGGTTTATGTACGGAATTAGTAGATTATTTGGTTTAAATTGGAATTGGGTTTTATTTGATGAGTAAATTCCGTTTATTGGCTTGAATTTTTAGGAAAAAGCAAATATAATTTTGTTAAACTCGATTTTTTTTCCAGAAATTTGCACCAGGAGAAATTGAAATATTTGAAGTTCTCCTCCTATTAATACACCAATTTTAACCATAATGAAAGAGTTTGGCATTAAATCCGCCCTGTCCGGGCTGGAAGCGGTAGAACTTTCAACGTCAGGCAATGTTTACTGGAATCTTCCTGCTGCAGAACTAATCGAAAGAAGTTTGGGGGACGGAGAGGGGTTTCTCACCGACACCGGTGCACTGATGTGCGATACCGGAAAGTACACAGGACGTGCACCTGATGATAAATTCATCGTTCGGGATGCACTTACTGAAAACCAGGTCTGGTGGAAAGAGTTTAATCATCCCACTACTCCGGAGGTTTTTACCAATCTCAAAGCCAAACTCATTGAAAACCTGAAGGCTAAAAATCTTTATGTCAGAGATGTTTTTGCCTGTGCTTCGGAACAGTATCGGATTAAAGTACGGGTGATCAATACCCTTGCTTACCACAATCTCTTTGTGAATAATATGTTCATTCGGCCTTCTCAGGCAGATCAGGCATCATTTGTTCCGGAGTGGACTGTTATCAATGACCCGGAGTTTTTTGCGGATCCGGCCGTCGATGGCGTGAAAAACACCAATTTTGCCATCATCAATTTTACCGAGAAATGCATCATCATCGGTGGAACAGGCTACACAGGTGAAATCAAGAAAGGAATTTTCTCTGTCCTTAATTTCACCCTGCCAACTCAACACGGCGTTCTTTCCATGCACTGCTCGGCCAATGAAGGAGCCGACGGACAAACCGCTTTGTTCTTTGGTTTATCAGGCACTGGTAAGACAACCTTATCTACAGATCCGAACCGAAAGCTGATTGGAGATGACGAACATGGTTGGGCCCGTAACGAAGTCTTCAATTTCGAAGGAGGGTGCTATGCCAAAGTAATCAACCTCAGCGAAAAAGGAGAACCTGATATTTACAACGCGATCCGGTTTGGATCGGTTCTCGAAAATACCCGCTTTGAAGAAGGAGCCCGAACTGTTGATTATGCGAACGGCGAGGTAACCGAAAATACCCGTGTTTCATATCCCATTCACTACATTAAAAGTGCAAAGGAGCTTTCTACAGGTGTTCCACCATCTCATATTTTCTTCCTTACTTCTGATGCACAGGGAATTTTGCCTCCGATCTCCCGGTTAACGGTTGAACAGGCTATGTTTCACTTTTTGTCGGGTTATACAGCAAAAGTTGCTGGTACAGAAGCAGGTGTGAAAGAACCTAAAGCGGTTTTCTCCTCATGTTTTGGGGCGCCGTTTCTTCCATTGCATCCTGGTAAATATGCCCAGTTGTTGGGAGAAAAAATGAACGGTTCCAATGTACAGGTATGGCTGGTAAACACCGGCTGGATTGGTGGTCCGGTAGGAGTGGGGTCTCGTATGCGACTTTCCCATACTCGTTCCCTGATTTCAGCTGCTTTGAACGGACAGTTGAGTCAGGTTGAATATGTGGCACACCCAGTTTTTGGTGTGATGATGCCAACTTCGGCTCCGGGAGTTCCCGTATTTGTATTGAATCCTAGAGATCAATGGTCCGATAAAAATGCATACGATGTGGCTGCCAATAATCTGGCGGGTCAGTTTATCCGGAACTTTGAGAAATTCAAAGAACTGGCGGACCAACGAATTATGGCAGGTGCGCCAAAACAAATGGAATTGGCTTAAACAAAACTCTGATTCCTATGTCACCATCTCAAGGTCAGTTTGAACAATTGATTCTGCCCATTGGTACAACCCTCGACCGGTTTATCAATACGCAGCAAAATAACTTTCCGTTTGCACGAGGAGAATTTTCTCAGTTGCTTCGGGACATCGCCATCGCCTCCAAAATTGTAAACAGGGAAATCAACCGGGCCGGACTTGCCAATATTTCCGGATCATACGGTGCCCAGAACAACCACGGGGAAGACCAACAAAAGTTGGATATGGTGGCCAACGTTCGCTTTATCAGGGCGTTGAAAAACGGAGGGGAAGTGTGTGCCATCGCTTCGGAAGAAGACGAGGAACTCATCGATACCGGTAACTACAATGCGAAATATGTGGTGGCCATCGATCCGCTTGATGGTTCATCCAACATTGATGTGAATGTGGCAGTTGGTACAATTTTCTCCATTTATCGTCGTGTATCCCCTGCTGGCTCGCCTCCGGGACCGGAAGATATTCTGCAGAAAGGTACCCAACAGGTAGCGGCCGGTTACATTCTGTATGGTTCATCTACTATGATGGTCCTCACGAGTGGGGCAGGTGTCGATGGATTTACATACGAACCATCTTTGGGTGAATACTATCTGAGCCATCCCAACATGCGGATGCCGAAGACGGGTAAAATCTACTCCATCAACGAAAGCAGTTATTCGACTTTTCCGAAGCCGATCAAAGATTATATTCAGTATTGCCACGACGAGAACTACTCAGCCCGGTACATCGGCTCATTTGTGGCCGATTTTCACCGGAACCTCTTGAAAGGTGGAATCTTTATGTATCCACAATCGACCAAATCACCTCAAGGAAAACTACGGTTGTTGTATGAATGCTTCCCTCTTGCATTTTTGGTTGAACAAGCCGGGGGAATGGCCATCGATGGTGATAAGCGAATTTTGGATTACGAACCAGAGAGACTACACCAGCGGGCACCATTGATCATTGGATCCAGTGAAATGGTGAAAACCGCCCGAAAATACTTTCTACTCGACCACGTACGTGTTTGACGTTTTGGTTAAAAAACACACTGAAAATCCCGGGCATATTGTCCGGGTTTTTTTTGGTTCACTTAGAAGAATTGGGATTGTTTTTTAAACCCAGATTCCGCATTAGGATGTTAATCGTCTGATTCACACCTTTAAATTTCCCTTTCGGACAAATGAACACGAGAGTGTGAAATTTGCGGGCGAAGCCCAATGAAATGTCTTTGAGGACGCTCTCTGCCAGAGCAGGATCTGCGACA